>JAHQWA010000583.1 GCA_019634045.1 Saprospiraceae bacterium
AAGAGTCCCCCTATTTCCACCAAGATTTTTCTGGAACCCTAGATTAAGTCCATACATCTCCCCAAACTTCAAAGCTCCGGCAAGTCTTGGTCCAATATAGAATAAGGATAATTCAGAAGAAAACCCATGCGGTAACTTAAAGGATTGGGAGGTATTGAACTGCAAATAGTCTCTCTTAAGCTGGATCGGTTTTCCTGCGTCATAGGTATTGTTCTGCTGCTGGAAGTACATGGCATTGACTCTCATTTGCCACCAGTCATTTACTTCTAGCGGAAAGCCAAGGGTAAAGGAAAGAATTCTAGAATTCTTTAGGTTCTCAGACAGTAGGACCAGTCGATCTGTTTCTGGATTATACTGTTGCTGGAATCTTGCAATGGTACTATCCTGCATAGAATATTGCACACTAAAAAACACGGTCTTGTAGCGAAGATCCAACTTATAGGCATCCGTTAGAGAAGGTTGGATGGCCACATTGCCTGCAAAAAAGGTAGATGGATCGATTAGGTAAACAAAAGGAGCCATCTCATTGAAGGTCGGTCTGGTGATTCGTCGAGAATAAGCCAGGTTGACGCCAAAATTCTTAGTGAAATCATGTCCTAAAAAAGCACTTGGGAAAAAGCGCCCAAATTGACGATCGACTACCCGGCCATCTGTTTCTGTATCCAATTTAGAATCGGTATACTCGTACCGAAGCCCCACCTTGGCATTCGTTTTTTCACCAATTTTGATATCGGAAGAAGCGTAAGCCGCCCAGATTTGTTCCCCTAAGTTGCTATTGCTCGATAAGGTAGGATCTTGGACCCACTCTCCATTGTCAAACATCTCTACGGACACTCGGTTATCAAAACTTGATCGGACGATCTTTCCTCCTACATCTAATGAAAATCGATCGGAGAAAGTCCGGTGGTAATCTGCTTTCCCTACCCAAATATTAATGGGGGTAATTTTAGTTGAATTAGTCAATTCATCGCGCAAAAAGAGCTCGTTGCCATCAAAGACGGAATTGGTATATTGAGTAGGGTTTTCATTATTGAAATCCAAGTAATCCAAATCAACCGTGACAAATTCATTTTCTGTAAAATTGTGCTTGATGTTTAGATTCCCACTGTAGTGCTTCCATTGATTTCGTTCAACGTTTGCCACAGAATTGATGCGTGTCAAACTTCCTCCTTCCATAACTTCATTCGTATTCACAGCATTCATTGACCATTTATTATCGTAGGCAGAGATGAGGCCACCTACTATCGTCTGATCAGACAATTGGTAATCTAACCCCAAACGAAGGTTGTGATTCCGCTGCTGTGGATCACGCAAGGCAGCGGTGGTTGATTGATTAGCATCGGCTGCCGCTCCGTTGGTGCGGATGGTTTGAAAAAGTTGCTCTCTTCCATTGAGTACAAAAGAGTAATTTCCAAAAAGATTAAGTCTATTCTTTCTGTAATTAAAGCTGAGATTGTCATTAGACACATGACCACGACCATAACCATAAGAAGCGGTTAGCGTTCCGCTCAAGCCCTCATCTGTTCGTCTTCGCAAACGGATATCAATATACCCGGCATTACCTTCAGCGTCGAATCTAGCCGGGGGTACGGTAATTAATTTGATACTTTTAATATTATCCGCGCTCATACCCTCCAGAAATTGTACCAAGCTGGCAATGGGCATATAGCTGAGCTTACCGTTGATCATCACATTCACGCCCTGCTTACCGACGAGGGAAATGGTATTGTTTTGACGATCCACCACGACTCCGGGCGATCGTTCAAGTATTTCCAGTGCCGTGGCCCCTGCCGAGACGATACTATTTTCGACATTAACAACCAGACCATCTGGCTCCGCTTGATACAGGGGCTTTTTTTCCGTGACTACCACCTCCTTCAGGTTCAAGCCAGCGACCGGGCGAATAGCCTCTATCTGCAACACTTCATTGGCTGATAGCTGAATGGGAGCCGTATAGATATTGTTGTAGCCCACGGAGGTCACTTGGATTAGGAAATTGCCAGCGGGAAGTTTTTCGAAAATAAATGTACCATCGTCGTTCGACATCGTACCTCGAATAAAAGTAGTATCCGCCGCCGTCATCAAATAGACATTGGCAGCGATCATACCTTGGTCATTTTCATCCAGAATTTCCCCTTGGATAGTTTGTCCGGCCAGACTGTGTTGGACAAGACAAAAGAGGATAAGACTGCTTACATAAACTAGCTTTCTCATGTTTATTGGGTATTAGTTAGTAACTGTAAAATGGGTGTATACGTTTACCTTCTCCGACCGTTTTCAGGGCCACTTACGGCACAAAATTGTCAGAGCGTTTTGTTGGTTAACAGCATAAAGTTGTATGAAATAGGCATTGAGAGAAAGGGGGTTCGCGTCACTGGCAGTTTTTAGATAGCATCTGCACGTTTTTAGCGATTAAGTGGTTTTGTTGATGTACTTTATGGCGTAGTTGAGCAAGTAGGTCATTTCTTCCTTCCCTGCAATATTCGCCTACTTTGGCGCTGAAGTCCTGTACAAATCATTCAAATTGCTGGATTAATTCCTTCGAGAAGAACGATGACCTGTAATAATCTATCACGCCAGTTCCGCAGAAAACCATAACACACTAACAATCAAAATATTAGAACTATCACCTGATTCAACACCTTCTCTCCTGCTTTCTAGGGAATGGTCTCGAATTTCGGGCTCAAATTTCTTTAGGAAGAGCCGATTTTCTGGCTTTTGTAGGTGAGTACAGCCCTTATTTTGCAGAGAAGTCGTGTAAAATACCTCACTGCCACTACGTAGCTCTTTTTGACTCACGCTTCGCTTTACTACCGGGAGAGAAGGAAACAACAATTTTCCTGTACCGTCGAAAAGCAGAAACAGGTATTGTCAGTCTGTTTCCCGATGTCCGAATTCCGAATTCCGTTTTTTCGGCAAGCTTATCACCGAATACACTTGATTACTCCTCACAATTCTTATCCTTACCACCACCTTGTCTATCATTACAATTATGTAACTTTATGGGGGTAGATTGGTAAAATAGTACATAAACATGATGGGTTCTTGACGCTCTCATGCCCTGGAAAGCAAACATGGAGCATTCTAACCATTTATCGAAAACTGAAGAAATTGAGCGCCTTCGCAGCGCGTATCAACTCTTGGCCGAACGAGAGCAGAACCTGCGCGTGCTACATTCATTTGCGCTCAACCTCCTGCAACAGCATACCCTCCAAGATGTGGTTTGGGCGATCGTGAAACATGCTATCGCCAAGTTGGGATTTTTCGATTGTGTGATCTACTTACTAGATGAGCAAAAACAAATCCTGGTACAAGCAGCCGCCCACGGACCAAAGAACCCACACGAAATGGATATCGCCAACCCAATCATTATCCCATTAGGGCGCGGCATTGTGGGCTCCGTAGCTGAAACGAGAGTACCAGAAATCATTTCTGATACCAGTCAAGATTCTCGATATATACTAGATGATGATTTTCGCTATTCAGAAATTACAGTCCCCATTCTGGATGGGGATCGCCTAATTGGCATTATAGATTCCGAACATCCTGAAAAGAACTTTTTCACCCAACAGCATCTAGAACTACTACAGACTATTGCGGCGATGGCCGTGACTAAGATTCTACATGCCCAAGCCGTTGAACGCCTCCGCGCTCACCAAAGAGGGCTGGAGGAGCGTATTGAGGAACAAACAAGGGACCTGAAGGAACATATCGTCGAGCTGAGAAAGTCGAATCAAGACCTGGAAGGCTTTGCCTATGCTGCCTCACATGATCTTGCCGAGCCTTTACGTACGATTTCTAGTTTTTTACAACTTATCCAACGAAAGGAAAAGGGCTTATCCGGAGACAGTTTGGAATACATGGATTTCGCGATTGCGGGCGTACATCGATTGAGGCGATTACTCGACGGGCTATTGATCTATGCCAGGGTTGGGCAAAAACCTATCGAGCAAAACATCCTGGATTTGAATAGCACCATGCTGACCGTACAATCTAACCTTTCCCAGTTGATCAAAGAAAAGAAAGCCACCATTCAATATGACCGGCTCCCGAACATTCCCGGTGATGAGTCCAGCCTTATCCAATTATTTCAAAACCTTATCACCAATGCCATTAAGTTTCATCACAAAGAGCGACCGCCCAGTATTACCATAACTCATCTAGCGCAAGAAACGCACCATCAATTTTCTTTTCAGGACAACGGCATTGGCATGGAAGAAATATTCTTTGAAAAAGCATTTAAACTCTTTGGCAGGCTGCATACCATTCAGGAGTATAAAGGCAGTGGCCTCGGTCTAGCCCTGTGTAAACGTGTGGTGGAAAATCATGGCGGCGAGATTTGGTTGGATTCCCAAATCGGTATCGGCACAACGGTCCATTTCACCCTACAAAAATCTACGAATCAAGTACCTAAATAGGCTTTCGTAGCTATCCTTTCCGTCTTCATAATCAGCTAAAAATCCCCGACCAGCCTCCTTTTCAAATCGAAGGGTTGTCTTTTAGTCTGATTTTTCTCACCTTTATAACATTACCACTCAAACACAATCAGGGCTACTACTGCTGAAACTCTCGTTTCAGGAGAAAGATTACCAAACACTACTGAATCGCAGCTAAACAAATCGCATGAAGCTCATTCGCCTTGTATTGCTCTGTCTGACTTTAGGCCCTTTGTTGATTTCTCCATTGCATAGTCAAAGTCTATCCAGCATAGATAGTATGTCCATCAAGTTGGATCTAGCTCGGTCTTTGCGCAGATCAGATCCTGATTTGGCCTTAAAAAAAGCCCTCGAGGTAAAAGCCAGTGCTCAGCAACTTGGGCGAGAAAAAGAACTCGCCTTGGCGGAACAAATTTTGGTAGGAGTTTATGCTGAAAAAGCCAACTACCTATCTGCTGTACAATCTGGTGTCGCTGCCCTGGAAATCTTCGAGAAGTTAGGCATGGACAAGGAGCGATGTATATCCAATATACATATGGGGATCGTGAATCGATACCAGCGGCAGCTGGAGCGAAGCTTGAGCTATTACCAGGAAGCTGCCAAGATTGCCGAAGCCAATGGCTACGACACCCTAATGGCCAGTATTTGGGGGAATATAGGAAATGTTTACTATGACCTCGATCAACTGGATCAAGCCCTGGATTACCACCAGCGATCTCTGGAGGTCGATCAAAGATTGCAAGACGACCAAGGAGTAGGAAACTCTTTGCATAATATTGGACTCATCTATCGCGAAAAAAAGCTATACGAAAAAGCCTTAGAGTACCAGAAACGGTCATTGGAATTGGACCTCGTATTGGGGAATAGAACGAATGTGGGCATTTCTTATGTAGACTTCACTGGCATTTATCTGGAGATGAAAGACTTTGAAAACGCCTTGCTTAGCGCTAACAAAGCCTTAGAAATAGCAGAAGAGATCAATTCTGAACGTATTAAATCAAGGGTTCTCGGATATTTGCCCATGATTTACGCGGCTACAGGAGATGTGGAAAAAGCGATAGCCTTTAATGCCGAATATCGAGATCTGATGGACAGTTTACAGGCTGCCAGGCTGGTAGAGCAAATTGCCGAAGCTGAAACCAAATACGGGACTGAAAAAAAAGAAAGACGGCTAGACGCCCAAGAAGATTCGTTATCAAAACAACGACAATTCATTGCGGGCCTGATTCTGGTTTTTGCCTTAATAGCCATCGTCACCTATCTACTTTTTAATCGATATAAGCTCAAGCAAAGTAATCGACAGCTAAAGTTGGAGCATCAACAATTGCAGTTAAAGCAGGAAACGGCCCAAATCCGGCAAATGAATGAAATGAAGTCTCGCTTCTTTGCCAATATTTCTCATGAATTTCGAACGCCACTCAATCTCATTTTGGCACCGCTTCGACAGCATCCTATAACTATTCCTCAAAAAGAGGTGAGTATGATGCGGCGCAATGCCGATCGACTGCTGAGGCTCGTCAATCAACTCCTCGATCTTTCGAAAGTGGAAGTAGGCATGCTCCAATTACACAAACGGCCCGTTGAAATTTCCGGCTCCTTGCAAAACCTCGCTCAATCCTTCGCCTCTTTAGCGCAATCCAAAGACATCGAATACCAGATCAACATCCCGGAAAGAGATTACATAGCTGAATTGGATCCAGATAAGCTGGAAAAGATAGTGTACAACTTTCTTTCTAATGCCTTTAAATTCACGCCTGCCGGGGGGACAGTAGCCATTCACCTTTTGATCGCTCAAAAGAACACCTTACGTTTGTCTGTATCAGATACAGGGATCGGGATAGCTGAGGATATGCGCGAAAAGATCTTCGATCGCTTTTACCAAGTAGATAGTTCACACACCAGGGCTTATGAAGGGACCGGTATTGGCTTGGCCTTGACCAAAGAGTTAGTGGAACTGTTTGAGGGAGAGATAGAGGTGGATAGCCAAGAGGGGCAAGGCAGTGTATTTACCGTCTCTATTCCGATTCAGCTATTGGATGCAGCGGTGGTACCCCACTCAGCTATTACGACCGCTCTCCCTGCTGCGGTGCCCCCTCAGGTATCTACTGACCAACATCCCATTCGCCCTACAATGAAGAATGCTCCCACCAAAGAACAAGCTCATCTTTTGTTGGTAGAAGACAATGCAGATCTAAGAACCTATTTACAAGCTCAATTGTCTACCCAGTTTCAGGTTACGGTAGCGGAGGATGGAGCAGTAGGTTTACAACAGGCCATGGCCCTAATTCCTGATCTAATCATTAGTGATATCATGATGCCAAAACTGGATGGCATTGGGCTGACGAAAGCCCTGCGATCAGAAGACACCACCAGCCACATCCCCATTGTTCTCCTGACCGCTCGTGACGATGGAGAAACCAAAATCAAAGGCTTCGAAACCGGGGCAGAGCAATACTTATTGAAGCCTTTTGAACAGGAAGAGTTGCTAGCGCGTATCAATGGCCTCCTGGATCAACGTCGTATTCTACAGGAAAAATTTGGACGTGCAGTTGTATTGGAGCCCAAAGCAGTAACCTTGACCAATCGAGATGCCAACCTTTTGGAAAATCTCGTGGAGATTATTGAAGAAAACATGGAAGCTGAGGCCTTTTCGGTAGATCAACTACAGAAGGAAATCGGCATGAGTCGTATGCAACTGCATCGCAAACTAAAGGCCCTAACCAATCAATCCGCTAGCGAGTTTATCCGATCCATTAAACTCAAGCGCGCCGCCCAACTCCTACAACAAGGTGGCCTTCAAATCACGGAAGTGGCCTATCGCTCCGGCTTCAATCACTTGTCCTATTTCGCAAAATGTTTTAAAGAAGAATTCGGCCTCTCTCCCACAGATTACGCTAAACATCAAGCCTAAACACTGGATTTGTTACATAATTATCAAAGTCTGTTACATATCTGCTAGCCTTTGTGTCGCCGGCTCTAATAGGACTCGAAAGCTTCTTTCCTGCTGTTACAATACTGCTACAACTTGGGCAATCTCTGATAGCGCCCCCTCACCTTCCTGCCTACCTTTGTCCCGGAAATAATCACAACCTAAAACCTCATTTATTAAATATCTAGCAGTCTGTACAGTAGAGTGGTTGATTAATCCTAAAATACCCCAATAACCAAAACCCCAATTAATCAATGGTACAGACTAGCTAGAGTTTTAAGAGGTGTAGCAAAAAACCAAAATTCAAAAAACCATGGAAACTAGATCAATCGCATTTTCCCTCATCGCCCTATTCCTATGTCTTTCCATCGGGAATGTCCTCCGGAGTCAGTCTGCCGATGAAATAGAGGCCTATCAACCAGTGTCGGAGCTGGATGAGTTACCTACTTTCCCAGGAGGGTTGGAAGAAATGTCCAACTACCTGATTGAAAACCTAAATTATCCCGTTGCTGCTCGTGAAAACGCCATCGAAGGAGAGGTACGAGTAGAGTTTGTCGTAGGACCTCAAGGCGACATTGTAGAGCCGATCATTCTAGAAGGACTAGGATATGGCTGTGACGAGGAAGTCTTGCGCATTATCAATGACATGCCCCGCTGGACAGCAGGTGCAAAAGACTATCGTAAGGTAGCCACCAAAATGGTGGTTTCTATCAGCTTCCAATTAACCATTTAAAAATCAAGTTTTTTATTTGTTGAGTGAGCAGGGGGCGCTGATCGGGTACATCAGCGTCCCTTTTTAATTGCGTTGTGATTGCAAAGTTCCCCTATTCTCAAGCGCCGCCCAACTTTTGCAAGCAGGCAGCTTGCAGGTCACTGTAGTAGCCTATCACTCGGGCTTCAATCATTTATCTTATTTCACAAAATGCTTTAAAGAAGTGTAGCACGAAACAAAATTCAAACCCCATGAAAACTAGATCAATCATATTGTCTCTCATCACCCTATTTCTCGGCCTCTTCATCAGCAAGGTGATCCAGAGTCAGCCTCTGACAATTTCTCCTACTGATGCTATAAAGGCTTACCAACCGGTTGCTGAACTGGGTGAGTTACCTTCTTTCCCAGGAGGTATGGCAGAAAGGCTCAACTACCTGACCGAATACTTACCTTATTCACTAACTGCTGTGGAAAACGCCATTGAAGGAGATGTCCGGGTGAAGTCTGTAGTAGGAACAAATGGCAATAGCAGAAAACCAGAGCCTGTCATCTTGGATATGGAAGTAATGAGGAGGTCCTACGCATTATCAACGAGCTATCGTGCTAGAAGGCCAGACAAAAAACTAGCTAAAGAAAGTCCCAAGTAGAAGAGCAGATATACAGTAAAGAGAACACCATAAAATAATGCTTTCTGATAGCTTCCATTAAACCATCTAAAAACCAAGTTTTTTATTTGTTGAGTGAGCAGGGGGCGCCGATCGGGTACATCGGTGTCCCTTTTTTTCATGGCGTATCTGACGAATAGTTTCTGATCGCTACGGTTTCTGTTTGTACTTAACAAGGAATACCTATTTTTGTCCCAGAAAAGCAAGTGCTAACAGGGATATGAAGATCAGCAAATGGTTACATACAGAAATACATTATTCGACAACTTGGATCAACGCTCTGATAGTCGGGCTCGTCCTTGGATTGATGTTATCTGGCAGTATGATCTTACTCCAACCCTTTGACACCTATGACTTTCAGGCCCCGCATAAAAACCTCATGCTCTTGGGGTATGCTCTCGGGATTATTCTCCCTACGATTTTGCTCTATCCAATCGAAAAATGGTTGTATAGAAAACAAGTACGCCGCTGGCTCATATGGAATGAGTTCTTAATCCTCTTCATCGGTTGCTGGTTGATGATGACGACTTCCTATTTATACAATACTATCATCGTGAATGGGTTCCGTCCTTCTTTCATAAATTGGTGGGACTTTATTCTTTCTTTTGGGCTCCCCTTTTGCATTTTCCTTAGCCCTGGATGGTATTTCCTACGGAAAATAATGCCAAGACAGAAGCCTCGATCAGGAGAAGCGCCTCCTCACACGCTAGTTATTGTCAGTCAAAATAAAGGGGAAAGGATGGAATTACTTCCAGCAGATTTCATCTATGCTCAAGCACAGCATAATTATATGGAGCTTTATCACAAAGCAAAAGACGATACGATACAGAAAGTGATGCTACGCATGACGCTATCGCAATTACAAGCACAAATTCCAGGAGCCGTTCAGATCCATCGTTCTTTTTTGCTCAATCCGGAACATGCGCTTGATTTCAGTGGCAATGCACGTAAACGCCTTTTGCAAGTAAACCATATCTCGTCCCCGCTCCCAGTATCGGCCAAATACTATGAGCGTGTTAAAATTCAGCTTTCAAATTCAGCCCAATAAATTCAAATTCAGCAAGCAAACTTCAAATTCAGCCCAAGATCTTCAGGGCGATCACTCTTATTTGATTTGCCCAGGATAGGCGCATTCCTTTGTAGAAAAAAGAAGAAATGCGAACATTTAATGCTATCCTTTACATTATGATTTTGGCCTTTTCTACAGCTTGCCAAACTTCAAGATCGGTATCTAATAGTACCCCCATTTCCTCCGGTGCAAAGTCCAAAGCAATTGCTAAGATTATTCAAATTACAGAAGACAATATTTGCAACCCCTATTGGCTAGAGGACACCACTTGGACAAACTTTGTGGCCTCCATCCAAAGTGAAGAAGCTCAGGCAATGCCATGGCTTTCCTTCATTAAACACTTCAATCGGGCTGCTAAACAACTCCCCTTTACTCACTTCTATCTTTATCCCGTAAAGCCAGCTAGCACGAAGAAGAAGGCACAGCCACCCTTCGAATTGATCTCTGTCACCCCTCAGATCGCTCAACTAAAAGTCCGTTCCTTTGCCGCCAATGCTAGCGGAATGATTCAACTCATCGAGCAAATTAAAGCTAAAGGGTATACCAAGTTAATCATTGACCTACGTAATAATACTGGTGGCACCTTAGATGCTGCCGTCGTGCTTGGACAATTCCTAAGGAGTGAATCTATTGATGCAGGACTGTATCTTTCTAGACGATGGTTTGCTGAAAACAAAGAATATCCCTCCGCAGAAGCCCTTGCTCAGTTCCCTTTCCTACAAGATTTCACCTTTGCCGGATTTGGTAAGATGTTGAGTAAAGAGAAAGGATTCAGAATGGTTATTCCTGCCCACCAACGAGCGACCTTTAAAGGCGATGTAGTGGTACTGATTAATCGACATACTGCCAGTACTTGTGAACCACTAGTTCATCTGCTCCAACAAGAAAAGCAGGCTACCCTGATCGGGGAAAAGACGGCTGGCGCTATGCTAAGTGGTCGATACTTTGGGATAAACAAAGAGGCCAAATTGTTTCTGCCTATTGCTGACTATATGACTGGAGATGGCCTGAGAATTGACAAAATTGGGGTGCGTCCGGATGTAGAGGTACCCGCAGACGAAGCCTTAGACTATACGGTAGACACTTTCTTTCAGCAATAGGATAAGATTTTCATGGGTGGAACTGCTCCTTTTCCCTGATCTATCGGGGAACCAGGGAGCAACATCCCTCCTTTTGATCTTAAAAATCGTATTCCAAAGCCAGCTGTGGGTAGGGGAAACGTCCACTTTGGCCGCTAATCCGCAATAAAAAATGAACGATTTCCACTTTCAAGCAGCAAAACATCAGCTTAGGTTGATTTTTTTTCAAACTTTTATCCACATCTTTTCCACATAAACCAACAGAGTTTTCCACATATTCCTTGCACGATATATTTTTAGAGCTCTTGATTTATCAATTTTTATATATTTCTTAAAATCCAAATATCATAGTATAACATTTTATTGTTCAAAACTAATGCCACTTAAAATATGGCAAACTTGCGCTGAAACAAATATTCCTTCACCTTTGTATTGCGCACCGATTGAATCACACAGGTAATCAAGCGGTGCCGATCGAAACCCAGAGAAGAGAAGTCTTTTCTGATGATAGTAGCCAAAGACTTGAAAGATTGTTGCGAGCAAGGCAGTATTCTCCTACCAAGGTCAGCCGGAGGGAAAACACTTGCCAGACTAGCTCACTGCCTGATGCAAGGATTGAAATTTTGTCACAAACTTTCTAAAAACAAGGCTAAGCCCCTGATAGGACTAGGAGTAATTCTGTCTGAAAGAGGTTACAAGCTGCCTTGCGGAAGAAAGGATGGGCAAAAGGAAAAGAATTGAGTAGGTGAACTAGTAAGGGAAGAGGGACACCACTGGAAGATTTGAAGAATCACTAGCGTGCTCATCACCAAACAACAGTCGACCAAACTTAGCTAATCAGCTATCAGGTTGAGATAAAGCAGTCAAGTTTACCCAAAAAGGAATCAAATCGAATGAGTTCTGCTCAAGAGATTTGAGGAATGGCAAACATGCCTTCGGCAAGTGAGGGCCCTCAAATGCTGGAGGACGGGAAACAAGACTGAAGTACGTAGGAATTAGCTCCTTCGGAGCTGGTAAGACTAGGAGGATGCAATGATTAGGTAACAGCAGGATGGAATGGCTCTGCCAAACTTTCCGAATGGACACTAGCATAGCATGCAACTAGCGGGTTGAGTGCTTCACTAAACCGGTCCAAACGTACCACCTGTAAGGGGTCAAATTACTTGCGACTCGCTTTGGCGAGCCGTAAGTAAAACCCCAACCAAAAGGGAAGGTGCTCATCACGAGTATCTTCCCTTTTCTCATTTCCTACCTCTTTCTGAATTATCTACCTGCTTCCTTCCTAATACTGCCGAATAGTTCCGATATTGACGACGCACGAAACGAAAACTTACCCACATGCAAAGACGTACATGCCCGAATACGGGCCTCTCCTTGCCGATACTCGGCTTGGGCTGTTGGTCCTTTGGTGGCGGTGACTATTGGGGTCCCCGTGAACTAAAGGATGAAGAAGCCATTGTAAAAACCGCGCTAGAGCACGGAATTAATTACCTAGATACCGCAGAAATCTACAACAGTGGACGAAGTGAAGAGTCCCTGGGTAAGATTATGCGTAACATTCCTCGAGATCAAGTCCTCATCGGATCAAAAATTAGTCCAGCAAACTGCCAGCCGGCTATTCTAGTTGAACATTGCGAGGCTTCTTTACGAAGATTGCAAACCGATTACATTGATCTATACATGGTGCATTGGCCCGTACATCCGGCCGCCATTAAATCATTTACCAAGGATCCTGAACGAATTGCAAATCCTCCCCGCATCGAAGAAGTTTATCAAACACTCTTGGAGTTGCAGCAAGCTGGCAAAATTCGGCACATTGGTATTAGCAATTTTGCCGTTTCTCGAATGGCAGAACTGCCAGCATTAGACAAGATCGCGATCAACCAGCTCGCCTATAACCTAATTAGTAGAAGTATCGAATTGGAGGTGCTTCCTTATTGCGAAAAGCATGGTGTAGGAACCATGGGCTACATGGGCCTCATGCAGGGCATCCTGAGCGGTCGCTGGGCCTCCTTTGATGAAATCCCCATGCTGCGCCGACGAACCCGCCATTTCGATAGCAGAAAAGTTCCTAACTCGCGCACCGGCGAACCAGGATTTGAAGCCGAGACGAGTAGCGTATTACAGGAGCTTCGTGCCATCAGCGAAGAAACGGGCTATTCGATGGCAGATCTCGCCTTGAAGTGGGTTTGTGCCAATCCAAACCTCACTTGCAATCTTGTTGGTGCGAGTAGTCCCGCACAATTGGCTAAGAATGGCGAAGCGGTAAAGAAAGAGTTGGAAGCCCCCCTACTCCATCGACTCAATGAAGCCTCGGTCACCCTTCGTGATAAAATGGGGAACCACATCGATCTATTTGAGAGCACTGAAAACGATAGGACCGTGTAAGCGATAACCAATAGAGATCACCGAGTCCTATTGGCTCAGTGATCTCTTGCTGACAAAATATAGATTAGTACTTTGTCAGAACTACTTTTTGCTAATCTAAAGCAAGGGTGACCTAAATGTTCCTCACGGTGTATTGATAAGTCTCTGTATCTAACTCGATTCTATAAGCTCCTGGGGCGGGGATATAGGCCTTAATATTTTCTGTATCGTTCCCACCATCCATTTCAGCTGTACCGGAGATGGGGAATCCATCCGTAGATTGATCTTTTTCGCCCAGGTTAATATCCCAGCTTTGGTTAGCCGTGAATTTAAATTCAATGAGACTGGATTGTTCGAATTGCATATCTAGGACATAGGTGTTATCATCTATTTTTTGCATTTCGTTGGCGGCTGGATCCCAGTTATTGAAGGAGCCCGGTACGTTTATGGAAGATAGTTGCGTGGTCTCCGGCTCTTCTATTTGTGGAGTGGGTGTAAACTCGCGGTAAAACCCTATTCCTAACAACAGCGCACTTACTGGCAAGGCCAATAGGGACCACTTAAATCGACGCTTAGCTTGGCCTTGGTTTACAATCAAATAGTCAAACGAAAATCTTCCACCTCCTACAAAAGCGAAGAGAACGAATACCCAAAAGAACATCTGCGCAATGTGCATATCCCAGATGGGAAGCACTTTTTGAAATCCAAAACTTGCCACCCCCATAATAATAGCCAACATGAAGCCGGAAAGACGAGTCAGGAGCCCAAGGCAAAGCAAGACTCCAAAAGCAAATTCTCCAAATGAAGCTACCCAAGCGAAGAAAACCGGAAAGGGGAAGCCCATGGACACCACTTGCTCGGTCATCCAATCGGGTAAGGGTAGTTTATCTAAGCCTGCTTTCATGATGCTTAAGCCAAAGTAAATGCGAATCAGTAGGAGGGGAATATTGATGGCATTGGACGTAAAAGAAGCTTGGCCAAAAAGAAGAGTATTAATGGATCTAGCTGTATTTGACATCGTGATTAATTTAATTTTTGGTTGTAAAAACAGTTGAGTGATCGTACAAGAGCGCTGGTCTGATGCTATTTTTCACCGTACAAAGGCACCACTTGCCCTTCATCCTCCTTGGTGATTTCCACTAGTTTCTTCTTCGTACCCACTTTTGATACGCGATATACTTTTGTCCCCACGGACCATTTTTTCTTTTTCACCTGACCTGGGTTTATGGGAAAGCCATAACTAAATTTGCGACCGTCCGGTTTGGGTCCTACCACGTAAGCTTGGATGCGTTTTGGGGAGTTATTTTTGATCTCAAGGTCAATAAATTCTGCTGAGGGATCTTTAATTGCCACTTGCTCTGCCGGGTTTAGTACTTTCCCATCCCCTGATTTCCGAACCTTGACTTTAGTATCGCTCCCTTTATACAATACTGTTCCTCCGTCCTTTACAATCCCTTCAATTAGCTTGGGTTCATCCAACTTAATCGTCCCCCAACCCCAAAGGTTAACATTCACAACCTCCGCCTTGAAATCCTCTGCATTGACGATCCCGACCTCTCCACTTGCTCTCAACTCCTTGGCCTCTCCTTGCACTACGATTTCCCCCACCAGGGCCATGGCACGAAAGCTAGGGGTATCGATATTTTTCACTAAGACCCGCTCGTGCGTAGATTGTTGAATTTGCTCCAAATTTGGCGCTCCGATTCTAATTTGGATATCCTGGCTAGGCTTGATCCATTCTGCTTGATCCAAAATCAAGCGGCCATGATCGGCAGATACGTCGATAAGATCCATCAAGTTTTCATCTGCACTGATCGTTAAAGATTCCTTAGCGGCGCAGTCAATGACCACATCAGCATACAGGTGTATTTGAATTCGATTAATTTCTTCAAGAGAGAATTCTTTCGTAATAATATTCTTGTTGCCCTTCACTTGAGCAGAAGCCAAAACAACGGTTAGTGTAAGTACTAAGCTTAAGAAATATCTCATCAGTTTTAGTTTTAATGGTGTGGAATACTTAGGTCTGAGTTGGTCATGTCTTCCGGTTGACACAACAAAGATGCAGTACTCAGTCCATCCTTGCGACTCAATCCTTTCGGGGACGCCTCAGATCATGATTTGAGTCAAATATCCTCTATGCACCATCTCACCAAAACTCTATTAATCAACTAATAATCAATTCTTTACCACTCCACCAATAGTAAGTCTTGATTTTAGGACAGAAATACAATTCTCTCCAAATTCACCTCCTTTCACCTAAGTTGATCTAATAATTTTGCCTTCTGCATGTAACACTTCTTCAGCAGTAGAATAAAGATGTAACAGACAGGCTCCCAGTATCGCCCCAAAAAACCACTACCATAGGCTCATGCGTGCAATATGGAATAGGAAGGCTATGAATAGGTAGATGGTTATGGGAAAAATTCATCCCTTTCTAGCCCTGTTCGACCATAACATGATTCGTTAATAAATCCGTATTTGTACCATGCAACGCACCCTAAAACCTTTGGACCATCAGGTCCTATTCGAGGTGGACGGCTACACTGCAGAGATTTGCATCGAACCTGAAAGTCTCCAGTTGGCCCATCACCTTCGTTACCTAGCCTATCGACACGCTGACGCCATTCCTATCAATGAACAGGAAATTTGCACGGACCCTTTTGATCAACAAAGGAATGCCAGAACCTTTCTCATTTGGCATGAGGGTCAGGCTGTGGCTAGTGTCCGAAGCCTCACCTGGTCAGCCAGCTACGATTGGGCATCTACGCCATCCATCAATTTCTTCAAAACAGAGGTAGAGCAATATATCGGCCTCTCTTCCCCTATCTTGGAATCCAATCGCTATGTAACCGCTCCTGATTTTACCGGTAGAAAATCGCTTACCGCACAAATGTTGCTCTTTCGGATTCAAACCTTAGGTGCGCTAGTGGATCAGTGCGCCTACGTAATCACAGCTGTCAGGCCCCGACATGTGAAGTTTTATGAACGCTTCATGAACTTCTTCTCCATCTCCGAACCATTGAAGGTGGATGAGGTCAGTTTTGAAATCCAATTGCTCGCCACGCCCATTGCTTCCAAAGACAAGCTGTCAAAAAGCAGTGCTATTGCAGCTTATGAAGAAGCCGATCTAGAACGCTATCAAAATTGTTTGCAACTACTCTATCAATCATGAATGAATTAGAATTAGCCCCAATGGTGGATTGGAATGCCTATGCGCAGCAGTATGACATGCTACTAGCGTACAACCCATATTACCAGACAACTTTCAAGGAGATCCTTACACAAGTACAAAGCTGGGATATTTCCCTTGGCTCAAAACTAGCAGACCTAGGAGCAGGCACCGGAAATTACTCCATAGAATTGGCCAAAACCTTCCCACAGGCATTGGTACTGCATATTGACAGTAACAAAAACATGAATGCCATCGCTGCGAAAAAAGCAGCAAGTCTGACTAATCTAGAGATTTGGAATCAACCCATTGAAGATACTCAGTTTAAAGAGGGAAGCTTACAAGGGCTTTTATGCTTAAACGCCCTTTATACTTTCCCTAAGCCCTACAAAGTACTGGAACAAATGTATCAATGGCTGAGCCCTGGAAGTCCCGTAGTCTTTCTCGACCCAGGGCGTATTATGAACGTAACCTCCTGGAGAATGGCGATTGGTTGGCACCTCATTAATCAATATGGCATCGCACAGACGCTAAAAATCTTTAAGCACGCCAAAGTAGTGAGTAAACAAAATGCCTACATCCGCCAGATGCAGAAGAATGGAAAATTCTGGACACACAGTCACGAGGAATTTTGCCAAGCTATCGAGAGGGCTGGTTTCTCTATTGAGCAGGCTTCCATTTGCTTCCGAGGAGATTGTGATTTGGTTTTTGCCCGGAAATAGACTTGGGATCGCTTACCCTAGTCACTCATTCAGTAACTTCTACACCTACTTGTCTTATGACCTATATCAGTTTCCCTAGCTTTGAGCGCAGATCGCTCCTAGCGAATCGACGGAAGACCGTCCACACTACTCCCTTATCCTACAGAACGGCCGGCGTGATAGGAGGCCTTGGTCCTTTGTCAACCAGCCTATTCTACGATACCATTACAAAGATTTTCACTTCCCAAAACCTCATCGCTAACCCCAGGCTGATCATCAATAGTGTAAATACCTGGGAGGTAACCAGCATCCTCGAACAAAAAGACCTAGAGGCACTCTACTTTTTTTTGAAGAAAGAAATCTCCCTGCTCGCCGAGTCAATCGACTTTCTCGTAATGGTCTGCAATTCTGTACATGCAGTCCTGGAGCCATTGCGCGCACACTTCGGTTTTCCCATTCTCAGCATCTACGAAGAAGTTTGTAAGGAAATAGCTTTGCTCCAATATCGAAAGGTGGGGATTCTCGGGACCCAAACGACCATCAACAGTAAATTCTACCAATCGGAACTCCAGTCCTACGGCATCGAATACGAAGTGCTGCCAGAACAAGACTCGGAAATACTGGATCACTGCATTTTCCAAGAGATCCTCCATGGCCAAGGTAACGACAAAATGAAAATGTTGCTATTGGATGGCATCCACTATATGGCTCAACGAGACTGTGATGCCGTAATACTGGCCTGTACCGAGCTACCTTTATTTATAAGCCAGTCCGATACCGAAATGCCATTATTCTCTTCCACCGAAATCCTAGCAAAGGTCGTGGTGGAGGAGTGTTTTAGATGAATTGCGGATGCCAGTTACTCGGTATAACTAGTCATCGACCAATACTTTATCCAGGAAGATGTTATAGGGATAAAGTATTGGTCAAATCCTCACGATCAGTTCATATACTTGATGGTCACCTCCTGATCAGACTCCTTAATCTCTATCTGGCATTTGGTAAAACGAGGTTTTCCTAGTTTCGTCATATTGGCTGCCCCTACCGGCTCCTTCGGCATCCCGATCAGGTTGCGATCTACTTTCCAATTTTTGTTTTTATCCAGGAAGACAGCCACCGCATACTTACCATAGGGGATGTCTTTAAAGGTGTGGAATGTTCTCTCCGTAACATTCTTAATTTGGCCTCGATAGGCTGCCTTTGCTGGTTCTGCTGGAAAACCATCTGCCGTTTTAAACAGCATAATATTAGCGGTGCCTTGAGTTCTCTTCTTTTTGTCTTTGATGAATACCGTTAAATCCCCTTTTTCCTGTGCCATGCCCGCTAGCTGAAAACAAAGCATGGCGCCTAATAATGCTAGTTTCTTCATGTCATTGAGTTTTTAAGCATTGATTGAGATATTTATTGTTGGTCCAAGTCTTACTACTGCTCTTACTCGACAGTGATAAATACATCCCTCCCTATTGTCCGTATCCTATTTAATCCGGAAGACAACCTGCTTCAAATAGGGTCAAAACCTCCACAAAACATGATCCACTATGTAACAAGCATCTTGTGCTACACATTATTTAACCAATTGATTTAAACAATTGTTTAAATATTTGGCAGTTTTTTATCCGCCATGCATAAAACATAGCAAGGAAATTTGTTAAATAGCGCCCATCGCTTGGGGGGCACAGGGTAAAAAGTGTGTCTTGACAGTAAAGTATCCTTAAGCCCAAATCCGCCATGAAAAAGATATACGTCAGCCTCATTTTGTCCTTTTGCCTAGCACAAGGATATTCCCAAAACCTTTCCAATCCTAGCTTCGAAGAGCATTACATAGGAGCCATTGATCGAGTATTCCATTGGATTACTTCTGATGGCTTTCGCTTTGCTGCTGGTCAGGTCGGGGATACTATTCTCCCTTTGCTGCCCCATACCCAATACGATGCGGAAGGATTCCTCTTCTCAGAAGTATTGCTAGGATTAAATTTAGACTGGAATTCTCCCCATTCGAATACCGCGATCAGGCTAAAAACACAGCCGCAAACGGTCGATACCTCCGGTGCCAACTTCCCCACCTTTTTGGCCAATGGTTCACACCTTAAAACCGACGAATCCGGCTACATAGATTTTAAATCTGGCGGGGTCCCCTTCCCTCACCGCCCCACACAGCTGAGCGGTTATTATCGCCTCATTGACACCCTATCCGCTATTGATCACTTTGGGCACTGTCGAGTTTTACTAAAAAAATTCAATGTCGTCACCCAAGCCATTGACACGATCGCCTATACCGATAGCCGGTTGGATTTGAGCCCCAGCTTGGAGTGGAAAGCATTCCAGATCCCGATCCACTATCAATCTGATGTAGTACCAGACTCTCTAGTCATTGTTTTTAACCCCAGTATCTTCGCTGATGAACCCGCTGAATTGTGGTTGGATGACTTGGCCTTTACCTATAATCCGACCTCCACATTCCCTACAGATCTTATTTCTGACAACCTGACTATCTATCCGAATCCGGTAAATGATTGGCTATATATTGATCCACATCAGAAAAACTACGAGGCGTTTCGCTTGTTGGATGTGTCGGGTCGTGTTCTACTTGCAGGTCCCTTCAAAAAGCGCATCGATCTCAGGCCATTAGATCAACAGTTTTTCATTTTACAACTGTTGTCAGCTGGCGGCAAACCAAGATCTATTTCGGTAGTACGGCAACAGAAATAGGCGTTTTAAACCCAAGGAGCCAAAGTAGGTTGTTTCTCTATATGCAACTTTAGGCCAGTACTAGCGTTATTATTTTTATCTTTGCATCGAATTCAATAATGACACTTGCTTAGACAAATCGCACATATTAGCCTTGCTTTACTGCTTTTTATCAGCACCACGGGTGTTGCTGTAAATAAGCACTTCTGCCAGAATGAGCTGAAGAGTGTAGCCCTATTTGTCAAAGCGAAAGCCTGTCATAACAAAAAAGTAAAAAAGCCTTGCCCCGTGCATGGTTATATGATGGTCGATGAAGAAGGACCAAGTGAAAAGGGCTGTTGTGACGATGAAACCGAGATTGTAAAGAATGAAGACGAGCAAATCGCTCCAACGCTATCCGATGAGGCCCTACTTTCGCCGGTACTTGCTGCGACCTTGTTCGTAGCCCTTCAAATGGAACTACCACAGCTCGACCGACAAACCCTTCATTACCTCAACTACAAACCTCCCTTGCTGATCTGCGATCACCCTCGTGAATTGCAGGTTTTTCTTTGCTAGCGAATACAGTCAGTTAATGTCGCAATAGTTTGTTGAATGGACTATTGGGGCTTTTG
This sequence comes from Saprospiraceae bacterium, assembly GCA_019634045.1. Classification (GTDB taxonomy): domain Bacteria; phylum Bacteroidota; class Bacteroidia; order Chitinophagales; family Saprospiraceae; genus DT-111. The sequence goes on from JAHQWA010000583.1 coordinate 20,430, forward strand.
TTGTTTGGTATTGACCATACAACGATTCAAGCTCTATTGCAGAACTGAATTATGATTCATGCTAGCAAGATATATTCGATTTTTTCTGGAAAATAAGCTGGTGGCCTGGATGCTCCTGATCGCCTTTAGTCTTTGGGGATTGATCACGGCCCCCTTCGACTTTGGTTTAGCGGGATTGCCTCGGGCCCCGGTAGCAGTGGATGCGATACCAGATATTGGAGAAAACCAGCAGATTGTCTTTACCCAATGGATGGGTCGATCTCCCCAAGATGTAGAAGATCAAATCTCCTACCCGCTCACCACGGCTTTGCTGGGCATCCCGGGGGTGAAAAGTATCCGGAGTAATTCCATGTTTGGCTTTTCCAGTGTCTATATCATTTTCAATGATGATATCGATTTTTATTGGAGCCGTAGTCGCATCCTAGAGAAGCTCAACTCTTTGCCTCCCAACACCCTTCCTGAAGGCGTGCAACCCACCCTAGGGCCCGACGCTACTGCACTGGGGCAAATCTTTTGGTATACCCTCGAAGGCCAGGATGAAAAGGGACAAGCTACGGGAGGGTGGAGTCTTCATGAACTCCGAAGTATTCAGGATTTCTATGTTCGGTTTGGTCTAGCTTCTGCGGAGGGAGTATCTGAAGTCGCATCGATCGGAGGCTTTGTGAAGGAATATCAAATTGATGTGGACCCCGAAGCTATGCGTGCTTTTGATATCTCTTTGGATCAGGTGATGACTAGCGTGAGCAATAGCAACTTGGACGTGGGGGCGCAGACCATGGAGATTAACCAAGCAGAATACTTTGTAAGAGGGTTGGGGTATATTCAAAGCATCAGTGATATTGAAGAAAGTGTGATTCGTTCGGTCAATAATGTGCCGATTCGCGTGAAAGACATCGCTAAGGTCAATATTGGGCCCGCCACGCGGCGAGGAGTGCTGGATAAAAGTGGCGCAGAAGCGGTGGGGGGTGTGGTCGTAGCCAGGTATGGTGCAAATCCCCTGGAGGTAATTGAGGGAGTAAAAGCCAAGATCAAGGACCTGGAACCGGGTCTCCCGAGCAAAATCTTAGCCGACGGCACTCTTTCTCAGGTTCGTATCGTTCCCTTCTATGATCGTACACAATTGATCAATGAAACCGTGGGCACGCTACAAGAGGCTTTACAATTGGAAGTGCTCATTACCGTGATCGTCGTCATCCTCATGCTACTGAATCTGCGCTCTTCCATTTTGGTGTCCAGTGTACTGCCAGTAGCAGTCTTGATGTGCTTCATTGCCATGAAGTATTTTGGGGTAGATGCTAACATAGTGGCCCTTTCAGGGATTGCTATTGCTATTGGCACTATGGTGGATATGGGTATCGTATTGGCAGAAAGCATGCAAAGCCGGATTGAAAATGCACCTTCAGGAGAGAACCTTTTAACTAGCATATATCTGGCTACAATTGAAGTGGCAGGTGCCGTGATCACTGCGGTTGCCACCACAGTAATTAGTTTTATCCCCGTCTTCACCATGGAAGCCGCGGAGGGTAAATTGTTTCGTCCGTTAGCTTTCACCAAAACTTTTGCCTTAGTTGCTTCCATTCTAATCGCTATCACAGTCATCCCTGCTTTGGCGCATAGTCTTTATTCCTTGCAGAACCGAAGGCTTTTCGTCAGGTATTTGTTGGATGGGGCCATCGTGTCTTTAGGCGTTTTCTTGATTTTTTCTTCGAATGTCTTTCTAGGTGGGTGCATTGCCGCGATAGGAGTATTGGGTTTATTGAGTACGATCACGCAATTCGCCTTCCCACAATATGAAAAGGGGTTTAAGTGGATCAAAAACCTGCTTTATGCGGGGTTCGTAAGCTATCTCTTATCCGTAATCTGGCTGCCACTAGGCGTAGCCAAAAGTACCTGGATCAATTTTCTATTTGTAGCACTATTGATCGGTTTCTTGATCGGGTTTTTCTATCTGATCCTCCATTTTTACGAAGATATCCTACGTTTTCTGCTCCAGTTTAAGCTACTATTTCTCCTTCTAGTGAGTGCAATAGTTTACCAGGGATTCCTGGTTTTTCAAAACACGGGGGAAGAGTTTATGCCTGCCTTGGACGAAGGTTCCTTCCTATTGATGCCTACCTCCATGCCACATTCTGGCATGCAAGAGAATCTCAAGAACCTACAATTACTAGATATGGCCGTCACAGCCATTCCCGAAGTAGAGACGGTGGTAGGAAAAGCAGGTCGAGTGGAAAGTGCTCTCGATCCTGCCCCTATGTCCATGTACGAAAATGTGATTCAATATAAATCGGAATATAAGACGGATGAGAATGGCCATCGAATGCGGTTCAAGGTAGATGAGGAAGGGAATTACCTTCGGGATGATGAGGATGAACTGATTCCGGACCCGACCGGACAGTACTTCAGACAGTGGCGAGATCATATCCGGAGTCCAGACGATATTTGGGAAGAAATTGTGAAGGTCAGTCGTATCCCCGGGGTGACTTCCGCTCCGAAGCTGCAGCCCATCGAAACGCGACTGGTGATGCTCCAAACCGGCATGCGAGCACCGATGGGCATCAAAGTACAGGGCGCTGAGCTAGCAACGATACAAGCCTTCGGCTTGGAACTAGAGCGGGAATTGCAGCAGGTGGAAGGCGTGAAAGCAGCAGCTGTATTTGCCGATCGGATCGTAGGGAAGCCCTATCTTCTGCTAGATATCAATCGACAGGCCATCAGTCGACATGGGCTCAGTATTGCCCTAGTACAAAGGTATATCCAGACCGCAATTGGCGGCATGAACATGACGACCACGGTCGAAGGTCGGGAACGCTATCATGTCAGGATTCGCTACCCACGAGAACTGCGAGATGATCCCGAAGCGCTTACAAACATCTTCCTCCCCACTCAATCTGGCGGACAAGTTCCTTTGAGCGAATTGGTGGACATTAAGTATCAACAGGGGCCCCAAGCCATCAAAAGTGAAGATGGTTTTTTGATTGGATATGTATTATTCGATCGGGAGGCAGGTTATGCGGAGGTGGAGGTAGTCCAAAGGGCCCAAGCCCATTTGGAACAACAAATTGAGCAGGGCTTACTAGAGGTGCCAGCGGGGGTAAGTTATCGCTTTGCCGGCAATTATGAACAGCAGCTTCGGGCCAACAAACGCTTAGCCCTGGTTGTTCCGGTCGCCTTAGGGATTATTTTTCTGTTACTCTACTTGCAATTCCGATCCGTAGCCATTTCCCTGATGGTATTCTCTGGGGTATTCATTGCTTTTGCCGGAGGCTTTATCCTGATCGGCTGGTATGACCAAGCCTGGTTCCTAGATTTTCACGTCTTTGGCATGAATATGCGCGACCTCTTCCAGATTCGCACCGTAAACCTGAGTGTAGCCGTTTGGGTCGGTTTCTTGGCTTTGTTTGGGATTGCAACTGATGACGGCGTGCTAGTCGCAACCTTTCTACGCGATAGTTTTAAGAAGCGACAACCACAAACGATAGGTGAGATACGGGAAGCAGTTGTTGCCGGAGGGCTTCGCAGAGTCCGCCCCGCCTTGATGACCACGGCTACAACCATCTTAGCCTTGCTTCCCATCCTCACCTCCACCGGCCGAGGATCAGATGTCATGCTCCCAATGGCTATCCCTTCTTTTGGGGGAATGTTGTTCCAAACCATCACCATGTTTACCGTGCCCGTCCTCTACGCTTTATGGCAAGAATGGAGACTCCGCTTAGGATATCTTAACCCAAAAAAAAGTGAGTTGATATGAAATCAATATTCATCTATATATTCCAATCCTTAGGGGTAAGGCAGCAAGCAAAAACAGGCCCTTCCCTACAGCTTATAAGGCTCCCCTATGCTATTATAAGCACTTTATTACTATTGATTTCCTCCCCGCTATCCGCTCAATCCCTTGAAGAACTAGTTGAACTTTTACAGGCGGAAAATCCATCCTTAGAGGCAATGAAACAGCGATACTTGGCAGTGGAGGAACAAGCTCCTCAAGTAAGTCAACTGCCTCAACCAGAGATTGGTATCGGGGCTTTCGTCTCCCCTGTGGAAACCCGGCTAGGGGCACAGCAAGCCCGGTTTAGCGTAGGACAGATGTTTCCTTGGTTCGGGACCTTAGACAATAAAGCGAAGCTCGTACAAACTCGTGCACAAGTTGAAAAAGAACGAATCGGTGATCGAACCTTAGACTTGAAGTTTGAACTTAAGTCGGCCTATTTTCAACTCTATCAAATCCGGCAGACCCAAGTCATTCTTGAACGAAAGCGGGTTTTATTGGATCGACTGCGGAACCTAGCCTTAAATCAAATTGAAAGCGGTACGGGTAGCGGGGCGGATGTGCTCCGAGTTGAGTTGCAGATGCAAGCGCTAGAACAAGAAATTCGGATTTTGAGGAATCGAGAGAAGCAACCCTTGGCCAACATCAATCACTTATTGAAGCGCGCGCTCCTGGAGCCCATCAGCACACCGGATACACTTGAGTTCGCCGAACTGAACCTACAAGCCGATTCTATGAGTAGAAACCTTTTACAGCTTCATCCACGCCTCCTAGGCTTGGAAAAGGAACAAGAAGTAGCGCAACAGGCTTTGCTGGTTAATAAATTAGAAGGGAAGCCCACTTTTGGGATAGGAGCTGACTATATCTTGCTTAGCCAACGAACGGATGCCGACCCCAGTCAGAATGGCCGAGATATTCTGCAAGTGAGCGCCAAACTTAGCATTCCGCTCTATCGGAAACGCTACGAAGCCAAGGAAAGAGAGGAAAAACTAAAAATAGAAGCCCTCAATTTTCAGAAAGAAGCTGTTGTCCAGGACTTTCTCAATGAGATTGATCAAGCCATGACGGCGCACGAAGAAGCAGCCCTTAGACTTTCCCTGTATCAGCAACAAATCGAAACCACCCAAACTGCTTCTCGTTTTACCCAAGCCGCTTATGCGAATTCAGGAAGTCGCTTTGATGAACTGCTACATTTAGAACAAGACCTAATCCAATACGACTTGCAAATTTTAAAAGCGATCGTAAATAGTCATCTCGCGAATGCGAGCATTGAGCGTTACCTTAATTATTAGACATGAAAAACAGCAAAGTTATTTTTCTCATCGTTGGAGCGTTAGTCGTCGGCTTGGGTTTAGGATACCTATTATTTGGTCGAAATCAAGCCAGCCAGCCACCGATGGATTCGATGCACGAACACGAGCACGAACATGAATCTGCTGAAGAAGAAGTTTGGACCTGTTCCATGCATCCACAAATCCGGCAAAATGAAGCTGGAATTTGCCCTATATGTGAAATGGACCTGATCCCGGCGGGAGTAAGCGCATCTGACGACCCACTAGTCTTAGAGATGACCGAAGAAGCCGCTAAGCTCGCTCAAATAGAAACCACAATTTTAGGCAGCACTGGTAGCTCCAATAAAGAACTAACGCTATCCGGCAAACTACAGGCCGACGAGCGTTTAGTGGCTAGCCAGGTAGCTCATATTCCGGGGAGAATCGAACAACTCTTTGTCACTTTTACAGGTGAGCAGGTCAAAAAAGGACAAAAATTGGCCAGTGTCTATTCGCCGGAGTTAGTAGCCGCACAGCAGGAGTTGCTGGAGGCCTTGCAATTGAAGGCCACGAACCCAGAACTCATTGCCGCTACCAGACAAAAGTTACGGTACTGGAAAATTCCGCCAGCCACCATCGAACAGATTGAAGCGAGTGGTGAGATACAGGAAACCTTTGTGCTGGAGGCGGAAGTTAGCGGTACAGTCAAGAAGCGGCACGTTGCTGTCGGTGATCATGTCAATGCGGGTACAATCCTATTCGATATTGTTAGCTTACATAAACTCTGGGCACAATTTGATGCTTACGAGGAAGATCTCGCTCATATCAAAATTGGGGATCAAATAAGTTTTAGCACCTCTGCCTTACCCGGTCAGACTTTCAAAACAAGAATCAATTTTATTGATCCCCTTATCAATGCCCAAACCCGTACAGCGAGTATTCGGGGAGAGATTAGCAATACGCGTAGATTTTTGAAACCCGAAATGTTTATCCAGGGGCAATTATCAGCTAGACCTAGGAGCACATCCCAGTTATTAGTGCCTAAAACAGCAGTGCTTTGGACTGGCCCTAGGTCCGTGGTCTACGTAAAAGTCCCAAATACAAGCATACCTTCTTTCTCCTACCGAGAAGTGGAACTAGGTGATCGGGTTGGCGATAGTTATCAGGTAAATAAAGGCTTGGAAGTCGGGGAAGAAGTAGTTACCTACGGTAGTTTCACCATCGACGCCGCCGCGCAATTGAACAACCAGAGGAGCATGATGAATCGTTCGGTTTCTATCAAAGGCGTTGAAGCTCCTGCTGTTCCAGATTATGCAGCCTCGACCTCGTCAGCTTTCAAATCGGCACTAGGGGACTTGGCACTAGTCTACCTGCCCATCAAAGATGCGCTGGTAGAAACGGATGCTGAAGCCACAGCCGCGGCGACTAAAGCATTTATCACACAACTACAGCAGATCAACCAGGAAGGCTTAGAAGGCGAGGCGAGCATTCATTGGGAAAAGCAATCAAGAAGTATGCTCGCGCACACCAAACGAATCGGTGAAGCCCAGGAGGTAGAGTTGCAAAGAAAACAATTCGATGTTCTTTCGGATCTACTGATCAATGCCATTAAGAGTTTTGGCATTGAAGATGAAGTGCTTTACATACAACATTGTCCGATGGCCTTTGACAACACAGGAGCCGAATGGCTTAGTACCGAAGAGGGAATTTTGAACCCCTATTTCGGAGATAAGATGTTGCGCTGCGGATTTGTTCAGGAAACTCTAGACAAAAATTATCAACTAGCGGAGGAGGACTAGCTCTTTCTCCCGCTTTCTTTTCCATAATCGTAAAAATTGTATAATATGAAATCTTTTCAATCAATCGGTGTTGCTGCCATTCTATTTAGTCTAGCTCTATTCATAATTTCTTGTGGTGGGAATAGCCAAAGCCACGACCATGGCGAAGGGGAACATACCCACGAAGAAGCAGGACATGACCACGACGGGGCTGATCACGACCATGACGGGCATGATCACGACCACGATGGGGAAGCCCATGGGGAAGGAGCAGCTTACACGGCAGCCTTTGTATGTCCGATGCACTGTGAAGACAGTGGAAGTGATACAGAAGGAAAATGTCCGGTTTGCAACATGGACTATGTGGCTCAGGCCGAGCACACCAAGGATGGCCACACGCATTAAGCCAGCACTCATTCCAGCCTTGATTTTGGGCTGGGCAAAAGGAATAAAGGCGCCTCCCGATTCTTAGGAAACGTGGAGGCGCTCCACCAAATTAAGTGGGAAATTCCGAAAGCAAAAGAGATACCCTTTCATCAAACTTCAATCGTTATGCAAAGACTGCTACTCTATATTTTCGGAACCCTGTTCCTCTGGGCTTGTGAATCGCCTAAAGATTTGTCCATCGAAGAAATCCTTACTCCTGTAGAAGAAGGTGGAGAGCCTAATCTCTTCGCTGCTGAAAATGGAGACCTTTACTTATCCTGGGTGGCCTATATCAATGACTCAACGGATGCCTTGAACTATACTCGTCTAGTAGGAGATGAATGGTCAAAACCACAGGAAATTGCCCGTGGCATTGACTGGTTCGTCAACTGGGCTGATTTCCCGTCTATAGCAGCCTTCGAAGGCAAGTCGGACGCACTAGTCGCCCACTGGCTACAGAAAAGCGCTGGTGGAACCTATGACTATGATGTGCAGGTGTCTCTCTCAAAAGATGCCGGAGCAAACTGGTCCCCATCCTTTATCCCTCATACCGATGGCATTCCTGCCGAACATGGCTTTGTCACCCTTTTACCCGCAGCTAAGGGCCGAATGTTTGTTACTTGGCTGGATGGGCGGAACACAAAGGACGCGCCGGTCAGTAATGGGGCTGATCATGGTCATGGAGGGGCTATGACACTTAGAACGGCCGAGTTCGATCTTGACGGGCAATTATTTGAAGAAGCTGAATTGGACCATCGTATCTGTGATTGCTGTCAAACAGATGCCGTGATGACAGCCAATGGTCCTATTGTAGTTTATCGAGATCGCTCTACGGAAGAAATTCGCGATATCTATATCGTTCGAAAAGTAAATGGCAACTGGACCCAACCACAGCCAGTGGCTTCGGACAGCTGGAAGATTGCTGGATGCCCCGTAAATGGTCCCGCTGCGGCTGCGAAAAACAATCTACTTGCCGTCGCCTGGTTTACCGGGGCGGATCAAGAGAATCATGTTAAGGTAGCCCTATCCAGTGATGCGGGTGCTTCATTCACGGAAGGCTTCATTGTAGATGATGGCCAGCCGATCGGGCGCGTAGATGTAGTGTTGAACAGGAATGGCGAAGCAGTGGTTTCTTGGATAGAAGAAGTGGAGCGTGGAGGAGAGATTCGCCTAGCTACAGTAAATGTTAACGGCAAACAAGGAGAGAGTAAAACGCTTATGACTACCGGCATCTCTCGGCAAAGTGGTTTTCCAATTCTAGAAAAACATCAAGACAGCTATATCCTAGCCTGGACTAGCGGAGAAGAGAAAACTACCGTAAGAACCATTCGCTTTGAGCTATAAAAATAAAATGCCCCTTCAGCACTGAAGGGGCTACGAAATTAAGTCTCTCTCCAAAATAGCTTTTATCAGGAACTATCAAATCACAGGCTTATCCGCCAGTTTATTTTCAAGCTCCTGCGGGTTCTCCCTTTGTTTCTTTACTGGCAACTTATTGTTTAAGGATCTACGCCCATGCAATCTGCCAAGAAGTTCGGCCAAGTGGGCCTTTGCCCAGCTTGTGTTGAGATTGTCAATGGATCCTATGGTAGACTTTAAGAATTCATCTGCATCCAGCAAATAAGTGATTGGATATACCTTACTGGGTTCATCTTCAGCTTGGTAGAGAAAGAAATCGCTAGACTGCTCCAACAGATCGGCAGTGTCACTATTCTTTACACCCAAGACAACTTGATCACTATGGATAGATTTATAGTAGTGCTGGTGCTGGGCTTGAAGGCGACCGAAAAGCGTTAATAGCAGAAGAATAATCCAAATAAATGGGAAGCGAAACATGAGAAGTATTTTTTGGGGTTAGAAAAGGGATCGTCCTGATCTTCGTTCATCGTTGACCTAATAACCTTAAGCTGCTATACTTTCTACCTTTAGTACGCTTTGCGGTAGCACAATTCGATGACTATGCGAGCGGCCCTGTTCAACGAGTCCCTTACAGTAATCATTGAGCAGTTCCAGGTTGGCATCATTAATCTTGTCATACTTCTTTTTCATCATGAGGTTGAACAAGGCTTTCTTAAAGAAATTAGGCCTGCAATACATAGTATACTCCAGGCGAGTCAAGCCCTTTCCAATACTTTGCAACACCCAAACAGAAGCAGCTTTATCTCTGTGATTCGATTCCACGAAAGTGACTTTGTTCTGAGAAAAGTCAAACCCATGCGCCACCATCGTAGGATCGCTTTTGTCTCCTTTAATGACACAGCGATGAGAAGATCCATTTTGAGATATTTGATGATTCAATTGATCCCCATCCTTCACATGGGTCAACCATTCATGACGGAAGCTCATATCTGATAAGACATCAAAAACCAGATCAATGGGGGCTTCTATGACCGATCCACATTCGATAAATTTTGAGGTGAGGCCAGGCATGCTATAGTCCTCCTTTTTAGGCTCGGGAATATGATCCTCCAAAGCCTCTAGACCGATGTAGCAATACTTTGCTTTGCCAAAGTCGTACTCCTCTTCTATATGCCCTACTGGAGCCCATGATACCTCCTCCAAGTGTAGCCAAGTAGCGCAAGCTCGTACTAGGTCATTTGAGAATAGACTATACTCATCAGAATCAACTTTATTCTTTAGCAATCGGTGAGCAACAATTACATCTTTCCCAAATAATTTGGTGCGATCTTTAACAGTTTTGTTGGCTACCTCGCCATAATGGGCCACAAATTTCAAGCTTAGATCTGTAGCAGAACAACAGGCTCCACAGCTACAAATACGGTGTGTTTCATACCTTTTCAGATGGCCATGGAAATTGACATACATCCGCTGTATTTGTGCTAATAGTTCGGCTGTAGTAGGAGCTTCCCCATTTCGGTAGAAGAGTAAGGCATCTCCTTCAATTTCAGAGAGTTCCAAGCCAATCTCATTAGAATCAATTAGCACTTCTAATAACTCTTCAATGATATGCTTGGCATGATCAATCTCAGTTTCATTCACGAATTTTGTGAATCCACTGATATCTGGAATAAAGATTAGGGTGTTTTTGGTTGAAGCTTGATTTTGTGGTTGAATCATGGTTTGAGGTTTTAGTATGTAGTTTTCGTGATGCTTTTGCAATCTACATCCAATACCGTACACTCATTGACTACTTCTTCCCAAGTACCCTTCCTCTTTTCCGAATGATCTAAATCATTTTCCGAATGATTTCAAGGGCTATGACACCTGCTTTTCTAGTGGTTCTTGCCAAGCTCACCATCGGACAGTGTGCGAAAGACTGAGGAATTTTGTGTAACTTTAACTTAAGAACCTTGCGTTTTTTGAAAGGTAGGATACTAACTACATTAGGTATACTACCTTACTTCACTTGCATCAGTACTCCCTAGCAAAACCCAAAGTACCCCTAGCTCATTCAGTGTATTACCTCGGAATTCTGTCATTAATAGGCAGAAGCCCCGATATACTTTTGACTTAGCGTATGTTTGATGATCACGCTTTAGGTGGAAAACCTCTTTTTTCTCATCCAAAAGCAATCGCCAATCCTACACTTAAACACCATACCATGAATTGCGGTCGATTCAAACTCCTATCGCTTTTGGTAGTGCTACCCATCCTATCCTTCGGTCAACTACCTGAAGCGCTGGAAGGAAGACTAAAAAGACTCGAATCTACTGATGCAAAGGTGACACTCCTATTGATGACAGCAGATTCTGTTCTCGATTACGATTTAGATCTAGCTTATGCGGTAGGGCTTCAAGCATTGAGCCTAGCTGCTACCCCTGAAAACATGGCTCAAAGCCATGTCATGATGGCCCGCATCCACACACAGAAGGTGCAATACGATTCCAGTCTACAATACCTATTAGCAGCCGAACAAATCTTCATACAGGAAGGACTCGACCGCGAACTTGCAAAAACTTATCAGGAATATCAGGAAGTTCACACCAATCAAAAAGAGTACAAATCAGCCCTAGAATATATCTTCAAGGCGAGTGAAATCTACCAAGAACTAGATGATAAGTATAGTCTAGCTTCCGCCTACAATGACATTGCTTGGATTCAGCAAAGACAGGAGGAATACGAAACGGCATTGGAGTATGGGGACAAAGCACTAAAATTACTGGACGGGGAATCAGCGGATGAATTGAAAGGGACTATTCATTTCACCAGAGGCAGTGCGTACGTTTCTGCTTCTTCCTATGATCTTGCGCTCCTGGAGCTCACCACCGCTATGGATTATTTGCAGCAGGCCAAAGCCTCCCCACTTACTCTATCCCGGGTGATCAACTCAAGGGGGAATGCCTACAAACTCATGGGAAACCACGAAGCCGCCATCTTGGACTATCAAAGTAACCTAGCCCTTTGTGAAGAACTAAACCATAAAAGGGGGATCATGGTATCGCACGCCAATTTGGGGCATACACACCTCCTCAATAAGGATTACAATGCAGCTCTTCCCTTCTTACTTTTTGCCAAAGATGCCATGGAGAGCACCAATGATAAAGCCAACCTTTGGGAGCAATACATGCATCTATCCAACACTTATGAAGCGATAGGCGATTTTGAAAGAGCCCTGGAATTCGAAAGAAAACTAGCTGCTGAAAACGAAGAATATTACGAGGATAAAATTGACCAACTAGAACTGGAAACCCAAACTAAATTTGAGACCGGACAACGGCAAGCCACCATCGTCTTACAGGAACAAACTATCAAGCAACAAAGACAGCGACAACTACTCATTCTCGGCCTGGCCATCCTGCTTGGCGCTGTCTTACTCCTAGTTTATAATAACTACCGAAACAAAAAAAGACTCAGTGCAGAATTGCAAGTTAAAAACCAAGAAAAGGAATTGCTTTTGAAAGAAATCCATCATCGCGTTAAGAACAACCTACAAACTATTTCGAGCCTGCTCAACTTACAATCTGCTCAGATAAAGGACAAGGAAATACAAGGAGCGGTAGTGGAAAGTAAGAACCGAGTGAGGTCAATGGCTTTAATTCACCAGAAATTGTATCAAGGGGAGAATTTGGCGGCTATTGAAATGAAGGAGTATTTGCAAATGCTTGCAGAAAACATGATCAAGTCTTTTGGAAGACACCGGGATCTAGAATTGTTGATTGAAATGCCGGAAGTGGAAGTGGATGTCGATACCGCTATTCCAATCGGACTGATTACCAATGAACTACTGACTAATACCCTAAAGTATGCCTTCCCGGGTGGACAGTCTGGCATGGTTCAACTAAGTCTCACGCATGATCATCAGGAGGACCAGATGTGCTTGATATTATCCGATAATGGCGTGGGAGTGAGCAGTATGAGTGATGAACCTGACGAAAGGAGAACTAACTTCGGTTCTCAGCTTGTGAAACTCCTCACCACACAACTGGATGGCAAAATGATTGTAAATACCGAAAATGGATTTGAAACCATTATCAATTTCAAAAAATTTAAAGTATACTCGCCTTCTCACTCGGAAGCATCAGTATAAGTCCCCAATCATCTATACACTAAAAGAACTACAATGGACCATCAGATTGACATCATGGTAGTGGAAGATGATATGATCATTGCCGCTGATATTTCGATGCAGCTCACTCAATTGGGCTACAATGTGAGTGCCATCCTTCCCAAAGGAGAAGATGCCTTGGCCCAGCTACAGCATAGCCAGCCTGATATCATTCTAATGGATGTGGGATTGAAAGGGGATTTGGATGGTGTAGATACCGCTCAAGAGATTCTAAACAACTACGAAATCCCGGTCATCTTCCTCACGGCAAATTCTGATCCCGAGACCTTCCGCCGAGCCAAACACACCCGCCCCTTTGCCTTCATCACCAAACCCTTCGAAGCCATTGATCTGGAAAGATCATTAGAATTGCTGGTAAGCAGGCTCACCACTGAAAAGGAAGAAACTAGCAACGCAGAGATTCAGACAACTGATCAAGGATCTTATATCCTCTCTGATCGTATCTTCATTCGCTTTAAAGAACGAATGGTAAAAGTTTTTCTAAATGACATCAAGTACATCGAAGCAGAACGAGCTTACTGCCGCGTCCATACCACAGACAAGGAGTATTTGATTACCCTTCCACTTAAAGCCTTTTCAGAGAAACTGGCTGCAGATCAGTTCCTCCGTGTCCACCGTTCCTATATGGTAAACCTTTCTAAAGTAGATGAGCTTGCGGAAGAATACGTAGTGATTGGGAAGAAGATGATCCCGGTCAGCAAAAACTATAGAGAAGAAGTGGCACGTCGTTTGCGTACCATATAGGCTGGTACACATTTCAATAAACCTGAAATTACTCCTATCTAAGAAGCGCGATACTTATTTTCCGCTTCTGCTAAAAAGGCCAAACAGGCTACATCTTCCTCATCCACACTCGGAGATGCAGTAAACCATGCATCTAATATCTCTTTTGCTATGGCTTCCGACATCACACGCAAACTCATGGCGAGAATATTGGCGTCATTCCACTTGCGGGCCCCGCGGGCCGTTTCCGCATCTTGACAAAGCGCAGCTCGAATGCCCTTCACTTTGTTAGCTGCTAAACTGATGCCCGTGCCAGTCCAGCAGAAGAGGACTGCCTGATCAAAATTAGCCTTTGCTACCTGTTCCGCTACTTCCAAGGCCACCTTCGGCCACATGGCAGAAGTTTGAACAAGTGCACCAAATGCCTCAACTTCATGCCCCTGTCCCCGAAGATATTCCACAACGGCATCCGTAACATGGTTTTTCATATCGCTACCTACGGCTATTTTCATGGCTTGCTTTTCTAGTAAAAACATCCGAAGCGCCCCTAGTCATTGCCTGGAAAAGCTTCGGATGTCCTGCTAATAGATACATCTAATCCGCCAAAATTTTGACTTGAATATCCTTGAAATGAACGGTACTGCCTGGGTCATGCCCCTGCAAAGCAAAAGTGCCACTATCAAGCAACCGTTCGGCCATACCATCAGGTCGCTCCGGATTTTCCGGTTCTGTATAGTTGACTACTGTTTCCCCATTTAGTCTAACCTCGATAGTCTTTCCCTTCACAATGATATGTTGCGTAAACCATTCATTGTCCTTTGTTGGTGGCGCCTTTACATCATCAATGGCATACAAGCCTCCGGTTTTTCGCCAATCAGTATGAGTGTTGTTCACCTGAACCTCATACCCTTTACTCGGCCACCCCTCCTCTTGAAAAGCAGTATGAAAGTAGATGCCTCCATTGGAATTCGGCATGGTCATAACCTGAGCTTTGAACTCAAAATTCTTAAAGTTATGCTCCCCTACTGGGCCATCATAGAATAGGTGGGAACGTTCGCCATTGGCCACGATAGCCCCATCTTTAATGCTAAAGGTTTCATCATTCTCATTGACCTTCCAGCCGGCAAAGGTTTCCCCGTCAAATAGACTCACCCAACTGTCCTCCGCAGCAGGAGCGGGAGTGCTTTCTTCGGCCGTGGTTTCCTCCTTGGTATCGGTGCTTTGCCCGCCACAGGATAGGAGGAAAATGGATAGTATACAGAGATAAAGACTTGATTTCATGTTTTTCGTTTTTCGTCAATATGTAAGCTATAAAACTACGATTTTTTCGCTTTCTCCAAGAGCGCAATAGAACCTTACAAGCCTCCATCCGAGGCTAAAACCCAAAATTAGACAGAAATTAAAATCCTTTTCATAAGTTTGTAGGCCTGGCAATTGATCAAAACGAATAACCAATTCTCCAACATGTGTAAGCCTAAACAAGTCTTACTCTCTCTTTTCTTGTGCCTAAGCTGTCTTAGCGTTAGTACTCAAAGCTCGCTCAAGCCAGAACCCAACTGGCCATCCTCCACAGAGAAGGATTGGTTATTGGATGCCTCCCCTTTCCAAGCTGGTCTTTTTGCAGGAGGTTCACCGTCTACCATTAGTTTATCCAATGGATTGATTCGCCGCAGCTTCCTCCTCCAACCGAATCTCACAACGATCGCACTGGACAAGCTCGTGAATGGAGAAAACCTGCTTCGCGGGGTAAAACCGGAAGCTAGCGTTACCCTTAATGGAAAAACTTACAAAGTGGGTGGCTTGCAAGGGCAACAAAATTATGCCTTTTTGCGGCCCCAGGACCTAGCCAAGTTATCGCTAGATGAAGAAGCCTTGTCTTTTATTCGTTATGAGGTGGGTCCGACAGCGGCCCCGTTCTCCTGGAAACGCCTACGACATCACGCCAAGGATGCGGCCTGGCCTCCGAAAGGCACGCATCTACAGCTAGATTTTGCGGGACCAAATTGTATGGTTAGTGTCCATTACGAGCTATACGATGGTATTCCCGTTTACAGCAAATGGTTAAGTGTGAAAAACACGGGCAAGGACTCCCTCCTGGTAGACCGTTTTACCAGCGAGATCTTAGCCGCAGTTGAATATGGCTCAGCAACCGAGACCCGAAAATATGGAATCGCCCCACCGAATATCCATGTCGAAACCGATTATGCCTTTGCTAGCTTCAATGCAGAAGACGCCAATCATCATGTCGTCCACTGGGAGCCTGATCCAGATTATGATAGTCAAGTCAATTACCTCAAACTCACCCCCTGCCTACTCAAGGTTTCGCCGGAAATTGGCCCCGCCCAGCAGATTGCGCCGGGCGGAACATTCACAAGTTTTCGCACTTTCGTACTACCCCATGACAGCTACGACAGAGAACGACAAGGCCTGGCCTTGAGGAAAATGTATCGGACCCTAGCCCCATGGACTACAGAAAACCCGCTGATGATGCATGCTCGTTTTGCAGATTGGCCACAAGTAAAGAAAGCCATTGATCAAGCGGCGGCAGTGGGATTCGAAATGGTCATCCTTACCTTTGGCAGCGGCTTCAACATTGAAGATGATAGTGAGGAATATATCCGTGAAATGAAAAGATATGCCGACTACGCTCGCAGCAAAGGTGTGGAGATTGGTGGATACTCCCTATTGGCTTCGCGAAGCATTAGCGCTGAACACGATGTGGTGATGCCCGAGGGGCAAAAGCCAACCTTCGGCAACTCTCCCTGCATTGGGAGTGAATGGGGAGAGGAATATTTTCAAAAGCTGTATCAATTTTACGAACAGACGGGATTCACACTACTCGAGCATGATGGCTCTTACCCTGGTGACGTTTGCACCGCCAACACTCATCCCGGCCATCGCGCGTACGCGGATTCTCGTTGGAACCAATACCAAGTAATTTCCGGTTTTTATAAATGGTGCCGGTCCCAAGGTATCTACCTCAACGTACCCGACTATTACTACCTCACGGGTTCCAATAAATGTGGCATGGGGTACCGGGAAGTTAATTGGAGTCTACCCAGGGCTCAACAGGTGCTCCATACCCGCCAAAATATCTATGATGGAGCCTGGACCAAAACGCCGTCGATGGGCTGGATGTTCGTACCGCTCACAGAATACCACGGAGGAGGAGAAGCGGCTACCATCGAACCACTCAATGAGCACCTAGATCACTACGAAAAAATGATTATTAGTAATCTCGGAGGAGGGGTACAAGCCTGCTATCGAGGGCCTCGATTGTTTGACACCACTGAAACGAAACGGATGGTAAGTGAGGCCGTAAGCTGGTTCAAGCAACATCGAGAAGTTTTAGAAGGAGACATTATTCACCTCCGCAGAGCGGATGGTCGGGATATCGATTATTGGTTGAATGTCAATCCTCAGGGGGAGGAAAAGGGGTTACTAATGGTCTTTAATCCGCTAGACCAAGCCGTTCGTAAAGAGATTGAGCTCCCACTTTATTATACCGGACTACGTGAAACCGCAAAAATCCGTCACGAAGACCAAAAGCCAGCAATGTATACTTTAGATCGGAGCTACAGGGTCAAATTACCTATAAATGTGCCGGCGCAGGGATATACCTGGTTCGTCATTGAATAGCAGGGACAAAATAGATTTACAGATATTTCAATCTAAGAATTTGGAAGTTTCAATCATTAATACCGTTTTCAAGATAGAGGGCCATATCACATCTGCTGCCCCTTTTGGCAATGGACATATCAATGATACCTTCCGCTTAAGCAATCAGGATAAAACTAAGCCAGATTACCTGCTGCAACGGATCAACCACTTGATCTTTACCGAGGTAGAACAGATGATGTTAAACATCCGTAGAGTGACCGAACATGTAAACCAACGACTCCCCGGCTCTACCTTGGAATTGATCGGTACAAAAGCAGGAGACAACTTCCACCGAGATAAGGAAGGCAACTACTGGCGAATCTATCGCTTTCGCAAGGAGCTTCAATCCATTGATGTAGCTGAAACCCCCGCGCAGATTTATGAGGGAGCCAAAGCCTTTGGAAGGTTCTTATCACACCTGGCAGACTTCCCCGCACATACCCTGCACTACACCATCCCCCATTTTCATGATGTAGTGGTGCGCTTACAACAACTACAAGAAGCGATCGCCGAGGACAGGGTGGGACGAGTTAAGGAGGCTCGAGCAGCGATTGAATACAGCTGGGAGATCACGGAAATCATGCAACGCATACAAAAAGCGGGGGACAGAGGTGAAATCCCTTTACGGGTAACCCACAACGACACCAAATTCAACAATGTTCTACTCGATGAATCCGGCCGAGGCCGTTGTGTCATTGATCTAGAGACGGTCATGCCAGGTTATGTGCATTATGACTTCGGCGACGGTATTCGCACCACAGTGACCACAGCTGCTGAAGACGAAGCTGATTTAAAGAAAATCACAGTTGACCTCGATCGTTTTCAAGCCTTTGCACAGGGCTTCTTGGAGGAAACGAGAGATATACTCAGCCCGGCTGAGTTGCAATATCTACCGCTAGCAGGTCCTTTATTGGCTTATCTTATGGGAATCCGGTTTTTAGCCGATTTTCTTAGAGGAGACAGTTATTATAAAACTCATTTTGAGGGGCAGAACTTACAGAGAGCTTGCGCTCAACTGGAATTAACTAAAAACCTACTGGCCCAACAGCAGGCCTTGCAGGACATCTTAAAAAAGGCGTAAATCCTGATCAACTTTTAAATTGAGAAATATGAATTACCTAAAAGCTTTATCCATACTGGCAGTCCTCGCACTTTGGAGTTGCAACAGCAGCAAAAGCTATTTGCTTTCTTCCGAAGAAAAGGTCGACGGCTTTGTTTCCCTCTTCAATGGCAAAGATCTCAACAATTGGAAAGGCAACAAGCAATCCTATCAGGTGGTGGATGGGAATATCAAAATCGTACCACAAGAAGGCGGCGGTGGTAACCTTTTCACCGAAAAGGAGTACAGCAACTTTAACTTCAGATTTGAATTCCAATTGACACCCGGCGCCAATAATGGTCTGGGTATACACGCCCCTCTGTCCGGGGATGCCGCCTATCAAGGTAAAGAGATTCAAATCCTGGACAATACTGCCGAAAAATACGCCAATCTTAAACCCTACCAATATCACGGATCAGTCTATGGCATCATTCCAGCTAAGCGGGGCGCTTTAAAGCCCGTTGGTGAATGGAACCAAGAAGAAGTGATCGTGCAAGGTTCTGCCATAAAAGTGATTCTCAATGGAACGACCATTGTGGATGGAGACCTTAAGGAGGCTACTAAAGATGGGACTATGGACGGACGAGATCACCCCGGTCTCCAACGCACCAAAGGGCATATTGGATTCTTAGGTCATGGCGATGTTTTACAGTTCAGGAATGTAAGGATCAAAGAATTAGGAGAATAACGGCATTAAGGCTAGCTCTATACTTCCAAAGCTTCCAAGCGGTTCGACTGAGGAAAACTTTGGGCGTATAGAGCAGCTGCCATCAAAGCATTCGCTGTATAATGAGACAATTATATCCACTTATTCTCCTAGTCCTACTCCTCACAAGCTGCCAAGCCTATAAGGTCACTCAAAAGCCCATCACTTTTGATGAAATGAGAAAGCAGCTGACCCTGGAGTACCTGGAAGAGCACTATGATCTTCAACAGAACGAACCGACCATTGACCCTAAAATGATAGTCGTACATTGGACGATCATACCGACTATGCAAAAGACCTTCGATGCCTTCAATCCTCCCACCTTACCTGCCTGGCGCCCGAAGATCAAGTCAGCCAGCGGCCTCAATGTTTCTTCCCAATATTTGATCGCTCAAGATGGAACCATCTACCAGTTGCTCCCGGATACCATCATGGCGCGTCACGTTATCGGACTAAATCATTGTGCCATCGGTATTGAAAATGTGGGTGGCGGAGATTTGCCTTTGACCAAAGCCCAACTCAGGTCCAATACAGCTCTCATCAAGCGATTGGCTAAGAAATATCCAATTGAGTACCTTATTGGTCATTACGAGTATCAAAGTTTCATTGGACATCCCCTCTGGAAAGAAACCGATGCCAACTATTTAACTCAGAAAAGCGATCCGAGTGCAAAATTCATGGCGAATCTGAGGCGGAAGTTAAAACACTTGGATTTTAAAGATATTCCGGAATAATCCGTGCTTCCTCCATGCATATCGTTATCTAAAATCCCAGATTCTGGTAGTGCCCTGTGCTAATTTCCTTTTTACTGAGCCCACTTATTCCAATTCCCATTTATTTCCCTTAATTTCATTGATAACTAGCGAATTAAAGCAACAGCCAAGATGCTTTCGCAACTAGAGCAAGCAAATAGAACAAAACGAAGAATTAGTCATAGGAATACCTAAGGTCACGCCCTTCTTTTCCTACTTGACGGTCATTTAGAACACCAACTTTCAACATAGAGGCAAGGCCAAATCTCATGGACTAGGCTTGCCCTAGAAACGCCCGATCGTATGCGACGATTTGCCCTTCTTATCCTCTTCGGACTAGGCTTGCAATCCTTGCCAGCAGCCGATTACCCTCCCGATCAAAGACACTACTGGCGTGTAGTCCAACCTATTCTGCGTAAGCATTGTAATGAGGCTTGCCATAACGCTGATGATAAAAAAGGAGGCCTGAACTTGGAGAAGTATGACTTCATCCGTCGGATTCAGGCAGATGGAGAACTTTTCACTGACTTAATGCGCCAGATCGAAGACGGGTCTATGCCTCCTCAAGGCCGCCCTAGGCTCACCGCCATGGAGAAGGACACACTATTTACGTACATCAAGGAATACCTCAACGATGCCTTAAGCAAGCCTGATCCAGGGCTCATTCCGCCACGGCGTCTCAGTCGCCGCGAATACCAATATGCGGTGGAAGACCTAACCGGATACTCTTTCCCCGCTCAGCAATTCTTCCCCAAGGACCCTTCCGGCGGAGAAGGCTTCGACAATTACGCCAAAACCCTCTACATCACACCATTGTTGATGGAGAGGTATTTGGAAGCGGCAGAGACAATAGTAGAGGAAACCGCCTGTGCTGTAGAACACTGGGAAAAGATCGTCCCCAAAAGCAGTAAAAAATCATTGCGGCCCTGGTCACTTTGGTGGA
>JAHQWA010000584.1 GCA_019634045.1 Saprospiraceae bacterium
CCCCCCGCGACGGGAATTGCTGTAAACTCATCAAAATAATTCGTTCCTGGCCAAGATCGTTCGGCCTTAGGCGGGAATACCATTTTCAGAAACCGGAGATTATCCTCTACCCGAAAGGCTTGTTCTTCGTTTCGCGCTAAGCGCAAAACATTATGGATTTGCCATGGATCATCATCCGTTCGACGCGTATACTGTTCTACAATAAAGTTGAGCAAATTGGCATTATCTCGAAAGGTGTCCACTACAAGCTCTCGCAGCTGAGCCTGTATGCTATCAATAGCCACGCCACCATTCTGCCCTGGTCGATAGATGAAGGAATCTACTTCATACTCCCAAAAATCGCCGAGTTCCAGCGGGAAGTAATCGTAGCCAAAATCCAAACTTGGTTCTTGAATAACTCGCTTATTGCAAGCCAATAAGCAGAGCATGGTAAGACTGATTAAAATAGAGGGGATTAAAACTCTCATAGTATGTTAGTTCATCCATTAAGAATACTCTATTCTAACGTAAAAAACGGGTTTTAGATGCCTTTGGGTAAGATAAAGCCTATAAATCTGGCCTTAAACTGTGTCATGCGCAATCGGGTGATTACTTTCCGCCAAATCGCCAGATCAGCGAGGTGCCTAGCCAATGGTCTCTCATATTGATGGAACCGATATTGTACAAGCTTACGGGAGTGCTGCTATATTGAAGTCGCCACCCCACTTGCGGAGACGAATAATAGGTAATTCCCATAGCGCCGGATAACATGAAGCTATGAAAATCTCCGGTATTGGTTCCCAATCGCGTATTTGACGCCAGGCGGTTGGCATAGGAAGCCAGAGGAGGATTTCCAAATTGGCCATTATTTCCACCGCTATTGTTTAGTGCAAATTCCTCCGTTGTCCTAGATACGGGCCGGTCGGTATGATCCAAATGTGCTTTGGCAAGGAAGGAGAAACGAACACTAGCGAATGCTTCCCACTTTCGGCCCATCTTGAAGTTGGCATAAGTCGGTACATCTATGTAATGCAGTCTCTGGATCAAGTTTAAGCTGCTAATCGGCACATTAATGGCACTGTCTCCCAACGCAAATCCAACTACTCCTGACGCAAAGTCTACATATTCGAAACTTCCATTTAGCGTTTCCTCTTGTACCGGAGAATCCAGCTGATCGGTTGCTGATCGACCTGAGTTAACCTTCAACAAATTTGTAGTTTGAAAAGGGATTAATTGTTGCCGGTAATGCACTCCTAGTCCGAAGGACCATCGACTCCCCGTCTTTTGCCATTCTTTATTTATGCCGACAAAAAAACCATCCAAAGTCAAGAAGCTGCGGGTAGAAGTACCCATTTCCACCGCGTACCGACTATTAACAGAAGATGTTGTGGCTTCCTGTTCAAATAGTAAGTCGTTTTCTGGCAGAGGTAAAAGAGAACCAGTTGGTAAAACATCCATGATCGGGAGCAATTGTCTATTGCTAGCCACATCTCTAGAACTAGAAATGGTTTTAGGAGTGTCACTCGTATTTTCCGGATTAGCCACTGGCGCCGGTACGGTAGAGCCAGGCAATTGGAGCTTCGCCTCCACTAGAGATTTTGTCGCTTGTTGATCGGTTCTTTGCGGACTTTTTGGTAAAAAAGGAGTAGGGTTTAGTTTCGATATAACTGGATTTTTGAGGATAGAGTTCGTTGAGGATTGGACAGCCTTATCGCTGTTCTCCATCTCTTTTACTGGGGTAATCTGGTTTTGCTGAATCGTATTAGGTCCTGCTATGGCCTTGCCTTGTCCGGGAATTGGGAGTGCCTCAAGTTCCGGAGCTTGCGGCTGAGGATATAGTCCGATTCCGATCATGATCGGTAATAGTAAGGCTGCGGCCCACCACCACCAGGCCAAGACTGGGCGACGTTTCTTGGATTCGACAGGCATGGCCTCATCCAATTGCCCTCGCATATCTTCCCAAGCCTTATCAATAAAGCTGGGATCCAATCCGCTATTCCTGTTATCCAGCATAATTTGTTCTGTTGTTAACTTGTTGGACTAGTTTTTTCAATTTTTTTCGAGCATTAGACAAGTGCCACTTGGAAGTTCCTACGCTGATGTTTGCCCTTTCAGCAATCTCGGCATGAGAATAACCTTCTATCGCATACAACCAGAAGACCTCCTTGCTCGCCGCCGGTAAATAGTCCACCAACTTGATGATATCTTCCCAAAACAATTGGTCTAGGGCCGTTGATTCATGCGGAGCATCTCGATCTTCAATAGAAAGAAAATGCACAGATCTTG
Organism: Saprospiraceae bacterium; assembly: GCA_019634045.1. GTDB lineage: Bacteria > Bacteroidota > Bacteroidia > Chitinophagales > Saprospiraceae > DT-111. Next base: position 2,266 of record JAHQWA010000584.1, read on the forward strand.
TCTGTTTCTTGAAATAATCCGATAAACTGTGGAAGACCAGTCTTCGGATCCACCCTTCCAGCGAACCGGAAAAGGAGAAGGTGTGTAGCTTCTTGAAGACGCGCAGAAAACCGGTATTGACGATTTCCATCGCAACGTCTCGATCATCAGCGTAGCGCATGCACATACGCATCATAGTAGGAAAGAACCGACGAAACAGCTCCTCCTGTGCTCGCCTATCATTGGCGACACAAGCCTCTACTAACTCTTTTTCGGACAATACCTTTTTCTTAAACATAAACAGCTAGACTTCGGTCTTTAGAAAACCAGCCCAAAACGCAACGTAAGGCGTCTGTATAGTATATCCCTGATTTCTAGATCTCCATTAAAGTTGGAGATTCGTTCGATGTATGCTTTCTGATATTTGACGCCAAGGTCAATCGTAAAGTTACTTTTTGCGGAAGCGCCAAATCGCCATCCCACCGCAGGATGTATCATCCAGCCTCCCTCTGCCTCAATTTGATAAGCCTCCGTATCTCCTCCTAGGGCGAAGGCGTAGCCTGCATTTAGGGAATAGAAGGGAGACTGCCATTTCTTTTGCAGATATCCTCTAGCCTGCACATACAGTGGTAGCAAAGTCGTTCCGCTACCAAAGGAATCATATCCGTCGAAGCCGATCCCAATTCCTGTCCCCCAATATCGATTCCACTGTTTTCCTACCGCAAAATGTATACCGACAGCTGTTTGGTCAGATTCGTCAAGCCCCGTGTCACTTGTAAAAGTGCTTAACGATACTTCATAGTAAGTTCCGGTTTCCCGAAAAGCATAATTAAAAGGGCGCAACATTCTTCTGCGCTGACGAAGGTATTTCTTGAGCGTAGGACGATCTACATCTTGCACAATTCGCCGGATATCAGCATCCTCAAAAACGAATTCATGCCCCGCCTGGTCATACATTCTAAGACGCTCTCCCTTACTGTAGGAAATGATCTTCCCTTCTACAATCTGTCCATTCTTTAAATAGACCGTTTCGGTTATAGGGATCGAAAGCTCCCCTTCTTCCATTTGCAGCTGAATCCGGCTCACCTTAATGGCTTGCCGCGTATTCATCATTTGGGAATTTGACAAGGCATTAACCCATTTGATACTATCAATGTCAGCTAGTCGAAGTCCCATCTTCACTCCCCCCAGCAAGGCCAATTTCAAGGAACGATCTTCTTTAAAATTCGTTACTAAGCCTTCCATGATCATGCCATTTTTCAGGTAGATCACATCCAGCGAATCTTGATTTTGACCAAATAGGGCGGTACAAGAAAATAGAGACAGGAGCAATAGTTGATAAAATTTCATAGCTATTCAGTTTCCAAACGATCGGGTAATCTAGTCGGTCCAGCAATTTAAATAAATGCGGACTGGCTTGCAAAATCTATTGGGATCTACTGAATGGAATCTAAGCAACCATAACTCCCTTTGTAAGCTTTCTTACTGCTTGGTAAGACAGCCGACTTTATGGTAAAGGTTGGGTGGGGATAATTTTTTTTGTAAAATCTTAAATTTCGAGTCCAGGAAGCAAAGCCTTCCGGTCCGAAATGTTTTACAAAACCAGACTTGTCGTATTTATTTCCGCATGCGCTTATAGGCATTAATCAAGCCATTGGTGGAAGCGTCATGACTATCTACGGATTCCTCTCCCGCTAACTCGGGTAAGATGCCCTTCGCCAATTGCTTACCCAATTCAACTCCCCACTGGTCAAAGCTGTAAATATTCCAGATGGCGCCTTGCACAAAGATCTTGTGTTCGTACATGGCAATAAGTAAGCCTAAGGTGTGCGGAGTCAACTGCTTGAGTAAAATGGAATTGGTAGGTTTGTTGCCTTCGAAGACCTTAAAAGGTAAGAGCTTTGCGATTTCCGATTCGGATTTTCCTGCCTTTTCCAATTCCCCCTTTACTTCTTCTGGCGTCTTCCCTTTCATAAGCGCCTCGGTTTGGGCAAAAAAGTTGGACAAGAGGATGGGGTGATGTTGGCCAATCGCATTGTGGCTATTGGCTGAGGCGATAAAATCGCAGGGAATCAGTTTTGTTCCTTGGTGAATCAGCTGGTAAAAGGCATGTTGGCCATTGGTTCCCGGTTCTCCCCAGATAATCGGTCCAGTTTGGTAGCTCACTTTATCCCCCTTACGATCCACATACTTACCATTGCTCTCCATATTTCCCTGTTGGAAATAGGCTGGAAAGCGGTGTAGGTATTGGTCATAAGGCAAAATGGCCTCTGTTTCAGCACCAAAAAAGTTGTTGTACCAAATACCAATTAAAGCCAGTAAAACGGGGATATTCTCCTGTAGTGGGGCGGTTTTAAAATGCTGATCCATGGCGTGCAAGCCGCCAAGTAGTTGGTCAAAATTATCGTAGCCTATGGTACAGGCGATGGACAGACCGATCGCGGAACTTAAGGAGTATCTGCCTCCTACCCAATCCCAGAACTCGAACATATTATCCGGAGCAATCCCAAAAGCCTGCACGCCATCTGCATTGGTCGAAACCGCCACAAAATGCTGAGCGACGAAGGCTTCTTGTTTAGCCGTCTGCAAAAACCAATCCCTAGCGGTATGGGCATTGGTCATGGTTTCTTGCGTGGTGAAGGTCTTTGAACTAATAATAAATAGTGTAGTGGCAGGATTTAATCCCTTTAAAGTTTCAGCAATATCCGTTCCATCCACATTAGAAACGAAATGAGCCTGAATGCCTTCTTTCCAATAGGGCTTTAGTGCTTCCGTCACCATCACTGCCCCTAAATCTGAGCCACCTATTCCAATGTTAACAATATCAGTAATAGTATCCCCGGCGTACCCCTTCCATGCTCCTCCATGCAACTGAGTCGTAAAGGCTTTCATCTTCGCCAATACATTTTTCACTGCGGGCATCACGTCTTGTCCATCGACTTCCATGGGCGCTCCACCTTGATTACGCAAAGCCATGTGAAAGACAGCTCGATTTTCCGTTTCATTGATCCGATCACCGGCAAATAGCGCCTTGATGTTGGCAGGCAAATCCGTTTCCTCGGCCAATTGAATCAAAAGATCCAGGGTTTCCTGGGTTATGCGGTTTTTGGAATAATCTAGCAGTAGATCTTCAAACTGGATGGAAAAGTCCGCAAAGCGGGATGGGTTTTCTGCAAAGAGTGTCTTCATCTCGGTTTTTCCGATGGCAGAAAAGTGATTTTCTAAGGCACTCCAGGCGCTGGTTGCGGTAGGATTTTGTTTGCTTAACATGGGAGAATATTATTTGAGGGCGTAAAAATGTGATATATCGATGAGAATAGGAAGAAATGGCTGCATATTCCGTTCGAATTTAAGGTTCAGGTAACAGGGAGAGGCCAGTAGCTGTCTCAGTGGGTACATCACCGATGGAAGTATTCAAGACGCTTACGCTTAGCCTGGTGCAGGTCATTTCAGCTTAACTTGGAATTTCGGGCTAAGATAGGCGGCTCGCAAATCTCCATTCTTTAAGCAAAAACTAACTAACAGTTCTTTCTCCTTCAGATTTGGTACGCGAAAGTGGGCGGTAAGATTCAGTTTTTCTCCTGGACCAATACTTTGTAGAGCAGGTTCAAGCTCAAGGGGAACCTGCTCTAGGTGTTCTGTTGGTAAATCAAACTGCAGTAGGAATTCCATAGCTTGGGTTCCACCTTCAAAGTCAAGGGCGTGAGGGTATGGATTATATAGACGGATGGGTAAACTCAGGCTATCTCCAGCTGTCCAACTAACTTTTGTTTCTGCGTACTGGATCTCCAGTTTTTGAGTCACCTGATAGTTGGTTCGCTCGCTAAGCCGAAAGTCCTTTCTCCCGCTGCGCCAAATCTGGGCTTTTTTTGGCTCCCAATCCTTCGGGCCAACCAAAAGGATATCCTGTCCTTGTATTTCCTTTTCCCTATCCCAGATGTCGTACTGATTCAATCGGTATAAAATATCAGTGTAGGTATAGGCTTGCTGGCCACTATAAAAGGTATAAATGGATGGATTTCGGTAGGAATCGATGAAAACCACGGGCCGATCCCCCACCTCCTCTTGCAAGTCCGCCACCCAATCTACTTGATGGAAAGGCAATTGCAAACCCGGTATCGGAAAAAGTAGGCCTAGTCGGATAATAATCAGCAGACCTAAGGTAAGCCTAATCATAAGTTGAAACCGTCGATTGTTCACACCTGAAGCCACATGTCTTTTGTACAGTAAGACCACGAATGGAATACAGAGGATGGCGGTCCATTGTGGTTCCACATGCCCTTTGAAGGTAGAATAGAAGAAGAAGGCCCAAAAACCAAAGCAGACAAAGAAGAAGGTTCTTTCTAATGTATCCTGGGGCTTTTTCCGGAACACCTTGATAATAAAGGGCAACAAGAGCGGGCTAAAGATCAGTAGTTGGTTGAGCAGATAATTGAAGGTATATTTTAACTCGTAGGTATCATTTCTACCGCCTAGGTGGTATCTAAAGGTGGGAAAATCATGCATATACTGCCAATATAAATGGGGAAAATAAAGACTTGCGCCCAGGATTCCTGCCAGATAAAATTTGGGATTAGTTAGTAGGCGAAGGTTGGAAAGAACCGTAAAAAAGATAATTAAGACGCCATGATATTTGCTGTACAACAACAAAGCCATGATTAGGCCTAGAGCTATGGTATTGGCCCAAGAATCCTTTTCCAGAAAGGACTTATAAGTGAGGAAGAATAGCACGGTAAATAGAAGCAAGGGGCTATCCGGGGTGGCTACGAAGCCATAGAGCTGCAGAATCGGCATCGCGCTTGCCAACAAGAGAAATTCAAGTAGCGGCTTGCGCTCCGTAGGCTTACCTACGAGAACCCATAAACCGTAGAGCGTGGCTGCAAAAATCAGGATGCTACCCAAACGAACCCCTAGCGGACCTCCCAAGCAGCTACTTCCCAATTTAATCAGAAGTGCCACCATAGGTGGGTGATCAAAGTATCCCCAGTCCAATTGCTGGGCATACATCCAATAATAGGCTTCGTCCGGGTCAAGCGGCAAGAAAGCAGCTTGTATGATATTTAATAACAGCCAGATCCCTATTCCGAATCCGAAAAAGCGCTTCCAATTTGAAAACATTCAAACGGTAATTCTTGGTGAAGTAGCAACATAAGCGCTGCGATCTCACCAATATCTTCTATAGTAATTTTCTGAGAACTAAGTTTCCTTTTTCTGAATTCACTTTCAATGCCGTCGAGCCGAGCAATTCGTACGAACCGGCATGCTCTATTATGCTCAACAAATTGGCTTCTTTGCCCATTTTTCCTGAGCAAATCCTGTTCCCTTTTGAAAATTCTGAGATGGATAAAGTATTATTCTCTCCCAAAGCAAAGCCAGCAGTAAAACCATTACAAAGTGATTTACCATTGAGCTTCCCACGCTTAAGGCTGAAGGTAGTTTTCTTTTCACTTCTCAGTTTCACTTCCTTCCCGTCCCATTCGGCACTAGCTAATTCGTAATTGCCATCGATCTCTGTAACGGGTAGTAATTCTCTTGCTTCTCCTGATGATGTGCCTGCTCCTTTTTTCACCACAGTGGCACCATTAGCTCCTTCTTTTCCTTCGGAATTTTGGCAAGCTACTAGCAGACAAACACATAAAACTGTCCAAAAAAACTTCATCTTTCTTGATTTTATAGCCATTGATCTGTTTCAAATACAACCTTGAGATCTGCCCAGGGTATGATCACCTCTGTGGGACCAAATACGTAAGGCGCAATTTCATAGGTATTATAATACAGGAGCAATCCATCCTCTACTAATCCATAATTATGGGGTAGGGAAAACTCCTCTCCTTCAAAGAAACCTGCCTCTTCTAGGCTTTTACCCACGGGAATCTCTGCCACCTTGCGGAAGGCTTGTTCTGCAATCACCTCAAGGGTGTCCGTTTTAACGCCCAAATCCTGCCATTTGAGGGGTTCTTTAGTTGTTTTATTAAACATCCAAACCGTGCTGAAGGTATTCGGGTGAGCTCCACCGGTGTAGGAATATTGATACAATTGAACGGAAACCAATTTATCATTTTGAAAGAGCACCTTACCCTCCGTCTCCAAACTCCATGGCATGGAAAAGGGCAAGTCCTCCCCTTGCAACTCCTTATAATCCTCCAAAAACTGATTCATGATATCTTCTACCGTTCCTTCCTCTTCTTCGCCATTCACATCTGCTAGCGAACCTCTTAAAAACCTCAATTGCAAGCGGTTAAAAGCTACACACATCGCTGTAGGGCCTCTCTCAGCATAGGGAAATACGAGCTCAACTTTCGCGCAATTGCTGGAGTCTGTTTGACAATTTGGAGATTGCTGCGCCAAAGTATCGAGTTTGAAGGTCAGCAGGGGTGATTCTTCGGTTTGGGGTTCTTCCTGTCCTGCTGCAGAGTTGGATGACGAGGAGCTTTCTCCGCAACTTGTGGCCAAGACCTGGAAGCCCATGATGACAAGGAAAAAGAAAAACGTCTTATTAGTAGTTTGAAATGTACTCTTCCCCATAGTTTTTTGTTTAAAATCGATTGTTTTTGGGAATTTTAACGGATATCATCTCTATATATACAGGTCAGCTAGGGTATAGTTGTCCAGTCCAAAAGAAATTTTGAAACCCTCCTAACGCTAGCCTCGTGCTAATTCTTGAATGAGTTTGGTAACCGGCTTTGCCAATCGGCGGCAAATTTACAAAACCCTCACAGATAGTATGAGTAATCCTAAGAAAAATAGAATGTTACAGTCTTTTGAAATCCTAATCGTAACTGGTAGGCGTCGTATACAAGGGCCTTAAATGCTGTTTAGAAAAGTGGAATCTGCTGATCTACGGCCTCTTCGTTCTTCGCTGTTTCTTCTTGAGAATTAGTTTTGGCAGGTTCTATCAAGCGTTTAATAATTCGAAGTCGATGGGTGTAGCCCCCCTTATCCTTACTAAAAATACCGTAGTGATCTAGCTTATCTATGCGGACTTTGCCGTGTACATGTATGATTTTTCCCTCTGGCAATACGATACCGGTATGCGTAATGCGCCCTTTTTGGTTTTCAAAAAAGGCCAGATCTGCAGGCTTGGCTTGCTCTGCGAAATCAACATTTTCGCCTTGCTCTACTTGCTGAGAAGCCTCCCTTGGCAGCGGGTAGCCGGCAATTCCGAATACTACCTGAATTAGCCCCGGGCCATCCACACCGAAAGGTGATCTACCGCCCCATAAGTATGGAGCATTAAGGAATTTCCGTGCAATTTTTTGGATGATCTCCGGCCCTTGTGCTAGATCTTTGGGAAATACAGCTTGACCAGGGAAATTGAAGGTTTTTTCACCGATGGCAAAACGCAAGCCGTCGAAGTTGGGCAAACGCGCACCTAAGGTTAGGGGTAGAAAGGCGTCGCCCGTGGCCAATGCTTGAAATACATCTAAGACAAAAGCGAAATTATCCTGATAAGACTCGAACTCGGAGGGCGTTATCCATTCGAGTTGATTGGTGGCCACCCAGCCTACCAGGTTGTCATGTGCACAACGGACCTTGACCCATTGACGGCCTTTTCTTTCGAGGACCTCCACTAATTCGCCATAGAGCAACTGAGAGATCATCTCGCTCTTTTGAGAAGCCGAATTTCGGATAGCGACCGTACTTAGCGGGCAGATACCATGTGTCATGTACATTGCTGTTTTTGATCTTGCGCTGATCCTTTTAAGCGTTTGCTAAAATTCCAGGATCACCTTTATCTCTATTCGACTGCAAATAAATGAAGAAAAATCCGGGACATGAAAATCTCTTTCACGTAGTGATTTGCCGATAGGAGACGAAGACTACTTTATCAAAAATAATAAATATTGGAAAAAGTCCGTTGCTTTGTAAATGAATGTGTTCAAAAATATCTTGTGGATCTCTAAATTCAGCGCCTGATCTGCAAGTTCAATAAAATAAACCTTACCTTTGGAGCTCGCAAGAATATCATAATCCTATGAGTAAAAAAAATTTACTATTCCTCCTGTTATTAGGCTTTGCTTATTGCCTTCCTGCTCAAGATCAACATTTCACACAGTTTTACGCTTCCCCTATCAGTCTCAACCCAGCCCTAACGGGTTCATTGCAAGGAAAATACAGATTTTCCGTTATATATAGAGATCAGTGGAAGAACGTATTACAGAATCCGTACGTCACCTATTCCGGGGCTATTGATTTCCGGTTTCGCTTAAGTCCTTATCGTAAAAAGCTGGATGATTCTTTCGGTGTAGGCGTGATCTTTAACAGTGATAAAGTCCCTTTTATTGGCTATTCCAACAACCAGATTTTCCTTTCTGGTGCCTTTCATAAATCCCTTAGTGATGAGAACAATCAGTTCCTAAGTATTGGGGGACAGGTGGGGCTTGCACAGCGCAATATCAACTACGGTAATATTAATTTTGGGGATCAGTTCAACGGAGACAATGGCTACACCAATGGGACAGATGAAATTCTACCTGAGAACAACTTCGCCCATTCCGATTTCAATATTGGCATCAATTATGCCTATGCGCCCGTCAATAAGGTAGGCTTCTTCATTGGGGCCAGTATGCACCATATTCTGGAGCCGCAGATCAGTTTCTTCTACGACAATGATAATCCTGAAAAATTCCCAGAGGATCGTCTAGCAGCAAAATATGTAGGACATATAAGTTTCCAAGTTCCGCTTGGCCCGAATGTCCAAATGCTGCCTAGGGCGCTAGTTTATAGTCAAGGTCCACATTTAGCTATTAATGCTGGAACCAATTTCCGTTTCTTGGTGGATGATGTGAAAGGGGTAGCGATACACTTAGGCAGTTGGGTACGTCCTGTGAAAAATGAACTAGATGTATTTTTCATGGACTCCGTGGTGGGAATGGTAGGTTTGGAGCTTAATAACTTTCTCTTAGGTTTGAGTTATGATGCGAATGTCAATGACATTAACCAATCCAGAAGAGGACAAGGAGCTTTTGAGATTTCTATTGCTTATTTGGGTGAGTACGATGATGAAACGGTCCTCTGCCCCAAGTTTTAAGACGACTTGAAGTAGCAATAAAAAAAGCGGCAAGTGATTTACACTTGCCGCTTTTTTTATTGCTACCAGGATGCCTCGATTAGGCTCGATCCTTATCTCCTTTTTTACCTTTTTTCTTGCCTTTGCCAAAGCCTACAAACTTACGCTTGCCTTTGGTAGCCATAGCTTGCTTAACCGCATCATAGGTATTGACAATACCTCCAGTCATACACATATCAGTAAAAGGTACCAGCTCTCCATTTTCTGGGTTAATGACGCGGAATTTCTGTTTGCTTGATGATTCCATGATAATCGACTTGACTTGCGCCGCCGTCAAAGTAGGGAAATAAGAACGAAGCAAGGCAGCCAAGCCAGCCACATAAGGGGAAGCCATACTTGTTCCTTGAAGATTCTTGTATTTGTTATCAGGCACTGTAGAGTAAATTTCAATTCCTGGCGCAAAGACATCCACCTTATCCGAACTATAGTTGGAAAAAGAAGCCACTAGGTTTTCGTCCTCCGAAAAAGTGCTGGCCCCCACTTCTAACCAGTTTTTGGCATATCTTGGAGCAAACATCCCTTTCTTATCAAATCGATCATTCGGAAAGTTATTGGCAAAGGTTACTTCCTTTGCATCATTACCTGAGCCGTGTACTAGCAATACATCATTCTTTAAGGCATATTTCACGGCTTCGTCTACCACTTCCTTATGGGGAGACTCCCCTTTTCCAAAACTCATATTGATTACTGCTGCGCCATTGTCAACCGCGTAACGGATGGCATTCGCCACATCTTTGTCTCGCTCATCACCTGAGGGAACCGTTCGGATGGACATAATACGTACATTGTCTGCCACGCCATCCATTCCGATGTCATTTCCACGAGCAGCGGCAATAATACCAGCCACGTGGGTTCCATGCTCACTATCCGGTCCTTTCACATCATTGTTACCATAAAATTGCTCACGTGGGTTGCTGACATCATCTCCAACAATATCTCTAGGGCTAAATTCTGGATTGTAATAGTAATTCACTTGGCCATAGTAGTAGTCGTAGATTTCCTCTACTTCAGCATAGATACTGCCGAAGTCCTGCCCTTGCTCGATGAAACTAACTACGGCTTCCCCTACTCTACTGAGCATCTCATCCTTCGTCTTGAAGTTCTTTACGTCTGAAAGCGTAATTTCATCTGGTGCCTTACCGATCGCCTGTGCCAATGCACTGAAAGCTTCCAGAGTAGCACCATATAGCATCACTTGTGGAGCCAATTCTTCTTTCTTCTTCTCTATTATCTTCCCAAATTCTTCATATTGGTTAAACTCTTCCTTTTCTTTCTTAGAAAGATCCGTTTTGCTTTTTCCTTCGTACTTTTTCTTATACAGCGTATACAGACGAGTCATTTCCAGATTCTCATGCGCTAGATTCTTACCATTCTTTCCGCCTATAAAATTCCAACCATGGATATCGTCTATATATCCATTGTTGTCGTCATCAATACCATTACCGGGAATTTCATCTTCATTCACCCACATCACCGGGCTCAGATCTTCATGATCTTTGTCCACTCCAGAATCAATTACAGCGACCACTATAGTCTGCGAGGTTCTTCCCTTGAGGAGTTCTTTGTAGGTTTTCTGGGTGCTCATCCCTGGATAGCCATCAACGTTTGCATCTAAGTGAGCCCAGTTTGTTGGAAGCTCATCTTGGGCATGCCCCACTATCACTAACATACTGGAGAGTAGAAAAGCAATTAACTGCTGAATCTTCATTTTGATTTTTTTTCTGAATTAAATAGTTTGAAACCCTCACTTTCCTGTTCTGGCATTTGCCAAAAAATATCAATAACGGAGACTGGAGAGTGATGATATAGATTGTATATAATGCTTAGAACTAATTTAAGCTAATTGTAAATAAAGGACATCCATAGAGCCAAAGATGAATTATCTTGCTTTTTTAAATAAACATATGGGTTTTGGCAAATGCTGGACTTTTCGTCGGCGAAAATACTAATCCCTGTAACAGATTAGACAAAAACAGCGAGCATTATTGAAAACGGATAATTTGGCTAAGAAGTTGTTGTATATGGTACTTTACCATGAACTTTCATCCATATGGATGATTTTTACCGACTAAAATTACGATTATCTAGATATTTTGGGGATTTTTAAGGCTTGTAACTGAACCCTTCAAGATACCCTACCCCATTGGCAATAGCTTTGCGCCTGCCATCGGGACCCTGTAATATTGAATTCAACTTCTTATAAGGTCTCAATTTTAATAAATATGAAATCTCTTTTTCCACTTTTGGCTTTGTTCTTTCTCCAAACAGCCTTGAATGCCCAATATTTTGAAGTGGGTGTACTCGGCGGTGGTGGCAACTACCAAGGAGATCTTTCCAATAATTCCTCCACAGTCTACCTTGGACAGACACATTTTGCTGGAGGCGTGTTTGGACGTTATAATGCCAATGACTTTCTCAGCGTGCGGCTGGGCTTTAATTATACCACCTTATCAGGTGCCGATGCGAATGCACCGGTTGGTGTTTTTAGAGATAGAAACCTTCATTTTCAAACGGATATATATGAAGCGGCTTTAATCGGAGAATTCAATATTCTGCGGTATCAGCCTTATAATTTGGCTAACCCCTTCTCACCTTATCTCTTCGGCGGTATCGCCTTTTTCACGTTTAATCCTAAAGCAGAATATCAGGGGGACCTGGTGGCTCTACAACCCTTAGGGACAGAAGGACAGGGTATGCCTGATCGTCCAGATCCTTATCAAACACAGCAGTTCGCCATTCCTTTTGGATTTGGTCTAAAGTACGCATTGAATGACCATTGGAATCTTGGCATAGAATTAGGTTTCCGCAAAACCTTTACAGATTACATAGACGATGTCAGTTCAACCTATGTATCCTACAATGACCTGCTAGCTAGTAATGGTGAACTTGCGGCTGCTTTGGCCAATCGGCAAGGTGAACTCTTGGGTTCGGATCCGGTGATTGTGCCGACGGGAACACAACGAGGAGATGGTAAAACAACGGATACCTACTTCATTTTAGGCTTAACCGTTTCCTACAATTTCATTGATAATGGATTAGTGGGTAGTCGAGGCCGTTCTGGCAGAAGACGCAGCGGTTGTCGGACAGACTAAGGTTGGGGAATGTTTCGTAATTGCGGGGCTATCGGCTCTTCCCTAGCCCTGCTTGGGTTTTACCACCAAACATTCCATGCATTGATCCACCCTCCTTTTTTGAAGGAGAGCAATCGGAAGTGAACATGAAATAAACTCACTTCCGATTTCTAGCTTCTTCCCTAGCCCAACTGCGCTACCTCAATCATCTTATCTTCTACCATATGTACCAGTTCCACAAAGTGTGGATCTCTCTTGGTTTCCTTTGTGCGATGGAAAGGTAAGTCCACATTAATATGCTCCACGATTCTAGAAGGCTGGGATTTAAGGATATAAATGTCATCTCCCAGGTAGACGGCTTCTGCAATATCATGCGTCACAAAAATCACGGTGGGATGGAATTTCAGCCAAATCTTGGCCAGCATATCCTGCATTTGCAGGCGGGTATTAATGTCTAGAGCACCGAAGGGTTCGTCCATCAGCAGAACTTCAGGATTCGCCAAAAGGCTTCTAGCGATGGCAACCCGTTGTAGTTGCCCGCCGGATAAGGTGGGATATTGAGCAAATTTGCCTTCGTGTCCGAGTAAGCCGACCATTTCAATCATTTCCATGGCCTTTTCCTTTCTCTCTTTCTCTTCAATACCTTGGAACTTCAGTGCGAGGGATACATTTTCCAGAACCGTCATCCACGGTAAAGAAGAATACTGCTGGAAAACCATACCTACTCGCTTGGTATCGTCAATCGGTTTCCCATGAATTAAGACTTCGCCCGCCGTAGGCTTCTGCAAGCCCGCAATGTAACGGAGCAAGGTTGATTTCCCACTACCGGACATACCTAGGATCACCACGAATTGCCCTTGAGCTGGCTTGTCTTCTACCATAAAATCTAAACCCTGAATGATGAAACTTTCGCCACCATCATAGCTTTGATCGATCTGTTTTAATTCTATTATATTGGGATTCTCCGTATCTGGAAATAAGCTCATTTGTTTTCTGTTTACAACATTTGGAATGGGATACCAATTAAGCGGACTCAATCGAGGCTCTACGCAGTCGATATTCGCCGTATAAGCTCACAACTACGCCCGTGATAGCCAAGATCGTGGCCAGATTTCCCATCATTCCAAGCGTAGAAGGAATAATTGCAGGAACAATAATCGCTAGCGTGATGGCCAACAGAATGGCCATTAAACCATACTCCACTTCCTTGATGCCGTTAATTCGCTTTTTAGCATACTTATGAGGGAATAGTCGCCTATCCATATACACAAAGATGCGGTCCTGTAAGAATCCGATGAGAATGATCACAATAAGGATGGCAAATACCTTTTCCAACTGCCCCTGCCTCGCCTTCACGTAAATCAATGCACCAAGTCCCCCTTGCCGATTCAATAGCTCGGCAATGATGATATAGGTCCAGGAAATGGCCGTCAGCACTCGAATATCATCCATTAGTTTCGAAAAGACCGAAGGAAAATAGACAGATCTTATGGTTTGCCAATCCGTAGCTCCTAAGGTAAAGACGGTTTTCAGGTAGACATCCTTGACCTCATCTATAC
>JAHQWA010000585.1 GCA_019634045.1 Saprospiraceae bacterium
GCTCTTCTTGAGTAGTTTGATTCAGCTGTGAAGCAGCCTGCTGCTGTATCTTATTAATCAACCCAAAGACTTGTTTAAAAGGCTGATTTCCTAAGGCACCCAGGATTTGGTTGACTTCTTCCACTGTTAGTACTAACTTAATTTCTTTGTCAATCTGCATAGTTTGTTTTCTTATCGAGTCTTTTGATAGGACACAAGATGCCTACAGGTCAAAAGTAATCTCTTTTGTACCCTTTGCTCCCACATCTTGATGTGGTTTGTTTCTGAGTAGGAACCATAGTTGATGCACCAATTGATCTACTGTTACCTAGAATCTTCTTCTTCCATTTTACACACAAAAACATAAGTGACTCAAAAACAAAAACTTATAAGCATATTTATATGGTTTACGATTTATAAACTTATTTTTTCGTATTTGATCGTCTGATATATTCCCTTCATATTGTCATTGCATACCAAATTAGCCTTAGCTAACAGATTCCGACGGCCTGTTGGCTGCCAATAGAGAGCTTGAGGCTATCCCCCTTCATTGTCCCCCCTATCGGAGTACGTTGCCACTGCTTATCGGCAATTGGAAACGTACTCCTATCATCAATCGCAGACCTACTATTAATTACCACTGTCAATAGAAACGACTATTTCAATGGCTACCTGCTACGCCAGGTAGCCTGGGTTTATAATTCAGTAAGTAATCTCAGGATCTTATTAAACCAATAGGAAATGCTCTTTAACGCCCTTGAGTTTGCGTTCTTTTTACCCATTGTCTTTTGTTTGTACTGGCTCGTAGCAGGTGGAAATATTCGAAGACAGAATTGGATCCTCCTACTGGCCAGTTACTTCTTTTATGGCTGGTGGGATTGGCGATTCCTCTCCCTAATCGCCACTAGTTCTTTGGTCGACTATTTTGTTGGCCTTAATCTAGCGCGGGAAGAGCAAGCTATGAGACGGAAAAAATGGTTGTGGCTTAGCATAGGTGTGAATCTTGGTTTTCTTGGTTTCTTCAAGTACTACAATTTCTTTGCAGATAGTTTTACCGAGGCCTTCTCCTTTCTTGGTCATAGTTTTCAGCCCAGTTCGCTGAACATTATTTTGCCCGTAGGCATCAGCTTTTACACCTTCCAAACGATGAGTTACACGATAGATATCTATCGAAAAAAACTGGAACCGACCAAGGATATTTTGGCCTTTTTCGCCTTTGTAAGTTTCTTCCCACAACTAGTAGCGGGCCCCATTGAACGCGCCTCCAACTTGCTCCCTCAATTTTCCAGACAACGCAGTTTCACCTATGAACAAGCCTCGGTAGGCTTGAAGATGATGCTCTGGGGGTTGTTCATGAAGGTAGCCGTTGCCGACCGACTGGCCATCTTTGTGGATATCATATACAACAATGCAGATATGCATAATGGCTTGTCTTTCGTGGTGGCTACTGTATTTTTCTCCTTCCAAATCTATTGTGATTTTGCTGGTTATTCTTTGATGGCCATTGGCTGTGCGCAGCTTTTCGACTTTCGGCTAATGGAAAACTTTCGGCGCCCCTATTTCGCCGGATCCTTTAAAGACTTTTGGAGTCGTTGGCACATCTCTCTATCCACTTGGTTTAAGGACTATGTCTATATTCCTTTGGGTGGGAATCGGGTGAGTCCCAGGAGACAAAATTTCAACCTTTTCATCACTTTCGTGATCAGTGGGTTCTGGCATGGAGCAGCTTGGACATTTGTGATTTGGGGGGCTATTCATGGATTGTACCAGATCATAGAGAAAAATGTATTCAAGATTGGGAAGGAATTTCAGCCCCGATTTTTCAATATCATCCTGATTTACGGTTTTACCTGCCTGGCCTGGATATTTTTTAGGGCCAATTCACTGGATCAAGCCGTGGCTATTATTGGCCAGATCTGCATGAATATGGGGACGCACATTCATATCGGTGATCTCGGCGTGTTCCTTTATGGTATAATGGCCTTATCGGTGCTGTTTATCCATGATCTGGCACAGGAGTACTTTCCCCGGTTCAACCTGCTACATCATCACCAGTTTGCCATTCGGATCGCCTCCATTCTATTCCTGGTCATGTACATCATTAGTCTAGGGATATTCGACGGTTCTCAATTTATATACTTCCAATTCTAATTCTTCAACTCTCTCTAAAACCAATGACTATGAACAAATTATTTGCTCGATTACTATTTATTACTGGTTTATTGGTCACTATCGACCTATGTTTTGGACAAGTGTTTGGCTTCATCCGTGATCAGTCTCCCGACGGACGCTACTACAAAATGAAGTACACCTTAGATGATGCTCAAGAAGATATCATCATTATTGGGAGTTCAAGAGGTGAAATCAATTACGTTCCCTATCTTTTTGAGGAAGCCTTTGGTTTAAGTTGTTGGAATGCAAGTCGCGGGGGCCAGGGACTCCCCTATTTTCGCGCCGTGGAAGAAGGCATACTTCAGCGCCATTCACCAAAACTTGTTGTGCTAAACTTGGAAGTTGATCTTTTGGAGCACCCTCCCTTTTATCAAGAAGCGGGGTTCTTACGTGTATTTTACCGGGACCATCCGAACATACAATCCATTCTCAATAATATCAGTCCCAACGAAAAATGGAAGCTACAGTCCAATCTCTATGCTTTTAACTCGAGTTTCTACTACTTGCTTCGCCCCTTTGTATTCCACAACCTTGATGGAAAGATCAGCGATCAGGGTTGGAAGCCCAGTTATGGTAGCTATGAAGATCCAGGCTTCCCATTTGAAGTTGTTGATAGTCGAAAGCCCTTGAATCAGGCATCCGTTCAGGAGTTTGATACACTGGTGCAACACTTCATCAAACAAGGTGTCCAACTTGTATTTTCAATAACTCCTAACTATGGCGAAAAAACAATCATGACCTCTAGTCTACAATACATACAGGCCGTTGCAGACCAAAATAGTATACCTTTATTTAATTTTTCAGCTGACGATAGCTTCACCAAGAACGCTACAGAATATCTTGATATTCAACACTTAAACGTCGCTGGCGCCAAGCGTTTTACCAACATGCTCATTGATAGTATTCAGCAGCGTTTACCAAAGTTTGAAATGCAACTCCAAGCTAAGGTTACACGACCGCTGTAAATAGTAGGCCCGAGGTTTCTAAGGGAGAAGCGTCGGGCTATCAGCAGTACTTCGATATGCTTACCCTCAGCACACAGCTATCCCTTGCCACTATACGGTAAAGTCCAGTCCTATCTCCCTTCACGATCAAGAAACTCAACACCAGAGATATCCCTACTTTACGCTTTCTGCGTTGACACCTCCATATACCATATCCGGTCTTCAGTACTCCAAAATGCTGCTTTGGTCGAAAATCAAGTCCTTTTGTCAGCCAAAGCGCCTTGATCTTCCTACTTTTAATGCTGAAGAAGATCACCTGTACATATGAATATCTCTATCCAAGATCTAAATAAGGTTTACCCAAATGGGAATCATGCATTAAAAGATGTCAATATTGAGATCAAAGAAGGCATGTTTGGGCTGCTTGGGCCAAATGGCGCTGGTAAGTCTAGTTTAATGCGGATTTTGGTAACCTTAATGAAGCCCAGTAGCGGTAGGGTTTTGGTTAATGGCAAAGACACGGCCAAGCACCGAGATTATGTACGCAGTATGTTGGGATATCTTCCACAAGACTTTAGTTTCTTCTCCAATCTCAAGACCTATGAGTTTCTTGATTATGCCGCTAGGCTGTCAGGTATGAGTAGCGGGAAAAAGCGTCGAGCAGCAGTGGATAAAATGCTGGAAGAAGTGGCCCTTTTTGATGTCCGAAACCGGAAGGCTGGAAAACTTTCTGGAGGGATGAAAAGAAGGCTTGGTATTGCTCAAGCGCTCATCAATGATCCTAAGATCGTGATCGTTGATGAACCCACCACAGGATTGGATCCCGAAGAAAGAATTCGATTTAGAAATCTGTTGGCGCGTATAAGTTCACAAGATGTGATCATCATTCTGTCTACGCATATCGTTGCTGATATTTCCAGCACCTGTGAGCACATGGCCTTATTGAATCGGGGACAAGTAGCCTTTACCGGATCCCCGGAAGAAATCATCCGACAAGCTGAAGGTCATGTTTGGTCGCTATATGTAGATGAGAAAGAATACGTAGAAGTCAATCAGAAATACCAGGTTATTGCTACTGTCATGCAAAAAGATGGATGGAAGGTGACAGTAGTTGGGGATGAAGTGTTGGGCTATGATGCCGAACCCGTAAGCCCAAACCTGGAACATGCCTATGTATATTTTGTGGAACATACACTGAAGAACCAGATTTTGGTATAACAACTATATGCTAGTAATGGCCAAAATCGGCTACGCTCAGCCTAAAAAAGTGTATTTTCCAAATCCTCCCGAGTTTTCAACTCGCCAGCGGGAGGTCAGCGGGAGACTTTTGCAAGCCAAAGTACCCGATCTGGATTGGCGATAGAATTATCAATTTTGGAAGTGGAATCACATTAGGAATTAACTTACCTCTAATGAGTTAAACCTATGGCGTTAGTTACCGAATCGGTTACGTCTGGGTTTTGCCCTTAGTCGTGGAGTTATTCTTGATGGACGAAGTAGTAGCTTTTGCAGATCAAAAGGCATACTTCTCAATCGTGCAGTCAACTGCACCATTATAAATTATTTCACCTTCTTTGATAAATCTTGTGGACAATCATAAAATGAAACGAAAAAGCGACTAAAAGAAGCATTGAATTTCAGTTTTGAGTGTCTTCAAACACGAGATTTGTCGAAGAACTTTATTTAAAAAGATAAATTACCAATGGCATCTCCGATTAGGACTGTAGCCAAGTATGAGCGAAAAATATTGATGAGAAGCTGGTTCTTCCGAATCTTCTCGGTCTTCTCGCTTTTCGTTCTCTTCGTTTTCAATATGGGAGAAATCTCCGAAGTGGGAGATACGGAGTGGGGCTACCGTGCTGTTCCGTCTACCATGCCTTATGCGTACATTTTTATCCTTAACCTGGCGCAGGCGATTATTGCCATCTTTTTATCCTCGGAGTTTATCAAGCGAGATCGAAAGCAGGATACTACAGAGGTCATCTATGTTCGATCCATGAGTAATGGAGCCTACTTACTCGGTAAAACCTGGAGTATTCTTTCTATTTTTCTGATTATCAATGCCGGCGCTTTAGGATTGGGTTTAATTTTCAATCTGCTGGGGCAGAATACCTACGTAGATTGGCAAGCGTATCTCTACTACCCGCTCCTGATTTCTCTGCCGAGTCTGTTGTTTTTGATCGGCTTATCTGCCGTACTCATGTGTGTGATGCGCAATCAAGCACTGACTTTCGTCATCTTGATTGGCTTAGTGCTATCGAGTATGATCTACCTAAAGACCTCTTATCATTATCTCTTTGACTGCATGGCATTTTATCTGCCATTATTCCATTCCGATATCGTCGGGTTTGGCCATTGGGATGATATTTTGCGGCTACGGGGCATGTATGCCAGCCTTGGCGTGGGCTTTATCTTTATTTCTATTCTCTTATTCAAAAGACTACCGCAGTCTCGCCTAATGAATGGCATATCCTTGATTCTTGGGTTAGCAGGCGTGAGTTTAGGGATCTGGCTAGGGTATCAGCATATAAAAACCTATCAAGTCAATACACAACTGCCGAAAGACATCATAGCACTGAACAATACTTATCTGGATCAAGCCAGAATAGATATTGCTGCCCATGCCATAGCATTGGAGCAAAAAGAAGACGGAATAGTAGCCACGTCCGAGATTAGCGGAAGCGCCGTGCAAGCAGCAGATGAATTCGTTTTCACTTTAAATCCCGGTCTCATCGTCAGCAGCGTGTCGGATCAACAAGGCGAACTTTCTTTTGAACGAAAATTAAATCTCTTGCTAGTCCGTCCTCGAACCGCACTTGAAGTCGGACAGGAGGTAGATTGGACGATCAGCTACGAAGGTAACATCAATGAATCGGCTTGCTTCTTGGATATCTCAGATGACCTAAAATATGAGCGTTATCAGGACCTAGTTTGTAATCTGGACCAGCGGTACGCATTCACTGAACCCAACTTCCTTTTACTCACCCCAGAAGCCCAATGGTACCCAAGCTCCGGAGTAGGCTATAGCGACGCTTCTCCACTTTGGTACAGAAAGGACTTTATCGATTATAATTTAAAGGTCAAAACGCTACCCGGGCTCACCCCCGTGTCTTCAGGTGCTACGGTCAGCGAAGGGCAAGACAGCTACACTTTTGATCGACCTTATAAAATCGCACACCTCTCCCTGTCGATCGGGAATTACCGAAGCCTGAAATTGGAGACCGACAGCCTCACCTTTCAGGTATACTACATCGATGAACATGACTATTTCAATAATGCATTCCCGGACATCCGCGATACCCTTACCGCTGTCATCCGAGAGCGCCTTGGGGATTTTGAAAGAAAATCTGATCTAAAGTATCCCTTCCCCACCTTTTCTCTAGTCGAAGTTCCCGCCCAATTCAAATCCTTTGACCGAACCTGGACTTCGGTGCATGAGACTACCCAGCCTGGATTAGTCTATATCCCAGAACGAGGCATGCACACGCGGAACTATGATTTCGAGGGCATGGTAAAACGGCGAAAAAGGTGGAGCCGAAACCGAGACCGTACTGATGCTGAATTGCAGATGATGGGCCTAAATAGCTTCTTGGAAACCTTTTTCCAATTCAAAGACGTAAATACACAGTTCAATAATCAGCGATTCACCGTGGATGAGCGGATTAACCCGTTCTATCAGTTCGTGCAGTTGTATGAAATGTGCAACAATCTGGAATCTGACGAATGGCCGGTTTTAAACCGGATTTTTGAATCCTATTTGCGGAGTGAGAGCGGCGATCAACCCGATTGGTTGCGAAGAAATACCGGTAGTACGCAGTATGAGTTAGCCAATATGGTTCTCCAGGAAAAATCCTTTGCAGAGATTCTGACATTGAAAGAAAATCAAAGCTTAATCGACAATGTGATCGAACTCAAAGGCGATCTCCTGTTTTCGATGATTCAGGCGCAGGCAGATACAGATCGCTTCCGAGAGTTCATCACGGAAATGCTTGCAGACGCTCACTTTGAGAATCTAAGTTTTGAGGATTTCAATCGTATTCTACAAGAAGAATTTGACATAGACCTTTCTTCGGTCATGTCTAAGTGGTTCCATGAAATAGAACTACCTCGCTATTTAATTTCTACCCCAATAGCAGAGAAAGTATTGGCAGATGATCGGGAGCTAACCCGCATCCGTTTAAGTATCTCCAACCAAGGTTCAGCGGAAGGAGTGGTAAAAATCACGCTGCGACCCGGTGAAGAGGTAGAACGCTTGGTTTATCTAGACCCAAATCA
>JAHQWA010000586.1 GCA_019634045.1 Saprospiraceae bacterium
ATAAAAATATTCATTTATTTTTTACACAGCGTACTAAGTACCTTGGAACAAAAGTTCTTTGGAAGTTTGAGCATTGGATTTTGTTGAAGGGCGAGGCCCGAAGAGGGAAGATAGCCATAGCTACCTGACCGATGAGAAACGAAGTCCTTTGCCAAAAGACACGCTCAAGAGGCAAAGTTATTTTTGTTCCACGGTACTAAGTTGCGCCTAGCAAAACTTCGGGTGTCTTACCTCCCTTTCTAACCTATAGAGATTGTACACCATGTTCCGAATCTTTGCCTTATCCAGCTTGCTAAGCTTATTACTCATCACTTGTTCTACCCCAGCCCCATCGGAGGCCCCGCGCCGCCCGAATATCCTGATGGTGATGTGCGATGATCTGGGTTGGGGAGATGTTGGGTTTAACGGAAACACCCAGATCAAGACGCCCAACCTGGACAGCCTGGCTGGACAAGGAATTATCTTGAATCGATTTTACGCCGCTTCGGCGGTCTGCTCGCCCACCCGAGCCAGCGTACTTACGGGCCGCAACCCGTTTCGGATGGGCATCTATCATGCTAATACGGGACACCTCCCTCCCCAAGAGGTTACCCTCCCTGAGATCTTGAAAACTGTGGGCTACGCTACTGGCCATTTTGGTAAATGGCATTTAGGCACCTTAACCCGAATGATAGAAGACGCCAACCGCGGCCGCCCCAGAGATAGTACACACTACGCTATTCCAACCACTAACGGCTACGACACCTACTTCTGCTCCGAATCCAAAACTCCCACCTGGGACCCCATGATCAAGCCCCGGTTTTTTAACAAAGAAAAGGGAGAGTCTTTGCGATATGGCTGGGCAGCAGTTTCCGCTGATACCCTAAAAGTGGAAAGCTATGGTACTTTTTATTGGAAAGGAACAGAAGAAATTGAATTACGGAACATTGATGGTGATGATTCTCGAGTGATCATGGACAGAGTTCTGCCGTTTGTGGACCAGGCCGTAGCAAAAGATCAGCCTTTCTTTAGTACCATCTGGTTTCATACCCCTCATCTTCCATTAGTAACAAGTGCCAAATACAGAGCCATGTATGCTAATCTTTCCCATAGAAAACAACTACTCTACGGTAGCATTACCGCCATGGATGAACAAGTGGGTCGACTTTGGCAGCATTTAGAGGAATTAGGAGTAGCTGATAATACGATGCTTTGGTTTTGTAGCGATAATGGCCCTGAAATCGATACACCTGGGTCAGCTGGGCCTTTTCGCGAACGCAAACGGAGTTTGTATGAGGGAGGGGTGAGGGTGCCTGCTTTTGTGGTTTGGCCTAGAGGAATAGCAACTTCCAATCCGTCGGACTTGGCCATGAGTACCTCTGATTATTTACCAACGGTGCTGGATCTCCTGGACTTAGAATCCCCGCTAGACAGGCGTCCGTTAGATGGAATCAGTGTCCGTAGTCAGTTGGAGCAAGGGGGAACCCAGCGGGGATCGGCCATCGGGTTTTTAATCCGGAAAAAGCGTTCCTGGGTTACTGATCGATATAAATTAATTAGTAATGACGATGGAGCTAGCTATGAAATCTATGATCTCTTGGATGACCCTAGTGAAAGTAGAGAATTGTCTGATTCGCTAGCAAAACTTAAACTGGAGCTCCAAGGCGAACTAGCAGAATGGATCAGTAGCTGTGCTCGAAGTGATGCAGGTGAAGACTATTGAAAGTTCTTTATAATAATTCTCCTACCTCAGGCAGCATATCTTATACTCATAGCATCTTCTTAATAACGACCAACTACAACAAATTATAAAAGCGTAAGCGAGCATTGAGGTAACACAGTAAGAAAGAGTGTTTTACACTGCATCAAAAGGGACACCAAGCTATGATTGTGCCCATATTCTTCACCGAATATTATCTAGCTGCTCCCGACTTCTACTCTTCTAACACTTTTTCGCCAACTTAGTCGGTCAACGTCCGTGCCCTTTTAGGACGAATACCGGCACAGAAAACCAGATAGATACCTACAGGTAGCTGTGTTTGCCTTTAAGCACCCGCTGATGGTTCAACTACGCATAGCATGAACACAGCCCAAAAACTTTGCGTTGGCAAAAAAAACGCAGGGAAAATGATGGCTTCTTTAGCTTGGATCAAGCGAAAGAAGGTATTGTTTTCCCAACAAATTCTTGCACAAACACTCACGTGTGTCCTTAGTTTAATATCCCTGAACATGCTCTACAGTCAGCAAGGGTTCATTATTGGACCTACAACGGTCTGTGGGGGATGCCACGAATATAGTCTTGAAATTGAAACAACAGGGGAGGAGCGTTATGAATGGGTGGTGCTAATAGCCGATGATCTTGTTACGAATGTCGGTAATACTAAAGATGTAATAATTTGCTGGGACGAATTTACTAGCAATGGTTCAACTCCTCAAGAAATTCGCATCATTGTCAGCGTTATTCGCGATGATGATTCGTTTGCTCTTGAAACAGCAATAAGCATTCAAAATCCAACTTCCACTTCCATCATCCCGATTGACGCTCCCCTTTGTCCATCTTCTCCGACAAATCCAGTCGATTCTATTTCCTGTCCGAAAGTTTGTACCAATACCATAATTACTTATGCCTTAGACTCTCTGTCCATTGGGCCTGGAGGAACCTTCCGGGAAGTTCAATGGGATGTAGCCGGGGCGGAAAGCTTTGAAGTAGATTTCCAACAGAATACGGTTCGTGTTAATTGGGGGAGCAGTGGAATTGGACAAGTATCTGCCTTTATCTTTGATGGAGTTTGTGAATCCTTCTCTTCTACCTGCGTACAAGTCATTGATCGGCCCAAGATCGAGCTCACCACAGACCCGCCCCTGGAGAATAATGAATTGACGATTTGCCGGGGAGAGCAGGTGCAATTTCAAAACCAAACGGCTTTTGCAGATCGCTTTGAATGGCAATTCGGGAGCCTGGGTGCTTCGGATCAAGCGGATCCTGTTTTTGTCTTTGAAGAGTCAGGCACCCACCGAGTAAGTTTAGTCGCTTATAATGAGTGTAATTGCTTGGACTCTACTTCATTTTTGGTCAAAGTCCTGGAATCGGAGCAACCGAGTTTGAGCTGTTTGGGAACGGTATGCGAGGGCGAAGCCGTGACCTATACTGCAGAACAAACTTGTGGTCAGTATCAGTGGGGAATCAGCTCTAATGCTACGATCTTAGAAGGCGGAGGCCTTACCGATGATTTTGTTACTGTCCAATGGCTATCTGGTAGCCAAGGGCAGGTTGAACTATTAGTGGCTGATTGCAGCGGCTTCTCTGCTTGTCCAAGTCCAACGACTTTCGAAATCCCAATTCTATCTGACGATGCGGTAATCAATGGTCCAGCCTTCATCTGTGATGAGGCTTTGGAGTCTTATAGCCTGCCCCCTTACTCTGGAACTAGCTTTACGTGGCAGACCAGTTCCGGTGGAACTATTACAGAGGGGCAAGGTACCAATGAGGTGGTGGTGGATTGGGGGGCTGTTGCTGCTGGAGGCGTAGAAGAGCTTATCGTCGAGTATGAGAATTGCTTTTTAGGTTGTGGGGGGCGAGATACGCTGGAGGTCCAATTGAGACCCAGCTTTAGCGTGGAAGGTCCTGTCGAAATTTGCGTAGGAAGCACGGCGTCCTTCATGGCTACCAATGATGCGAATGGCGGTGCATTGCTTGCCAACTGGCTCGCACTGAATGCCCAAGGAGATACAGCCTGGCAATCGGGAGCTGCTACTGCCTCGCCAACCCTGGATGCCTTTGCTGTACCAGGAAATTACACCCTGTATGCCCTCCCAGACGATCAAAGTACTACCTGTACTAGAATCATAACACTTCAATTTCAAGTTTTAGACTTGCCGGATCCAGTGGAAGAGATCGTAGGGGATACCCTCTTCTGCTCAGGACAAATTCATAATTATCAAGTTCAAGAAGCGGGCTTGTTCGACTACGAATGGGAAGTAATCAATGGTTCGAGTACTGAAACGAAACAGGGTAATTCCATAAATGTGGAATGGGGCTCTAATGCACCTTACGGTTTACAGCTAACACGAATTTCAAGGCGTGGATCGGGCTGCCGTTCGTTGATCAGGTCTTTTTCTGTTAGTCCGTTAACGCTTACGGAAATCAACGGTCCTGAGGACGTTTGTCTAGGTGAAATACCCGCCTATTCGATAGATCTTCCTCCTAGATATTCGATGGAATGGTCAGTAGGTCCTGCGGCGAGTAGTAGCTTGTTTAATCAAGATGATCCATCTAC
This sequence comes from Saprospiraceae bacterium, assembly GCA_019634045.1. Lineage (GTDB taxonomy): Bacteria > Bacteroidota > Bacteroidia > Chitinophagales > Saprospiraceae > DT-111. The sequence goes on from JAHQWA010000586.1 coordinate 4,257, forward strand.
CGTGGAGGTGATCTGGGGGCGTGATGGAGTAGGCACCGTCAACTTGAATGCCTGTAACCAAGTATTGAATAAAACGATAAACATCAACCCGTTACCAGAACCCGCCCCCGTATTCCCTGCGGGCGTCTGTAGTAATGAAACAGCTACCATAAACTTATCTACCACCTACTCTTCCTATCTTTGGTTGGATGAAAACGACAATACTTTAGGAACTACTTCTACTATCAACTTAGCGCCCGGTACTTATCAAGTTTCAGTCACCGACGGCAATGCTTGCAGCCAGGATACAGCTTTTACGTTGATTGAGCTGGCAGCGCCCATTGTAAGTATCTCCACACCTGATTTCAATATTTTTTGCAATAGTATCCCGCAGACTCGACTATTTGCCTTGGAGGGGAGTCAGGGGTATCAATACCAATGGTTTAGGGATGGCAACCCAGTAGGCGTGGATAATCCCACCTTTACGGCGACCGAGTTCGGCAGATATTGGGTAGAAGCTAGCAATGCCTTGGGCTGCACAACGCGTTCCAATGAAATTGTGGTACTTGAGGATTGTTCCGGTGGAGTAGGAGGTGGAGTTGGTGGGGGAAGTTTCCCTAATTGTCCAGCTGGAGCCAGCCCGGACATCACCATTTCACCAACAGCCAATTGCAATGAGCGTTCCTATGAAGCCCTTACCAGCGGCATGGTTGCTGGGACCGCAAGCTGGTTCTTTGATGATCCTGACAGCGGGGTAAACAATAACTCAACTTTAGATGAACCTGTCCATACCTATACACGTGCAGGCTATTTTCGAGTACTGGTGTTGGCGGATTTCACCGCAGGGGGAAATACGGGAGGATGTTTTGCTATGAAGGTAGATACCATTCCTGTAGCGGCAAACTTTGCTGCTGGTTTGGCCTGTAGCGGAGCGGAGGTCAACTTCACAGATTTATCCACCTTCCTTCCTGGAAATGCCGTGCAAAGCTGGTCCTGGGACTTTGGCGATCCCTCCAGCGGGGCAGCTAATGTATCCACCGATCAAAATCCATCACATACCTATCTAGCGGGTGGCAATTATACGGTTACTCTCAGCATAACGGCTCTTGATGGCTGTTTGGCGATCATGAGTAAGAATATCGAAGTACGATCTGCTCCAGTCATCGGCATCGCTGATCTGACAGCTACCTGCGAGGATGTGGCTAAAGCATTTGCCGTCACCTCATCTGAGGAATTGATACGTGCTTACTGGGATATGGGTGATCCTGGCTTTTTGGGAGAAGAGCTAGAGAGCGAGTCCATTACCTATGTCTACCAAGATCCAGGAGATTACGATATAAATCTAACGGCCATTGATATTTATGGCTGTAGTTCCGAATTGACTGCTAGCTATACTGCTTTGCCAAACAATTTAGCTGGGCAAATCGCCAGTTCTGTGCCCAACCCAATTTGTGCTGGAGATAGTACTTTACTAAGCCCACCTCCCGGAGCAGATAGCTGGAAGTGGTGGTTGGGACAAAGTGATATTCCGATAGAAGAGGAGCAGGTTTGGATTCATGAAAGCCAGGTTGTAAATGTTGACGTGACCACCTCGGATGGGTGTCAGTTTAGGCCTAATCCTGTGTTGGTGGAATTTCAGCCCTCACCCCAGTCCTACATTCGGGCGCTTGAATTTGATGAAAACGGGCAGCTCATTGCCTATCATTATGACCAATTCGAAGCGTGTGCCGGTGCTGATGTGGTAATAGAAACGGATGGAAACTTGCCCTATACCTTATTGTGGTCTACCGGTGCTACTAGCCCTAGCTTGTCGTTCACCAAAGAAAGTGGGAACGTGCTTTCACCAGGGACTTATGATTTTAGCTTACTGTTGACGGATAATGGGACGGGTTGTAGCCAAGAGATTGGACCTTTTACAGTTGTCATTCATCAGAATCCAGCAGTTTTTGCGATCAGTAGTGATCAGAGTCTGCCCCTTTGCCCGGGTGAAAATATCAATCTAAGCATCAACAATCCAGATGCTTCACTTACCTACACCTGGAATACGGGCGCGTCAGCTGCTACGATTGTTGCCAATGACGGCGGCAATTATCAAGCTACGGCCCGCAATGAATTTGGGTGTGAAAGTAATAGCAATGTCATTGAGGTAATCGATTTCGCCGCCATAGATTTATTTCCAAGTGGTTGTCATTCACGTTGCCGGCCAGATACGATCTGTCTGCCAATCCTGCCGGATGTTGTCAATATTCAATGGCAACTGGATGGTGTACCCTTAACTGGACCTGATGCTACACAACCGAATTTGCCTATCGAGGAGAGTGGGAGCTATACTTTGGTGATGGAGGATGTCAACGGTTGTACCTTGGAGTCCGGCGCCTTAAACTTGGAATTATTTGATGGCTTTGGAGACATCGGAGGCGAGGTTTATTATGATGTCAATGGGAATGGTGTGATCGATGCAGCAGATACCATGGTTAGTGGAGTGGTGATCGAACTTTTGCAGGAAGGCATTCTACAAGATGCTGTGCCTACCGCTGAAGATGATGGCTATATTTTTTCAGGTATACCAGGAGATAACTACGAGCTAGTACTAGATACAACTAGTCTTCCTTTGAATATGATGGCTAACCAAATTCAGCAGGATACGAGTATTGTGGATTGTGATGAGTCGGTTGATATAGATTGGTTATTGAGTCAGAGATGTATTACGGCTACTTCCAATTTAGACTTGGTAGAATGTACTGGCAATGAAGTGATCTACAGTGGAAATACTTTTCGTACGGATACCAGTTTTGTGGTGACCTATCAAGATGCTTTCGGTTGTGACTCTTTGGAAACGGTGAGCATTCAATTCACTGAAGTACTACGTTCGGATTTGGTCGTAAATGCTTGTGAGGGTAGCTCCTTTTCTTATCAAGGAGTAGCAATAACGGCTGGTGACACACAAGAGTTTACCCTAGCTACCGCTGCGGGTTGTGATTCTATAGTGCGGGTAGAGGTCTTGTCTTTATCGACTACTACGGAAGACTTAGCCTTATCTGTTTGCGCTGGAGAATCGGTGCGCTATAATGAGGTAGACCTAAGCGCTGGTCAAAGTCAAACTTTTACCTTTTTATCAGAAGCAGGTTGCGATTCCATAATCAACGTCAGCGTGAATGAAATTTCCGTACCTACTACTAACCTTAGCCTCTCCGTTTGTCCTGGTAGTACAGTAGAATACGGTGGCCAAAGCTTACAAGGAGGAGTGCAGGAGCAGTTTGTGTTCACTTCCATTGCAGGCTGTGATTCCTTAGTAAATGTAATTGTAGCAGAGGTGATTCCGGAATCTATAGCGTTGACCGTACAAGCTTGTCCAGGAGAGAATGTCTTCTATAATGGGGAAGAAATAGCGCCGGGACAAGTGCGTGAATTCACATTCCTAAGCGTTGCGGGCTGTGATAGTATGGTGACCGTTACCGCTGCCAGTTTCCCTAGCCTAGATTTTACCTTGGAAACTACTGCCAGTTGCGCTGATGCAAGTACCGGAACAGTTCGTGCGATTGATATTATAGGCCCAGCTCAGGCGATTGAGTATCGAGTAGATGACCAAGCTTTTAGTATGGATTTGATCTGGGCGGCACAAAGTATTGGTGTACACACGTATACGATCAGAGACCAAAATGGCTGCACCTATGAAAAGGACTTTGTCATTCCTTCGACCCCCAGCATTGAACTAGGAGAAGCCACTGCTTTCTTCCCCTGCGCGGCTTCCAGTTTGGAAATCAGTCCGGTGATTTTATCAGAGGAACAGGTGGATTTGGAATACCAATGGGAAGATGGGAGCACGCTTCCGAATCTACTGATTGATAGTCCCGGGACTTATGCTGTAAGCATTAGCAATGCCTGCGAATCGTTAGTGCAGCAAGTCATCGTAGAGCCGGAATTTGATGGAAGTGATCAGGCTTTCTATGTACCCAATGCCTTTTCTCCCAATGAAGATGGCCTCAATGAAGAACTTAAAGCTTTTGTGGCTCCAGATGTGATTTTGCAGTCCTTTGACCTACATATATTTGATCGTTGGGGAAATCAATTATTTGCCACAGATCAGATTGAGCAAGGTTGGAATGGGCGACTTAATGGTACGATGCTCGATCCTGCAGTATTTGTATGGTGGGTAGAGGCCACCTATGAACGCTGTGGCCAAACCTATACCGTTCAGGAAAAGGGAGATGTGGTGCTTATGTGGTAAACGTAGATTGATAATCTTCTCGTTTCAGGGAATAAAAGTGATGCGGTGTACCGTCCCAATCGAAAGTTTCAAGGAAAGAAAAACCAAGTTTCTGTATGACGTGAATGGAAGCTTCATTTCCTGGTTCTGACATAGCGAAAATCGCCTTTTGCTTCCGTTCCCTAAATCCAAAGGCAAGACTTGCTTTGGCAGACTCCGTTGCATAACCTTTGCCCCAATGCCGCTCAATGAATCGATAGCCCAAATCATAGTATTGGCTTCGACCTCCAATGGGATCAGTGATCAGCTTCAATCCTGACCAGCCTAGGAACTCGCCGGTAACCTTCTCAATTACTGCCCAACGGCCGATTCCATTTTCTCGATATTGCTGTTGGATAAACTCGATCAAGGCCTCTGCTTCCGCTAAGGTGTGAATGGGTTGTTTGCCCAAATATTGGTGCACTCGTGGACTGTTGTCCAATTCGTAGATACCGTGGACGTCTCCTTTTTGTAGCTCTCTTAGGATTAGTCGATCGGTCTCTGCCAAGATTTTCATATATGGCCTACTGACTATTTCGGAATTGGCCGAACTGTATAACCCGCTTTTCGCAACAAGGCAATAACCCCCTCTTCCCCTCCGAGGTGACCAGCTCCTACTGCAAAGAAAGTAGGATTGCTTGCCATCATATCTTGCATTACAGGAATCCAATTTCGGTTTCTGCGGAGTAATAGTAGTTCTTCGTATTCACTAATACCTCCTTCATCCCCCTTTACCATGCGCTGCATTGCTTGGATATCTTGATTTTTATACATCTCTACCATTTCCTCTAGCTGGCTACTTTCACTGGTGGTATCATCAGATTCAATAGTGGCCATAAGCATTTGCGCTTGCACGTCATAAGGGATACTATCAAATAGACTCATCTGGAATTCAGCGGTTTCGAGTCCATCTACGGCCTTCTCTTGCTCTTGTGCCATCTTCATTAATTCCATTTCATAGGAAACGATTTCTCCTGTTTGGGTAGAGTTTTGCATGCTCATAGCGTCTTCAGAAGCCATCATGGAGAGGAACATAGGCTTTATTCTACCCAAAAAAGCTAGGGGAAGACCTAGTTTTTCGAAATGACCTTTTACTAATTCATATTCCTCTTCCGTATACAGATCCTTAAGCGTCTTACCATCAGCCATAAACATCTTCATCATGACGGGCATGAGGGCCGCAAAGTTATTCATGTCTTCCATGTTGATCTCAAAGGTGATCTTTTCCGTGTTAGATAAAGCTGTTTTGGTGCTTTCTGTCAAGAAAAAATCCGCCTTATCAATCATGTGTATAGTACCATAAAGAAAAGAAGGCGCACTGAGGTCCGAACCACTGATTTCCCAAAGCAGGGATTTGTCAGCATCTGTCGGGGCATAGGATATAGGTGTATCTTTTTGCCCCCACAAGGGATGGATGGCACTAATACTAATAACAAGTAAGAGGGTGAAAAAGCGGTACATGTGCGAATGATTAGTGGGACAAGAGCGTAATATTTGCTATGCCCTATGATTATAAATTTTGATCGAAGTTTCTGACTACACCTAATTTACGAGAAATATCAATATAAAACTCGCGGATGAGATCAAAGCTCAGGTTAGACTGGAACAAGTGAGGTTCTAATAGGTCCTTATGTTCAGAGATGGCACAAAAAATTTCGCGATCTATAAAGGATAAATAAAGATTGCGATCCGAATCACCCAGAAATTCCAGGAGCTCCTCCTGCATAGGTTCCGTCAGAATACCCACAACATGGGTGTCAACGGTTGCATAAACAATGAATTTTTCCCTAAAGTTTAAGTTGAGAATCTCATGGTCGACATTCTTGCCTCTTTCCCAGGTAAAATCCTTGATGGCTCTCGTTAAGTATTGACGCTCTTTTCGAGGCCATACAATTATCCTGCCTTCTACTTCTTCGTTGAATTGTGCATGGATGAAAACGCCTTCAAAAATCTCTTGTAGTTTATTGCTGACATTGGATACTTCTCGCACCCTGAGTTCCGAAAATTCAAAGTCCATTTCGCCAATCTTACCCTGGAAGTGATCCTCACCGATATAATACTGCATAGGAGAAGAAAAAATACCACTTCGCTGAAACACGGACTTATCGATACTTTTCTTCTCATCATAACGGATCATACCATAGTTTGGTGTATCTCCGATGAAGTCTAAGATTAAATTGACGATATTCGGTTTGAAGGTTTGAATAAATACACGAATCCGATAGCCGAGGTACCCAATATAGAATCCAACGGGAAGCATAAGTACAAGGGTAATGGCTAAAATGTTGAGGTAAAGCGCAAAGATCAGCAGGCCCAGCAGGACAATTCCCGAAAAGAATAATAGGCGAAGCAGGCGGATCCGCCGCCGCTCCATCCGCATCAGCTCAGGATGCAAAGTATGGTTATAATACAATCTAAACTCTTCCAGCCGTTTCATCTCCGTGGGGAATTCCTTGCTGCTCAGTTTTAGGAAAAAGTACTTAGTCTCTATTTGAACTAATTGTACACTGACTGGCTAAAATAGATAGGATTTGCAGGATTTAGGATACCAATTGACATATATTTTTAATATATCTGTCTTCCTTTTTGATTCTAAGGCCGCTATTTCCGACCAAGTTGGGGCATTCCGGCCATAAATGGCTTTTTTTTGCAAAGTCCTGGCTGCGAACCAACTTTTATCCGTAGGAAGAGACTCTTTAGTCTGTGAGCTGATTTAACTTCTTGGCTGCAGTCCAGATGAATAAGTTTAGATCAGTTCCGTATTTAAGGAGGAAGTCTGTTGTAGATCAATTAAAAAAGACGTAAATTTGCACCCTTATGAAAATCAAGTTGATTCCTATATTTTGTTTGGCTGTTTTTTTGTTGGCCAGCTGTAAGAGTGAGTTCGAGAAGATCAGGAGTGGAGGGGATGCTGCCAAAATGCTAGAAGCAGCAGACAAATATTATGAAGAAGAGGAGTGGCAAAAGGCTCAAACGCTGTATGAGCTGATTGTCGGAAGCTATCGAGGGAAAAAGGAAGCAGAAGACATTTATTTCAATTATGCCTACACCTATTACTATCTAGGTAGGTATCTCCTGGCCTCCTATTATTTCAAGAACTTCTCTACCACTTTCGGAGGTAGTAACAAGAAAGAGGAAGCCGATTATATGATCGCTTATTCTTACTATCAATTATCTCCTACCTTTCGCTTGGATCAGACCAATACAGAAAAAGCCATTGAGTCTTTCCAAACGTTCGTTAATACTTATACGCAAAGTCCAAGAGTGGAGCAATGCAACAAACTCATAGACGAAATGCGTTTAAAGTTAGAGAAGAAAACTTTTGAGGGCGGGAAATTGTATTTTGATTTGAGGCAGTATCAATCTGCTACCCAAACTTTTGAGAACTTATTGAAGGACTTCCCTGAAACACCCAATGCAGAGGAAGTAAGATACATGATCGCGAAAGCTGCTTATTTGTTGGCGCAAAATAGTTTTGTGGAGCGTCAGCAAGAAAGATACTTGGATGCGCAAGAGAAAGCTGAGGAATTTGTAGGCCGATACGATAGTGGTGAATACTTCAGAGAGGTTCGAACCATGTTGGCCAATAGCAAGAAAAGATTAAAACAATTAGAAGATGTCAGATATCAAAACCCAGGTGCAAGGACTAGATCCTAATGTAAAGGCTCGTGACGTACACAGTATGTCTAGTGAAACGGGTAACATTTATGAGACATTGGTAGTCGTTGCAAAACGCGCTCGCCAATTGTCAGTGGATCTTAAGCATGAGTTGCACAACAAACTAGAGGAGTTTGCCGTGTCTACTGATACGATTGAGGAGATCAATGAAAACAAGGAACAAATAGAGATTTCTAAGTTCTACGAGCGTTTGCCTAATCCTGTTATCATTGCTACTGAAGAGTACATCGACGGAAAGTTGTATTACCGTAATGACCGCAACCGAAGAAAGCGCTATTAAGAGAATAGCTAGGTGAAAAGGTAGATTGAATCAGTCCTAGGACGCAGATACTCTTCCTCCTTGCCTCAAAATATTCTTCACTGCTAGCTCTATGATGTATCATACCTATGTGACTTTATACTGTAGCTAGCAGCATAAACCGGATGTTAACACCAAAAGTGTTCTCATCCGGTTTGTGGTTTTAATAAGAAAAAGATGTCATCAGCTCTTAGAGGGAAAAAAATCATACTCTCTATTACCGGGAGTATCGCCGCCTATAAAGCGGCATCACTTTGTCGACTTTTTATTAAGGCTGGAGCAGAAGTGAAAGTGATTATGACAAAAGCGGCCTGTGACTTCATCAGCCCGCTAACCTTGTCTACCTTATCTCAGCATCCAGTGCAAACCTCCGTCAGTAGTGAGGAAGGTTGGAACAATCATGTGGAACTGGGACTATGGGCTGACGCCATGATCTTGGCTCCACTAACCGCCACCAGCCTGGGTAAACTTGCCAATGGTATTGCTGATAATATGGTCGCCGCTGTATACCTCTCCGCTAGATGCCCCGTCTTCTTTGCCCCTGCTATGGACGTAGATATGTGGCATCATCCCAGCACACAGGGAAACGTCAAGCAACTCCAATCGTATGGAAACCATTTAATTCCGGTAGGCCATGGGGAGTTAGCGAGTGGGCTAGTCGGAGCAGGACGCATGGCAGAGCCGGAGGCGATCGTGGCACATTTAGCGGCGTTCTTTGCTGCGAATCAGACCTTGATCGGCAAACAGGTCGTGATTACGGCTGGACCTACTTATGAACCCATTGATCCCGTTCGCTTTATTGGTAATCGCTCTTCCGGAAAAATGGGGATGGCCTTGGCTGAAGAAGCCAGCCGACGAGGAGCCAAAGTGACACTAGTGTTGGGCCCAAGTGCTCTAAGTACCACGGATGCCCAGATATTGATTCAGCGAGTAGAAACGGCGACGGAAATGTTCGAGGCAGCGAAGGAGGCCTACGCTAGTGCCGACGTGGCTATTCTGGCCGCGGCAGTCGCGGATTATCGGCCCACAACGGTGGCCGAGCATAAGATCAAGAAGCATAGCGATACCTATGCCATAGAGTTGGTGAAAACACCGGATATTGCCGCAGAATTGGGCAAGTTGAAAACCAAAAGGCAAATCAATATCGGGTTTGCTTTAGAAACGCAAGACGGCCCTGCTAATGCAGAAGCTAAGCTCGCGAAAAAGAATTTTGACTTTATTGTTCTAAATTCACTGCAAGATCCCGGGGCTGGTTTTCAGCATGACACTAATAAGATTACCATTTTACATGCGAATTCTACCCCTAAAGAAGGCAATAAGATTAAGAAATTTGAGTTAAAATCTAAGGTAGCTGTTGCTAAGGATATCGTCGATGAACTCGAACTTGTCCTAGCAGGCAAGGAATAGACTATCAACGGACTACCGCAAGACTACTTTCAACATTCGTTTATAATCTCAAGATGATGAGGAGACTTTTTTTTATTCTAGTATTGTTAGGAACTATTGGGAAGCTTAGTGCCCAGGAATTAAATTTTCAAGTCAAGGTAGTAACGCTTAAGTTGCAGACGGTTGATCCGAAGGTATTTGAAACGCTCGAGATTTCTTTAAGAGAGTTCTTGAATGATCAACAGTGGAGTAACCAAGTGTTTGAACAGGAGGAACGAATCAATTGCAATATAATACTTACTATTCAGGAAGAATTATCTCCTACTAGCTTTAAGGCTGATCTAGCTATCCAGTCTTCACGCCCCGTCTTTGGTACGGACTATCAAACTCCCTTAATCAACCATATTGATAAGGACGTAATATTCGAATACGAGCAATTCCAGCCCTTACAGTTTAGCCGGAATCGTTACAATGATAACCTTTCTCACGTGTTGGCCTATTATGTACATGTGATACTGGGAATGGACTATGACTCCTTTTCTCCACTGGGCGGCGAACGTTATTTCCGCTTGGCACAAGAAATCATAAATGTAGTACCACAAAGTGCCGCTTCAGCCTTTCCTGGTTGGCGTTCCGTTGAAAGTAACCGCAACCGCTACTGGCTCATCGAGAATCTCCTGAATCCAAGGGTACGCCCTTTCCGGCAAGCCATGTATGACTACCACAGACAAGGGCTTGACCTAATGGGAGGCAATCCCGACGGCGGACGCGCCCTGATCACTTCCGCTATTGAATCGATCAGCACCGTGAACCAAGCCTATCGGAATGCGATGATCATACAAATGTTCAACGATACCAAAGCTTTGGAGATCATTGAAATCTATAAGCGTGGAACCTTGGAAGAACAAAACAAAGTAATCCGTATTATGCGGGTAATGGATCCCTCCAATGCCCCTCAATACGCATCCATCAAATAGAGATATACCAAGGATAGCACGGAAAATGGGCAGTTGTACACCTCTTGACTTTGTCAGCTGCCTTCCATCACTCTTGACTTTGCCCAAAGCAGTCAACCTTAGCCCTATCACTTACGTTTCATATGCAACGACGCATGGCACAGGAGAATAGGGGATAACCCGAATCCTGTTTGTATTTGTCGTAACTTGTCTTTGACAACATCCCACCTTTCCCTAGAACACTGCCATTTTTTGAAACCAAATGTTAACCTTAAATTTGACTTTCTTTCCACTAGCAGTGGTGCTATTCTAAAAGCAATAGATTAGAAAGGAAAAAGCCGAAATATTATGATGAACAAAAGTGTGGCCATCCTAATGCTCGCCTTCATGAGCCTGACCTATCTCCAAGCTCAGCGGGACAATGTACCCGCTACCATTAGCTGGGGAGAAGAACTTCGCGAACCTGCCAATTCTTTTATTGCTAAAACGATCAGCGCTGGCCCCTGGGGCTTCAATATTTTGCGCCTTCGTCAAGGTAGCGTAATGAATGGAGATCAAGTATTCCTCGAACGTTATGATGATCGCCTTCGCTTAAAGAAATCGCAGAAGATTGATCTGCGGTACAAGAATAAAAAGAGAGCATTTGAAGATGTGGTTAAGATTGGTGGGCAGCTATACCTCTTTACGAGCTTTAATAATCAGGTGAAAAAGAAGAACTACCTGTTTTACCAAAAGATAAGTCATCGCCTAACCCCTTCCAGAGATATTGTCAACATCGGAGAAATCGATACACGCAATAAATACAAGCAAGGCAACTTTGACCTGACCTTGTCCAGAGATAGCTCAAAAGTCCTCATCTATAATGGGCTTCCCTACCAAAAGAATCAACCAGAACGCTTCACACTCCGGGTTTTTGATGACCAACTAGAGGAATTGTGGACCCGAGATATTACCCTGCCATACAATGATAATGTCTTCGAAATTGAGGAATATCGGGTCGACAAAGAGGGGAATGTCTATCTATTAGGCATTGTGTATAAGGATGGAAACCGACTTCAGCGTCGCGGTCAACCTACTTACGGATATACGGTCATAGCGTACTTAAATGATGGGACCGAAAAGCAGGAATACCGAATCGAATTAGAAGATAAATTTATCACTGATCTCACTTTTAGAGTGGCTAATGATGGGAATTTGGTGTGTTCCGGCTTTTACTCCGATAGAGGAACTATTAGTATTAAAGGGACCTATTTCCTCCGGATGAATGCCAAAACCAAAGAAATCTATAATGTCAACTATAAGGCCTTTGACCTCGATTTCCTCACCTTCAATATGAACCAAGGGCAAAAACGTCGAGCAGAAAAGAATGAGAAAAGTGGCAATGAGAATCGAGCGCCAGAGCTATCTCGGTTCTCTTTGGATGAACTAATCATGCGTACGGATGGAGGAGCGGTCTTGGTGGCAGAACAGTATTATGTGTATCAACAGAATTGGGATCGAAATTACCGTTATGACCCATTCTGGGGTAGTCGTTGGGGCAATCCCTATTGGAACCGGAATAACAACCAAACCAATTTCTTTTATCATTACAACGATATCTTGGTGATTAACATCAAGCCTAATGGGGAAATCGAATGGTCGAGCCGAATTCCCAAGCGACAAGAGACCATGAATGATGCCGGATACTATTCTTCCTATTCCATGGCTACGGTGCGGGATCGATTCTACTTCATTTACAATGATAACCCCCGTAATTTTGATCCTAGAGTACAAAGCGGGAAGCGACGAGTGCGCTACAACTTCAATGGAAGTGATTCCGTGGTATCTTTAGCCGAAGTGAAGATTGATGGGAGCGTGCGGGTCATGCCCTTATTCACCAATAGGGATGCAGATGTAATTACCCGGCCCAAAATCTGTCGCCAATCGAGCAGCAAACATATGCTCATCTATGGAGAAAGGGGCCGCAATTTTCGATTTGCCGACCTGGCATTCGAATAAAGAAAACCACTACTTTTGCCGTATGCTAAAGTAGAGTAGCCGTAGCGCGTGACTTTTGGAGGAAAGAGGGTCTATAAGATAGAGGCTTGCGGAAAAGTCATATGACAAACAAGATGATAACTAGACAAGTAGCTTTTTTGTGTTTAGTCCTGGTGGGGATAGTCCCTCTCCAGGCGCAACGGGATGGAGTTCCCGCAAAGATTTCTTGGGGAGAAGAACTTCGAGAACCTGCCAATACTTTCATTTCTAAAACCATAAGTGCAGGCCCTTGGGGCTTCAATATTTTGCGCCTCCGACAAGGCAATGTGTTGAAAGGAGATCAGGTTTTCTTGGAGCGCTACGATGATCGTCTACGTTTGAAGAAATCGCAGAAGATTGATTTGCGGTACAAGAATAAAAAGAGGGCATTTGAAGATGTGGTGAAGATTGGCGGACAACTTTACCTCTTCACAAGCTTCAATAACGAGGTCAAGAAAAAGAACTATCTCTTCTATCAAAAACTTAGCCATCGACTGGTGCCATCTCGTAACCTAGAGAAGGTCGGTGAGATTGATACTCGCAATAGGTATAAAGGCGGAGACTTCGACCTCGTTCAATCGAGAGACAGCTCTAAGGTTTTGATCTACAATCAGCTTCCCTACCAGAAAAATGAACCGGAACGCTTTACGCTCCGCGTGTTTGATAATCAATTAAATGAATTATGGACCCGGGATATTACCCTCCCTTACAATGACGATGTTTTTGAGATTGAAGAATATCGAGTGGACAAAGAGGGGAATGTATACCTGCTGGGAGTGATTTACCAGGAACGAAATCGCATTAAACGCCGCGGTCAGCCGACCTATGGTTACACCGTATTGGCTTATTTGAACGGAGGCACGGAAACGCAGGAATATCGAATCGAACTGGGAGATAAGTTCATTACAGATCTCACCTTTAGAGTGGCTAATGATGGGAATCTGGTTTGCTCCGGATTTTATTCCGAAAGGGGAACTGTTAGTATTAAGGGGACTTATTTTCTTCGGATGAATGCCAAAACGAAAGAGATCTACAATGTTAATTACAAAGCTTTTGATCTCGATTTCCTCACCTTTAATATGACCCAGGGGCAGCGAAAAAGAGCAGAACGTAACGAGCAGAGCGGCAATGAAAATCGTGCCCCAGAGTTATATCGCTTCTCTTTGAATGAGTTAATCATGCGGACAGATGGTGGGGCCGTCTTGGTGGCAGAGCAATACTATGTATACGAGCAATCCTTTTACTCTTATTGGGATCGTAGTACTCGAGTTAACTATTTCTACCATTACAATGATATACTAGTGATCAACATTAAACCCACCGGCGAGGTTGAGTGGGCAAGTCGTATTCCCAAGCGCCAGGAAACCATGAACGATGGCGGGTATTATTCCTCCTATGCCATGGCTACGGTTAAAGATCGCTTCTATTTTATATTTAATGACAACCCCCGAAATTTTGATGCCAGAGCGCAAAGCGGAAACCGCCGAGTTCGACTCAATTACAATGGGAAGTTTTCTGTTGTATCTTTGGCAGAAGTCAGGATAGATGGTAGTGTACGGATAATGCCGCTGTTTACCAATCGGGACGCTGACGTGATTACTCGGCCTAAAATCTGCCAACAATCCAGTAGCAAACATATGCTAGTGTATGGCGAAAGGGGGCGAAATTTCCGTTTTGCAGATCTTGCTTTTGAATAAAAGCTAGGGTTCGCGGGGAATCCTCCTCCGGTGACTTTCTTAAAAAAGTCATCTGGAAATAGTTTATATAATAAAAAAGTCGTATTATTAATTTCTCAATAGTAGTTCGTGAATCACATCGCCATATTTGCTTCGGGTACAGGAAGCAATGCTAAAAAAATAATCGAACACTTCCAGTCTAACCCTTCAATTAAGGTTAGCCTGCTTGTATCCAACAAAGCTACCGCCCCAGTTCTGGAAATGGCCAAGTCTTTTGGCATCGACCAACACGTGATTGATCGTACATCTTTTTATGAAACGGAGGAGATTTTGGCCGTTTTTGAAAAGTATCAGATTGATTTCATCGTTTTGGCCGGCTTTTTGTGGCTTATACCTACTTATTTAGTGCAGTCTTTTACAAAGCGCATGGTGAATATCCATCCTGCTTTGCTGCCCAAATTTGGGGGCAAAGGAATGTATGGTAAATACGTTCATCGGGCGGTGAAAGAAGCCGGAGAGAAGGAGAGTGGGATTACGATTCACTATGTAAATGAGAATTACGATGAAGGGGATGTCATCTTCCAGGCGCGTTGCGATATCACGCCAGAAGATAGTCCCGAAGAAATCGGTAAAAAGGTGCTACAATTGGAACATAGATTTTTTGCTACCGTAATAGAAGACATATTGGTCTCACAAAATTAAAACGCCTTCGCACAGATGACTCCTAGTTCAGGTAGGTCAGCGAGCGTTTTACCTCCGATTCTTCCTAAATTTTGGTCTCTAAGCTTTAAACCTATTCAAAGAAAATACCACAGAGTTGATTTGGGTTTGGCGATAGCTGTAGAAGCGAGCCCATACCCAGCCATCGGCTTATTGAGTTATATGAATGACCAAAATTGTTGAGATTCCCCATAACATATGCACTAACAACACGTTAAGAGGAATAAGATACTTTAATATAACCCGAGACATACCAACTCACACACAACCAATTTTTGAATTATGGTAAAGAAAATTTTTATTCTTTCCTTCGGACTACTACTACTCGCTGGTGCTAGCACTGCCCAAAACCTTAGCTGGAAAAAGCACCAGAAACTCGCTGATAACTTAATGGAGGAAGGCAATCTTAAAGAGGCAGCTGAAAACTACAAGAAAGCTTGGCAGAAAAAACAAAAGAAGCAAGAACTGATTTTTAAAGCGGGTGAAGCCTATTATCTACTAAAAGATTATCGCAAAGCAGCTGAAGCCTTTCAGCATGTAAAAGGAGAAAATAAAGATTTCCCCTTGGTTGGATTGAAGTATGCGAGGTCTCTGAAGCAAGATGGTCAATATGACAAGGCGATCAAGGCTTTTGAGGATTTTGGAGAGAATTATACCGGCAGTGGCAAAGCCATCCTAGAGGATATTTTACAAACAGAAATAAAAGGTGCGGAACTGGGGAAAGAAATGGCTCAAACGCCTAACCGCAGTATCAATTTGATGCACCTAGGGAACGGGATTAATACGGAAGAAGATGAATTTGCTCCCTTCCCTGCAGGCATAGATCAACTATATCTGTCTTCCACCATGGGAGGAAAAGCGCGTTTGTACTCCAGTCGAAAGAATGGAGTGGACTGGCAAAAGGCAAACATTCCTAGTGAGTTTCCCGTCATTCAGAATGGACAATTTGCTCATAGCGCGTTGAGCCCTGATGGTGAACGCCTATTTTTCACTATTTGTAGCGCTGAGAAATCTCCACTTGATTTCAATAGCCGTTGCGAGATTTTTGTGATTAAAAAGCAAGGACAAAACTGGTCACAGCCAGAGCGCTTACCGGACTTCATCAACGTTCCCGGAGCGACGGCCACGCAACCAAATGTAGTCCAAGAAGGAGGACAAGAGGTACTATACTTCTCTTCTAATCGCGAAGGAGGTAGAGGTGGACTAGATATTTGGTACAGTACTCGAGACCTTGGAGCTGATGATCTTCGATTTTCCACTCCTGTCAATTTAGGACCATCCATCAATACGCTCGGAGATGAAATTACCCCCTTCTTTGATAGCAATGAGGGCAAACTATATTTCGCTTCCAATGGACATATTTCCATCGGAGGATATGACATTTTCTCGGCTTCCGGAGGCGAAAGTACCTGGACCGTTCCCAATAACCTTGGATTTCCATTAAACTCCAGTGCGGATGACTTCTACTATATCCACAATGCAGATAAGACCAATGGTTTTATTGTATCTAACCGTGTTTTTGGTGGAGAGAAGAGTAATACGCATCATGTAGATATTTTCGGGTTTGATGTAGGCGGACAAAGGATTGTCTTGAAGGGCAATGTCTACGCTCAAGCTTCTGGTGAATTATTGAATAACATCACGGTATCTCTTTTCCAAATGTATGATGATGGAACTGAAACCTTGCTCGTGGAAAAACCTTTCTACAACGGTAGTTACCTCTTTGAGTTGTTGGCTAATCGTTCTTTTAGGGTTGAAATAAAAAGTGCTGGACATGCCGGTACCACTTATAGTTTCCGCACCGATGCGCCAGATATCACTACCTATGGGAAACCCGTTTTTCTGGAATCAGGAGCTGAAGAACCTGCCATGGTCAATATTGAGCGCCCTGTAAATACTTCACCAATGGAAGAGAACCCTCCAGTGGCAGAAGAAGAATTTGAAATGGGTGAAGTTTCTCCAAAGAATGATCCCAATGCAGTTGAGGAGGAAGCAGGCGTAGTATATACTTCAAGAGGGACATCTTCTCGAGATAACTTGGAATATGCTACCACAGCGCCAAAGCATAGCGGAGTATACTTCAAGGTTCAGTTAGCGGCGGTCGGGAAGTACAAGAAAGCTAGTTCTAAGTATGGCAAGGCCAAATCAATAGGACGTATCGATACGGAAGAATTGTTGTCTAAAGGATTGACCCGTATCCTAATTGCAGATTTCTTTTCAGAGAATGACGCCATCAGCGCCATGGAAAGTTTGCGTGAAATGGGCTTTGACCGAGCTTATATCGTGAAGTATCAAGATGGCGAGCGTTATGGTCGAGTGAACTTGAAATAATTCTTAGGGCGCTAAATCGCCCCTCTCTATACACATTCTTAGCCCGTATGTAGCGAAAGCTGCATACGGGCTATTTTATGGATCAGCGGATACTTAGCGGAATCTAAAAAATGATTTTTTACTGCAGTATGAAGTCAAAAACGGTCTCAAAAATACCATTTCTAATGACCAGACTATCTCCCGCGGCATTGTATAAGGTGGCATTGAATTCCATCCTGACTTCCTGAGAAAAATCGAATCCAGGCTTAGGGCTTAGCGGTGTCGAATGGGTGATGGAAAAACGGCTACCCTGCTGGTAATTATCACCACTCGGCAGCACTTCATCAGGCAGAAAAGTGCTCATGTTCTCTCGAAATTCTGCTATGTGTTTTCCAGTTGACCAGATGGTCCCTGTTTCATCAATCCACAAAATGCCAACGCCATCTTCAGCACGTTTATCTCTCATGAATGCTTGCGCTCCGGTGCCCAGCCAAGCCTGGACTTGATCTAGTCGAAGAATCACATTGTCAAATTTGCGAACTATATTAATGAACAGCGCATTCCGAAGCGTTTCATCGTTGGGGCTTTCCTCACCTAAGCCCTTAATCATACTCACCCTAGTAAATTCCGGAGCATCAAAAAAGTTGGACTTGGAGCCTTCCGTGCCTGAAAAACGACTAGAGGCTGCTTGTTGAAAGGAAAAACTTTCATTGGCAAAGTCTAGGATTAAAGCCGATTGGAAACGCTCGCCGATGGCCGGGCTAGACTCTTTTTTGCACCCGAAGGCAATTGTCGAGAGGAGGCAAAGAAGGGCTAATAGTTGCAGAAAGTAAGATTTTTTAGTCATGCTTTTCAGTTTTAGTTTTCACTTATAAGTTATGGCATTTTGAGGATAATTGCTAGTTGACCTTGATCTCCAGGCAATATTATTCCTGATTTACTTATCAAAAGTAAAAGAAATTGATTAGTTTTACTTTTGGTAAGTAAATAAAATGCATATGGGAGAATACTCTTTAGGTGAATTTCAGGAACTGGTGCTATTAATCGTTGCGGCGCTCGATAAGGAGGCTTATGGCGTGGCTATCCTGAAAAACCTGGAAAAAGAAACGAACAAGAAGTTCAACATTAGCGCGGTTCATGTAGCCTTGAAACGAATGGAAGAAAAGGGATTTGTAGAGTCTCACTATGGGGGAATAACCAATGAAAGAGGAGGTCGGCGAAAGAAATTCTACATGATTACGGCCTTAGGTAAGAGGATTTTGGATCAGCAGTACGAATTGAGAACCCGTATTTACCAACGTATTCCGAAAATTTCTCTAGGCTAGTGCTACCCCAACCACCAAAATATTCACTCCGCTTTCTCCGCTGGTTTTGCCGGGAAGATTACCTCGAGGAAATCGAAGGTGATATGGTAGAATTATTCGAAGAAGAATTTCCCGATTCCCCCGCTCACGCCAAGTGGAAATTCCGATGGACGGTTATTCGTTACTTCCGACCCAGGTTCATCAAGGCCTTCCATCGTCGTAAGAAAATCAACCCATCTGTTATGTTTAAGAACGATATAAAAGTAGCCTGGCGCAGTATCAGCAAGCAGCCTTTCTTTACCTTACTGAACGTTTTTGGCCTGGCTATCGGAATAGCTGGAAGTATCCTGATTGCGCTCTTTTTGCAAGATGAACTCAGTTTTGATCGAATGTTTCAGGATGCAGATCGCATTTACCGAACCGATATCGATTATCGCGTCACCGGAGAAGAGTCTTACTATGCTACGGCACCAGGACCAATGGCTGCTGCGATCAAAGACGACTATCCGCACATCGAGCAAATCACACGGATGCGAGAAGTCGGAGAAGCACTTATCCGGCCAGCGGATGCCATTGTCAATATCAAGGAACAAAATGTAGTCGGTGCAGATTCCGCCTTTTTTGAGTTATTTGGGGTCAAACTCCTAGCGGGAGACTATAAAACGGCTTTGCAAGATCCCTATACCATGGTCATGACTAAAACGGCAGCCGAGAAGCATTTTGGATGGCGACAGGCGGTTGGCAAAAGCATGGTCCTTAATGATCAAGACAATTATGTGGTGACTGGGGTGGTAGATGATTTTCCCGCCAATTCCCTCTTCCGGGACCAAGGTATTTTCCTTTCCATTGAGAGTTTTGAGGATGCCAGCAGTGTAGTTTGGAACAATTGGAGTTACCCAACCTATATCAAACTAAGACCCCAGGCTGATCCAGCGGAGCTACGAGCTTACTTGGCTACAGTCAAGGAAAAATTCTTGATCCCCTGGGCAATGACCTTCGTCCCCGGGCTCACCCTAGAGAGCGCAAGAGCAGATGAAGAAGCCACGGGTAATTTTATGATTTTTGGTGCCACGGCTTTGACGGATATTCACTTGTATTCTGATCGGCGGGGCGAAATGAGTAGCAATAGCGATATCAAGAATGTATATATCCTTTCCTTCATCGGATTCTTCCTGTTGGTCTTAGCAGCGGTGAACTTCATGAATCTTTCCACCGCACATTCCCTAAAGCGAGCTAAGGAGGTGGGTATTAGAAAAACGCTAGGCTCTGATCGAGCGGGATTGATCCGTCAATTTCTGACCGAGGCGGGTGTGATTACGGCTTTGGCACTCCTGATGGGCGTATTGCTAGCGATGATCACTTTACCCTATTTCAATGAATTAGCAGAGAAAACTATATCCTTTCCCTATCTGAATTTGATTTTTTGGATAACGGTCTTGGGGGCAGCGCTGCTACTAGGCTTACTAGCGGGGGCCTATCCTGCCTTCTTCATGTCGCGCTTCCTTCCGGTAAAGGTTTTGAAAGGAGGTGGGGAAACTAGGGTAGGGGGCGCTAAGGTGCGCAATTCTTTGGTGGTTTTTCAATTTTCGATTTCCGTCTTCTTGATTGTCTGTACCCTGGTTGTTTTTCAACAACTCCAGTTTATCCGGCATACCGATTTAGGCTTTGAAAAGGATCAGGTGCTGGTGGTAGATGATGCGCAAATGGCGGGGCCACAACTAGAGTCCTTCAAAGAGGCGGTTGAGCAACTGGGGCAGGTCCAAAGCGTCAGTTTGAGTAGTTACTTGCCCACCCCCTCCGCACGAAGTGTCAATACCTTCTTCCCTGAAGGTGCTGTCACGCAAGGCGGTCGAGCCCTGAATTATGGTATTTGGAGGGTGGACCATGACTATATATCCACCTTAGATTTGGCAATTATAGAAGGGCGGGCATTTGACCGTCAATTGCCTACAGATTCTAGTGCTATAATTTTGAATGAGTCTGCCTTAGTGATGCTGGGGATGAATGCCAAGGAGGCTATTGGCACCAGAATTACTAGCGATTTTCACCGGGAGGACAAAGAAAATATGGAATACTACACCATCATTGGAGTGGTTAAGAACTTCCATTACGAATCTTTGCGCAGTGATATCAATGCGCTTAGCCTGGTGCTAGGTGGTGACCCCAACCGTTTAATCACCAAATTGCAGGCAGGGAATTTTAAAGCCACAATAAATCAAATTCGGAATATATGGAATGAGGTGGCTCCGGGCCAACCCTTCCAGCACTACTTCATGGACGACTCCTTTAATGATACCTATCAAGCGGAACTTCGTCTTGGTAGTATATTTCTCACCTTTACCATTCTGTCCCTTTTCATTGCTTGCCTGGGCCTCTTCGGCTTGGCTGCCTTTAATGCTCAGAAGCGCGTCAAAGAAGTTGGGATTAGAAAGGTACTAGGAGCCAGCGTGGAGCAGCTAACCTATAAGTTGTCCGTTGATTTTCTGAAGTTAGTGGGCTTGTCTGTCCTCATTGCGCTACCACTTGGCTGGTGGGCGATGAATCAATGGCTGCAAGATTTTGCCTTCCGCACCGAAATATCATGGTGGATTCTACTAGCGGCTGCTAGCTCGGCCATCCTGATATCCATTTTGACGGTGAGCTATCAGGGGCTTAGAGCGGCTATTGCCAATCCGATTGAGAGTTTGCGCTCAGAATAGCCAAAGACAGCAACGCAACAACATCCGAAATTTTCTCTAGGCAAGTCCAGAGGAAACTTCGGATGGTGTTGCAAGGATAAGCGCAAGAATCGGATTGAGTACCAGCATGATTCTACGGATTTTTGTTGAAGAATAATCATTACAACAAAAATTCAAGTAGCATGAAAATTGATTTTCAAGTAGAAGGTATTCCGCGATATGAAGCTGAAGCCTTATTGCAAACGGCCGAATCCATGATGGGTACTAAGCGTCTTCGAGTGGATGCGAAACCGGGCTACCCTTGCCGCTTCAGTTTGGCAGATGCCGACATTGGCGAAGAGGTACTTCTGCTAAGCTATGAGCATCATGCCGTGGCCTCCCCCTATAGATCCTCTGGTCCGATCTTTATTCGCACCTCCACCACTCAGGCCACTTTAGCTCCCAATGAGATTCCGAAGATGTTGCGGCATCGTTTACTATCCCTTCGTGTATATGATCGGGAGGCTATGATGATGGCGGCCCATACGGCTCAAGGAACAGATTTGGAAAGCTTTATACAACGTATTTTCGAAGACCCAATAGCCCTGTATATACAGGTGCACAATGCCGGCCCGGGTTGTTACAATTGTCAAATTAATCGAGTTAATTAATTCGATGTGGAACCAATTTTGAATGGCGATAGTTATCTAGACATCATGCATAAAATACACATATACCCTTTTTTGACGATTCTTGTGGGCAGCGTTTTAGATAGGAAATTGCGACCGAAGGAAGCAAGATTTCTAGTTAAAAGGTTGGCTTTAAAGCACAAAATTGTCAGAAAACTAAACAGGTCCTATTGGTATTTGCTGTTCCAGCCAGCAAGGGACTAGATATGTAACAACATAAACTATACATGGCACATGCCCCTTGCGATTCAAATTGCAAGGGGCATTTGCTTTGGGGGTGATCCAGGTACAGCCAGGAGTTTTGAGTACTTCCATCCCCACTCGATAAAACGCGTCTTTGGTGTAATGGCAGCATCCCGGCTTCCAACCCCGGTGGTCTGAGTTCGAGTCTTAGAGGACGTGCAAAGTAGAAGAAGAGAGTAGGTTTTTAATTTGGGCCTACCTGCCTTTTAAAAAGCTGTGCTAAATTTGTTGGGTATAAAGGCCTCATTATCTCATTTCATACCTACAAAAATGAAAAAGTACAGCTTACTCTTTCTTCTACTCACTTTTCTTCAATGTACTACAACCGCTCCTGATGCCGGACAACTTCATGAGGAGCATGCTGCTGCCATAGAGGTCTCCTATCGCACCCCTGAAATTGATACGACTCGCCTGAATGTAGCCTTTCTAATCATGGATGGCGTCTACAATACGGAACTAACAGCGCCTTATGATATTTTCCAGCATACGATCTTTCGAGATAGCATTAAGTCCATGAATACCTTCATGGTGGCTAATACGCTCAAGCCCGTCACGAGTTTTGAGGGTATCCGGATGCTCCCTGATTATGATTACACCAAAGATGACTTACCTCGTATCGATGTCTTGGTCGTACCAAGTGCCGAGCATCATTTGGATACCGATCTAGAAGATGAGGCCTTGATTGCTTTTGTACAAAAGGCGGATAAAGAGGCTCAATACATTACTTCTCACTGCGATGGAGCTTTTGTATTGGCAAAAGCAGGCTTGTTAAACGATGTAGTTTCTACCACTTTCCCAAGCGATATTGATCGGATGCGTGAAATGTTTCCAGATTTGGATATCCGAAAAGATGTTCTCTTTGTTCATGATGGGAAATACATTACATCTGCGGGTGGGGCCAAGTCTTTTGAGGCGGCCTTATATTTGGCGGAATTGCTCTATGGAGCTCCGGTCGCGCGCCGCTTGGCCAAAGGATTGGTGATCGATTGGGATTTGGAAGAGGTCCCTCATTTGGTTATAGGAGAGCCGGTCTCCATGGATTAGTAGAAGGTTTTTCCACAGCATTTACTTTGACTAACCTATAGGTGGTTTCCTGCCGAGATGGCCACTAGTAGAGAGTCATGTACCATCTGAATACTTCCTAAACTATATGTACAGATTTATTACATAGATGATCGTAAGCGTCATCAGGTCAAATCTCTTTGCTAAGTAAAATAATACTACAATTAGGAATTAATGTCAAAAGGACTTATCTTACGATTATACTACAATTAGGAATCAATTATTGCGTCGATGCATTTAAGCTTTTGATATGGGTACACCTAGGCCGCCAAAGTATTTACTGCGATTCTTCAAATGGTTCTGTGATCCAGATATACATTGCTTTATTGAAGGCGATCTACATGAACTTTACCAGGAGAAGGTGGGGGAAGTGGGCAAGAAAAAAGCTGATCGACGTTTTGCGCTCGATGTATTGCTGCTTTTCCGCCCAGGAATTATTCGGCCGCTCAAGTTTCTGAAAAATGTAAATCACCTTGACATGTTCAAACATAATTTGCTGATCTCCTGGCGTAGTTTTAAGAAGGATAGGAGTACTTTTTTAATCAACTTACTTGGGCTATCAACCGGCTTGACCTGTGCGCTATTGATATTTATGTGGGTGCAGGATGAACAAATGATGGATAAGTTTCACGAAAAAGATGCTCAGCTATTCCAGGTATTGCAGAAGTCCGGAAGACCAGGAGATATGATGGTAGGCGATTGGACACCGGGACCACTAGCTCAAGCTTTGAAGGAGGTATTTCCAGAGGTGGAATACGCTACGACTGTGAAGCAAGGCTCTAATTATGATGGTGTGATAACTTACGAGGATAAACATATAAGAGCCAAACCACAGTATGTAGAACAGGATTATTTTAATATGCTCACCTATCCGCTATTGTATGGGAGTAAGGATCAAGTACTAGCCGATAAATATGCCATCGTTATTTCCGAAGAACTGGCTTTAAAACTCTTCTCATCCACAAAAGAGGCGGTAGGAAAAACGATAATTTGGGATAAGAAAGCAGGCTTTGGGGCCGATTATGGAGGACCCTTTACCATTTCTGGTGTTTTTGAGACCCTACCTTCCAATAATACCATGGATTTTGATGTACTGTTCAATTATGCTTTCTTTTTGGATGCTAGTCCGAGCGTGGGACGTTGGGAGAACAATCAGGCGAGTACCCTGCTGACTCTAAGAGAAGGAACTGACGTGCAGGCATTCGATCAGAAAATCACCTCTCTTATTGCCTCTAAAAGAGAATACTCTACGGATTATTTTTTGGTAAAGTACTCTTCCCAATACCTGCATGGTGTATATGAAAACGGTGTGCAAGCTGGTGGAAGAATCCAATACGTTCGATTGTTTTCATTAATAAGCCTGCTGATCCTGTTGATGGCCAGTATCAACTTTATGAATTTATCCACTGCTAAGGCCAGTATTAGAATGAAAGAAATTGGGGTCAAGAAAACCTTGGGCGCCGACAGATCACAATTGATTGTACAATTTATCACGGAGTCCCTGCTAATTTCATGCCTTGCCTTGGTTATCGCCATCACTATTATTGTTGCATTCTTACCT
Source organism: Saprospiraceae bacterium (assembly GCA_019634045.1). Classification (GTDB taxonomy): domain Bacteria; phylum Bacteroidota; class Bacteroidia; order Chitinophagales; family Saprospiraceae; genus DT-111. The sequence goes on from JAHQWA010000586.1 coordinate 29,038, forward strand.
CAATTCAATTTCATCACAGGTAAGTCACTTCAACTTCAGCCAAATCTCGATCTCCTGGGATATTTCCTTGGGATTACTTTGTTAACCGGTCTGTTATCGAGCACTTACCCGGCATTGTACTTATCCAAATTCAAGCCTATCGAAATAATGCAAAGGAAACTAAGGGCTGGTCTAGGTGAATTATGGGTTAGAAAAGGTCTGGTGATTCTTCAATTTTCGATATCGGTCATACTAATAGTTTCGGTATTAGTCATCTACCAGCAAATGAACTTCATCCAATCTAAAAACCTAGGCTATGATCGAGAAAATATTCTCTCTCTGAAAAAGGAGGGAGCCTTGGAAGAAGACCTGGAGCGTTTCCTTTCGGAATTACGTGCACTGCCTGAGGTAGTGACTGCCACCAATTCTGGTAACGTATTGGTTGGATTGGAAAATTTATCAGGAGGGCTATACTGGGAAGGTAAGGGAGAAGATGAACAACTGATGATTGATCAGTTTGCAGTCAATTATGATTTCCTCGAAACTTTTGGGATTAAGCTTAGCATGGGCCGGTCATTTTCACGGGAATTTGGGGCCGAAGAGACTAAGGTGATTCTTAACGAGGCTGCTGTACATAGCATGAGCTTGGAAGAGCCTTTAGGGGAAAAACTTACATTTTGGCGCAAACAGGTAGAAGTGGTTGGGGTCACTGAGAACTTTCAATATCAATCCCTGTATCATACGGTGCGCCCCTGTATTTTCATCCTTTTTGAGGAAGGTGAAAACTACGGAGATCAGATTTGGATAAAAATTGCGGCTGGGCAGGAAAAAAATGCTATTAAAAGCATAGCGAGCATCTATGATCAGTTCAACCCAGGACACCCTTTTGAATATGGATTTGTTGATGAGGAATATCAAATGCTTTACGAATCGGAAAAGAAAGTAGCAGTTCTTTCCAAGTATTTTGCCTTATTGGCGATCCTCATCTCCTGCCTGGGCTTGTTCGGATTAGCTCTTTACTCGGTGGAAAAAAAGAAAAAGGAAATTAGCGTGCGGAAAGTACTAGGGGCTACGGGTATCCAAATCATTGGTTTATTGAGTAGTCATTATGCCAAGATGTTGGTAGTGGCCCTGATGATCGCCTTGCCTTTGAGTTATTGGGGCGCGCATACCTGGTTGTCCAGTTTTGCCTTCCGGATTGAATTGGAATGGTGGTTTTTTGGCTTAGCTATACTAGCAACCTTTGTTCTGATCTGGGTATCGATTGGTTGGCAAACCATCAGAGCGGCTAGATTGAATCCTGTGGAAAATTTAAGTAGTGAATAGAGAGACCATTAATAGTTTTTTTACTCTAGGAACTCATATAAACTTATTCATCTGGACTGCGACCTAAATCCTTGAACTTCCTGGACTTCAGCTTTTTCTCGTCCCGTACTTTTCAAGTACGAAACTTAAAAAGGGCTTCGCCAGTAAATCCAATGCTTTGGCCTCGTCAGCAGCCAATAAGTTTAAATGAGTTCTAGGTATAGTTTATCGTTTCAGCCGATATTGAGTTGAACCTTAGCCTTTTAAAAAGCTTGAAATTTCTATTGAAGAGGAGAATATATTCGGCAGCTATTTCTACTCTTCTGATAACGAGTGTTTAATAGCTATATTGCAAGGTGCTGTGTAGATTTATAAGGTATTGATAATGAATATTTAATGTTTTGATTGCCTTCGGCAACTTCCTTTTTCAGTCGAAAAAACGGAAGCAAAATTCTTGAAAAAAAAGAACCCCTCCGTCAAACGGTTTCTTGCCGGGCAACCCGCTCTCAGTGGTGGCTATACCATTATTTATTTAGGCGAAAAGTACCAAAGTCGAGCTTAGCGTAATCAAATTCAATCTCTAGGCTTCCTTATGCTATCCAGAATAAAGCCATAGGTAAGCAATACGCTGAGGTTGTTTTTCTTTAAGCCACTCAAGTTGGGAGCCAGAACATCGATATTAGAAAACTGTTGGAAATTCCCTTCATCTGGAATACTGCGTATCGTACCGTAATCAACGCCCAATAAAATGGTACTTCTATTGAAGTTGATTTTGGAGCCTACGACATAGTGTATATGATTCCCATCAAAAATGGTATTTCTGACAGTGCCCTGGGGTGTTGAAATATTTTCGTAAGCGAAATTATTAGTGCGAACCGCAGCGGAGAGATGAAGATTGTTGTTTACACTATGCGAGTAACCCATAGAGAAATTAAATACCTCTTTACTACCATTCCTCCAATCGGTAGTGGAGCCCAGGGTTTCGACAGTAGCCATTGTATATTCCCTGACTTTTGTATGGTAGCTAGTATTGAGCCATATTTTCTGGTTGGGATTGAGGGTTAGGCTATAGCCAAGGTTGAACTCCCAGGGGGTTTCTATAGTTGGATCTATTTCATTGTCAATAACTTGGTCAACCGCTACTTCACCATCTTCTGAATTGGCTCTAACATTAAAGAAGTTTCCTCCCCGAATCAGTCGCAGGTAGGTAGGGGTGGTAACGGTAAAACCGATATCATGCACTTCTGTATCTAGCAGAAACCCAATTTTTGTAACTAATCCTATATTGCTGTAGGAGCCATCAAAGTTAAAGTCGAAAAACTGGGTTAACGGATTAGCTTGATTGACATCCAATTCTTCTGAGAATACTCTATTCCGGTATGAAAAATCAAAATTGCGGACAAATTGACTTACCCCAAAATAGAGTTTAGGCCCTAACTTAAAATTAGTGCCCAGGCCAAACCAATCATCCTCTCCGCGATACTCATAGTCGAAATACTGGGTGCTTTGCTGGTTGGCATTTAAGGACTCCTGCTCAGCCGTGAACACATCCGAGAAATCACTCTTGCTGATCTTTAGGAAGGCTATGTCAAGGTTTCTGATCTTAAACTTAAAGGAAATCAAATCGGGTTTTTGACTAAAATCCCGATCCAATGGACTGGGTTGATTGTTCCCCCAAAATTCTCGAAATCCAAAAGTCCGAACGCGGGGTTGTATGATGGAGACACTAAACTGAGTGGGTACTTCATGAATAGAGGCTGGGTTGTAAAAAGTCATACTCACATCATCCGTACCCGCTACCACTGCACCACCCAACATAGCCCCATCTATGCCAAACTGCTCGGTACTGTACAGATGGTTTTGAGACAAGAGCTTAAGGCTGAATAGCGATAGGAGTATAACTAGTTTATAGGGAAAAATCTTAAGGAGATCTAGATGCATAGCTAAAGATTATTTTTGGTCGATACTGACAAACGCCCTGCTAAGAAGCACTTCCGCATTATCCACTAAGAAACATTAGTAGGTTTCTGATAGTTGAGAGAAAATTAGCTCCATTTGAAATTTCCCACAGAAAAGATAGGCTATCAACTACATCAAGTCGCCTTCAGCTTGGTCATCATTTTGAACAATAGGGTAGGGAAGAAGCGTCTCAGGTAGACTGCCAATCTTTCTTTCCCTCTAGCAATGAGTAGCTCCGGTGTCTCATTTTTGATACCATTAATAATCCTGGCCGCACACGCTTCCACGGGAATTCCATTCTCAATCAATGGATCAGTGACATTGTGTTTTTGGCCATCTCCTTCCAGCGCATTGATAGAGATATTGGTCCTGACGGAGCCTGGCGTGACCACCATGACTTTGATATTGTCGGCATGCACTTCGGAACGCAGCGCGTCCATAAAGCCAATCACGGCATGTTTGGCGGCGCAATAAGCCGTCCGCATCGGTGTCCCCAGCTTCCCAGCCACACTACTGATGGTGATAATCATGCCCGCTTTCCTTTCCATCATATGCGGCAAGGTGGATTTAGTCATGGCAATGGCGGCAAAATAGTCCAGCTCCATGATTTTTCGGTCCACCTCCATCAAGGTATCTTTGGCCAAGGATCGCTGTGAAATCCCCGCATTATTGACCAAGATGTCAATGGCATCCACTTTAGATAGGATCTCCTCTACGGCATTAGGAATCGTCTCTACCTTTAACAGATCCATCGGGTATACGAAATGCCCCGAACCGGCCAAACTATCCTTTACTGCCTGTAGCTTTTCAGTATTTCGGGCTGTCAGGATAATTTTGGCCCCAACCTTTGCCAGTTGTATGGCCAATTCTTTTCCAATGCCTTCCGAAGCTCCCGTTATCCAAACTGTTTTATTGTTGAAGTCTTTCATGTTTGTAGGATTCTAATGCTTGATGATAGAGGCCAGGTTGTAGGACTAGATGTCAGATGTCAGATGTCAGATGTCAGATGTCAGATGTCAGATTCGCTGAGGGAAGCGCCCTAGCTAACTAATGATGTCTGTCTTCTCGCTTCTGTCTTCTAGAGATCTACTTTCATAAAGCAAGGTAATAATCTGAGCGCCTAAGCCCAGCATTAAGGCCAAATAAAATCCGCCACTACTGGATAATGGTCAGATAATTGAGCCGTTTCCGGTCCATTTAACACCCTGGAATAGACACATGATTTGGCCAGTAGTGGGCTTGCCAGAATATAGTCGATCCGCTGCCGGTTGCGTTTAATCTCTGACTCGGTCTGCCAGATATTGACCAAGGCAGGAGCGGGGAAGCTGAAGCGCTCCGCGGGCTGGAGAAAAGGCATGCTGACATCCAGGAGTCCCGCCGCAAAAAAGGTGGACATGGCCGTATAATCCCAGTAGTTGTGACGCAGGTTCTGGTGTTTTTCGTTCTTTGCGTCCCCGATTTTATAGCGTGCTAGCAGAGCCTTTTTTTCTCGGTTAATATCTTCATCCATCGGGGATAGGGCATTGAAGTCTCCCAGTATGAGGTATTTGTCGTTGTTCAGTGCTTCGATTTGTTGGGTAATGATCTGAGCTTCTCTTTTTCTGGTTTTCCAGTCGGCGGGACTGAGGTGTACCACAAATACATCGATTCCCGTTACTTGTGCATGCAGCATCCCATGCCACATCCCCTCCCTTTGCTTCTTGATCACTTGGATCGGCCATTTGGAGGTCAGCCCAACCGGAT
>JAHQWA010000587.1 GCA_019634045.1 Saprospiraceae bacterium
ATTGTAAATATCACTTGTTTTGGTGATCAAAATGGCTCGATCGACCCGCAGCTGAGTGGCGGCACACCACCCTATAGCTATGCTTGGTCAAATGCCGCAACTACGCCCACACTAAGTGATTTGGGCCCCGGAGTTTATAGCCTGGTAGTGACGGATGCCAATGATTGTGTGCTGCAGTCCGGAGACTTTAACATAACGGAACCAGAAGAAATAATCATTGATGGCACGGTAACGGATGCAAGCTCCTGCGATAGTGCTCCGGACGGAACCATTACAATAAGTGTTAGTGGTGGGACTGGTGACTATAGTTACTTATGGTCTACGGGGGGCACTGATCCTAATCTTACGGGTTTAAGCGGAGGAACCTATATCCTAACCGTAACGGACCAAAACGATTGTGAGCAGGTAGCAAGTTTTGATGTTAGTGAACCTTCCAGCATCAGTGCAGACCTTAGCGCAACACCAGTAAGCTGCTTTGGTGAGTCGGATGGGACGGCTAGCTTGGCCATCAGTGGTGGACTAGCGCCCTATACGATTTTGTGGTCGGATGGAAGTAGCGAACAAGATCGGATTAACTTGTCGGCTGGAGTATACGATGTGACAGTTTCAGATGCCAATGATTGTACCTTCTTGACCCAAGCAGAAATCGGTACCCCTGATTCGCTGGAAATCGTTCCAGATATAACTAATATTACCTGTGCTGGTGAGGCAGATGGTCGAGTAGAAATTACACTAATTGGTGGGACGGCTCCCTTTACTTTTGATTGGTCCAATGGTGCGACTAGCCAGGATATTCAAGCTTTGACAGCTGGAGATTATAGTGTGGTAGTAACGGATGCCAATGGTTGTGTTTATGAGAGTACGATATTTAGCATTAGTGAGCCGCTAGGGTTGGAGGTCCAGTCTGTGGTGACCGATGCGACGGCTTGTGGCGATGGAACAGATGGAGGCATTAGCTTAACGGTGACTGGTGGTACAGGTGAATATAGCTATGCCTGGAATACCGGAGATCAAACGTCTGAATTACAAAACATTGGGCCTGGAATTTATACGGTTACGGTTACTGATGAAAATGACTGTTCTACGATTCATGAAAGAACCGTCAATCAGCCCCAGGGACTCGAAATCATAGCCACGGCTACCAATACTACTTGTGTAGACGCTGCCGACGGAACCATTAGCTTGGAAATTTCTAGAGGTATTCCACCCTATAGCATACTTTGGGATGATCAATCTACTGCTACTACACGAGGCGATTTGTTAGCTGGCGAATATTCCTTTACAGTAACGGATGCCAATAATTGCGAAGAAGTTGGACAAGCTACGGTAGAAACGCCACCACCTCTCACGATAGATGCGACCATATTGCCAATTAGCTGCGCTGGCGCATTTGATGGCGGAATTGTCATACAAGCATCCGGTGGGACGGGCGGATATCGTTTTGAATGGTCCAATGACCGGGATACGCCAGTCAATAATGCACTCCCTGCCGGAGAATATACCTTATTCCTGCGCGATGGCAACGACTGTCTATTGGATACAACTTTCATTTTGACGGAACCTCCAGCCTTATTCATAGAAGATTTTCAAGTTACCGAAGCGGCTTGTTCAGGCATATCCAATGGTAGTATTGACATTACTATGGTCGGAGGTATTCAGCCCTACGAATTTAATTGGTCTAATGGGGCTACTACCGAAGATCTAGTTGATGTAGAAGGAGGGGAATATGGAGTAACGATCACTGATGCAAGTGGCTGTGATTATCAAGATGCTTTTACCGTTTTTAATACCACAGAATTGTCAGCGAGTGCCGAAACGCAAACAGCAAGCTGTGCCACAGCAAATGGTAGCATCCTACTCGAACTGAGTGGGGGTACGGAACCTTACACCTTTGATTGGAGCATAGATGGCCAAGGAGATGACGATGATGAACAAAATCCAACTGGCGTCGCCGCTGGCATCTACCAGGTGACGATACGAGATGCTGCAGGATGCAGCCTTACCTTGGAAGATATAGAGGTAGAGGGGAAACCCGCGCCCGTGCTAAGCTTGGTGTCCACGGAGCAAAGTATTTGTGGAGAGGCTAGTGGAAGTGCCCTGATTGATTTACAAGGAGGCGCCGAACCATTTTCCTTCAGTTGGTCAAACGGAAGCACAGATCAGAATCTCAGTGGAGTAGGGGAGGGCACGTATACCCTTACCGTTACAGATGCGGATCAATGCCAGAATATCCTAGAAGTTTCCATTACTTGTTTCGACCCTTGTGCCTTGGCAGTGGGGACGATGGGGCAGGAAAAATTGATGGGTTGTCAGTCTCAATTGTTGATGGCTACCTATGATCCAACCAATGAAGTGGTGGGAGAGGGAGAAGTACGACTGTTCGTCATCCATAATGCAAGTGGTGACATGCTGGGTAGCTCCATCTTAAATGTGTCTACCGATCCTACTATTGCCTACACCAGTGCCTTATCTCCGAATGTGGAGTATTATCTATCGGCTGTCGTAGGAAAGGATGATGGGAATGGACTCATAGACTTCAATAATTCTTGCTTGGATGTAGCTCCGGGAACACCTTTCTCTTTCGCACCGGCACCTACTGGACCCGCGCAATTGATTGCCACCAATTCCACCTTGTGCCCTGGGCAACAATTAGAATTGAAGGTAGAACTGCAGATTGATGGCGATCCATCCTATGTTTGGGAAACACCGAAAGGTATTATTACTACCACTGTTCCTGAATTGATTGTCAATAACTTCGGTGCAGCAGATGTCGGAGAGTATTTGGTGGCTTATAATATCGGAGGGTGTGATTCTGAACAACTTGGCCCACTAGTCGTCACTTTAGATGGCGGTGCCGGTGAGGTATCAGCTGGCGAAGATGTAACCCTATGTGGAGATGGCTCATTCGTTTTAGAAGGTGTAATGCCCGAAGGGGCAACAGGCACTTGGTTTACCACCTCACCTGCCTTCATTGAAGACGATAGTGACCCGAATTCCTTCGTAGATTCTTTGGTCAATGGAGTTAACACCTTCTATTGGATTGTAAATACAGGTGCTTGTCTAGCACGAGACACCGTAGAAGTCTACCATGCAGTGGCTCCTACCACTGAAGACCGAAGTATTACCATGGAAGCCAACCAGGCGACCTTATTATTGAATAAGAATGCTTTATTTGATCAGATTACCCAATCCATTCCGGATTCGAATTTGAGTTTCTCGATTATTCAGGAACCGGATGAAGGCCAGCTCACGGTCGATGATGAGTCCAGTCAACTCATCTACCAAAGGGATCTTGATATTGAAGGGGACCTGGACTTAGAATTCATTTATGAAGTCTGTAATGTGGATCCTGTATGCGGAGAATTGTGCAGCCAGTCTACCATCACCCTAAGCATCAAGTACCTGGAGACGGAGATTATTTCTTACAAGAAGGGATTGAGGCCTGACGGCAAGAGCCCCACCTGGAATATCACGCTCTTACGCGATCTAACAGAGGCAAAACTCACCATTGTAGATCGCTGGGGCAAACGGATCCATGCAGAAGAGTATCTTCCAGAGGATAACCTATCGAAAGGTAACATGCTAGAAGGTTGGGATGGTAAAAACCTGGCTGGTGTGAGGATGTATACGGGAGCTTATTACTTCATTTTTGAAGGTACACCGACATCTGGGGATAAACCGATCGTCGTTAAAGGAATCGTTTACCTATTGAAATAGAATCACCTAAAAAACTGATCATGAAATCTTTATATATATCCGTTCTATTTTTCTTTGTCGGTCTGAGTCAATTACAAGCTCAGTTGCTCACTCCTTATACACTTTATCGCGATCAATGGGGGGTGATCAATCCAGCCAGTATTTCGAATAATTACACGCTGGACGAATACACCTTTGCCGTATCTGCCACCAATCGGCATCAGTGGCTAGGGAATGGCTTTAATTATGATTATTCACCGAATACGCAGTTGATCAACTTTGAAGGGGTGCTGGAATTCAGTAGGATTGTCGTAGGAGGGCATATTTTGCAGGACCGTACTGGAGACCTTTCCAATCTAGGGTTCTATGGTCGATTTGCCTATATGATTCCTTTGGATCGCTTTTCCAAGCAAATGATTTCTGTTGGCCTGGCTGCTGGGTTCCTGCAAAATCGGTCGATGATTGACGGTTCTGATAGTGAGTATTTTGATTCTCCGGAAGAAGGTATTTTCCCCGGCTCTGTGTTGAAGCCAGACGTAAGTATTGGTATTTATTATTACAAGGAAGACATCTGGTATGCAGGAGTATCTATCCCACAATTGTTAAGTTTGACTTCCGAATTTGGGGAGGACCAGATCGCTTACTCCCTTAAGCAACCTCGACACTACTACGTAGTGGGAGGCGGATATATTCCCTTTGATTTCTTTGGCTTTGGAGATGGCTCCTCCTTCTTAGAGATTTCTGGCTGGGGTAGATATTTGCCCGTTCGTCAAAGTAAAGCAGATTCCTTTGCCCATCTCTTTCGGGTAGATGGTAATATTCGCTATCAGCACAGCCAAATTGCTTGGGTAGGCTTTGGGATCGGTTCAGATTTGGCTACCGATTTTTCCACCTTCCATACGGAGTTCGGTTTTATCGGTGGAGAACAGCTAAACTTGTCCAATGCACAATTGAAGATTGGTTTGGCAATGGACTTTTCTTTTGGGGAAGGGGTAAAGCGTTTAGGACCTAGTGCGGAGATTAATGTGATCTATGCTTGGTACTAAGAATTTCCTCTACCTAATCTTAATTTTTCGGTAACAGGAAGGGAAAGCTCAGATATCTGGGCTATCTTCAGTAGTCTAAGCGCATGTTTGACAGTTGCTTGTGGAAACCTTTGCCAATTGTCAAACATGCGCTTAGCACTTTAGGACGAAAAACCATCAAGTCAATGCATCTTCCTACTACCTACTTTTGGCTAGGCTTATTCAGCCTATGCTTAATGAGTTGCCATTCTGTTACCAAAGACAAGCAAGCCCCTCCTCCCAATGTCCTCTTCCTCGCCATCGACGACTTGAACACTTGGCTGGGCTGCATGGATGGCCATCCCAATGCTAAAACACCAAACCTGGATCGCTTGGCCATCCGTGGCACCCTATTCACCAATGCACATTGCCAAGCGCCTATCTGCGGCCCGTCAAGGGCTAGCCTGATGACGGGATTGCGCCCCTCTACCACCGGCATTTATGGACAAATCAGTGATAATAAGATTCGAGAGGCGGATAGCCTACTTACCCATGTAACTTTTTTGCCTCAGTACTTCCAACAGGCAGGCTACAAGACAATGGGTAAAGGGAAACTCTTTCATCGCTTTGCTCCGGAAGGCGTCTTTGAAGAACGGGGAGGGCGTGAAGGTGGCTTTGGCCCTAAGCCGGAGAAACGATTTAAATATGATCCAGCTTGGTTTGGTAAGCCACCCGGAACCCAGACGGACTGGGGCGTCTACCCGGCCAGAGATGAGGATATGATCGATTATCAGACCGCTCAGTGGGCCATAGAAAGACTGCAACAGGAGCATGATCGACCGTTCTTCTTGGCCGCTGGGTTTATCCGTCCGCATGTACCTTTCTATGCACCGCAAAAATGGTTTGATTTACATCCGCTAGATAGTATTCAGTTGCCTCCTTATTTGCTGGATGATCAAGGAGATATCCCGGAGATTTCAGTGCAACTACATGAAATATTACAAATGCCAACCACAGAATGGGCTAAAGAACAGGATGAATGGAAGGCTATTGTCCAAGCCTACCTAGCTTGCATTTCCTTTGTGGATCACTATGTAGGGCAAGTGCTCGATGCGCTGGAAGCTAGTCCATATGCGGAAAACACGGTTGTGGTAGTATGGTCAGACCATGGCTATCATATTGGCGAAAAAAACCGTTTTGCTAAACATTCCCTCTGGGAAGAGGCTACCCGGGTTCCATTGATCTTTGCTGGCCCTGGAATTGGTGCAAAGGCGGTTTGCGACCGCCCCGTGGAATTACTGGATCTATATCCTACTCTCTTGGATCTCTGTGGCTTGGCACCCAATGCTCAAAATGAGGGAAAGAGTATCCGGCCCTTACTTGAAAATCCTTTAATAGACTGGACAAAGCCTGCCATCACCACCTATGGTCGGAATAATCATAGTGTAAGATCGCAGCAGCATCGATATATTCATTTCGAGGATGGAAGTGAGGAATTCTACGATCACGCCCAAGACCCCCACGAATGGAATAACTTGATACAGGATAGCGAGTCATCCGATTCTTATAGTAAATGGATCGAGCAATTGCCACGCATCAACAAACCGTGGAGCCCCGCTAATTCCAAAGGCGCAAATGCTTACTTGGAGGCACAAAGGCAGCGAGATGTAGAGCTGGGAAATTGATCCTTAGCTCCATGGCTTCCATGACTTCGGAACCAAGCTAAAATGCGCTTTCGCCTCCTTCGTTTTTCTAAAGAAGAGTACGCCAAAATCATAGAAATCTACACTAAAGGTAACCTTCGGATGAGTTTGTAGCGCTTGCCAGGCCGTCATCATTTCCGAAGACCAGTAGATATCTGCGACGACAAAGGCACTCTTCTCATGGAGGTAAGGCAGGCACGTTTCGAAATAGCGAAGTGTCGGTATGTGGCTGTGGTCACCATCCAAGTATACGTAGTCAAGTTGTGGCAGTTTTGGCAAGAGGTCTGGTAGGATTCGATCAAAGCTACCTTGGTAGGTCTTAATGTTTTTATACTTCAATCCATTAAGGTGTCCCTTTGCCAATTCTGCAATGCTCGGTGAGCCTTCAATGGTATGAAAAGTAGCAGCTTGAGCAGCAGCAGCTTGATACACAGCGGATAATCCTAGAGAGGTCCCCATCTCTAACATTTGCGATGGCTCCAGAAAATTAACTAGACGAAATAACAATTGACCATTCCCCTCATCGACTGCTGCACTTCGACCTAAGTCAGAGATCCTGATCTGCTTATCCTGTAGGACTTGTGATCCTGCCCCAAACTTACTTTGTGGAATCAATTGATGATTCTGGTAAATGTAATCCCGCAAGCCCGCCGCATCAGAAAAGGCATAGAACCAGCGATGATCTTCAAAGAGCGCCTTTCCTAAACCTAGAACAAAGGGGTGGCGGACATGGCGTAGGGTAGTGGCCTTTCGATAGAAGATCAGCCATCGTTTAAAAAGTTGCCATCGTATCGCCAGTTGATTTGCCATGTATTCCTTCTTTTCGGGCGCAAGATAAGAGAACTTGATCGGTCTAGGCCGAAAGTTTGCCCTCAGTCTTCCATCCAGTGTCAAAAAGAAGGTCTTGTAATGAAAACCATATGCTTAAAAAGCCTATATTTCGCATTGAAACCAATGGAAAGCCATGTCCTTATTCAAACTAAGGGGTAAATTAACCAAAACCCAAAATCTCGTATTAGGAATAGTTGGTCTCGTCATCCTTGTCGCTGTCTGGTGGATATTGGCAGAAGTCAATTCCGAACAACGCGCAGTGATTGATGATTATGAGACACACTTACCTTCCTCTATACTTCAGGATTCTACTGTTCAGCCAATCGACCTGGATTCGCTAGCGCGAGCAGATTCCGTCAAGTTGGCGAATGCGACCGATTTCGAAAAGGTGTATCCGATCTTACCGCCACCTAATCATGTCGTAGCTGCCTTCCCTGATCTTTTTCAAGAAGATCGCTTGATCCACAATTCTAAGTTGTCCATTTGGAGGAATTTACAAGGTTACTTCTGGGCCATTTTGATCTCTGTGGTGGTGGGATTCCTGATCGGATTGATTCCACTCTTTAGGGGCTTATTTAGTAAACAGGTGGATGCCCTGAGGTATCTCCCGCTTACCGCTTTGACTGGACTATTTATCATTTGGTTTGGGATCGAGGATAAAATGAAAATCGCCTTCCTGGCTTTTGGTATCCTGGTGTATATGTTACCCGTGGTGGTACAGCGGATAGATGAGGTCA
>JAHQWA010000588.1 GCA_019634045.1 Saprospiraceae bacterium
GACCGTAGTGTAGGCATATTTATCCGATCCTAAATAGGGAAGGCTTTGGGCTTTCCAGTAAATTCGATGGATACGGTCGGCATTAGGGTAGAAACGGTCATAAGAAAGCTCATGCTGAATGTATAAAAATATCAAGATAAAGCAAGTCAGCCCAATGGCCAACCCTCCAATATTGATAAAAGAGTACAGTTTTTGTTTGAGGATACTTCTCCAGGCGATTTTTAGATAATTGGTCAGCATACCGTAGTTGATTAGTTGGGTGATTCTTGCAATGGCACGTATGTATTCTGGTCGAAAATGGGTAAGTACATTCCAATAAAAATTGCGTTTGGCCTTGCCAATAGAAGTCTCCTGCTCAAGCTCGAAAAGCTCATACAGATTCCCTTCAATCTCTTCGATGTAATCATCCCGGCAGAACCAACGTAGGAACTTCAAGGCATATTTAGGTGGCTGTTGTTCCATCAATGCAGTTTAGTCAAAGGATATCTTAGGAATTTGGCTATACAGTCCGTTGCGAATCTCATGTTGCTTATCCAACATGTTTTTGCCGGTGGACGTAATCACATAATACTTCTTGCGCCGCCCGCCTCTATCTTGGGTAATTCCACCAAAGCTGGCCGTGACAAAGCCTTTGTCTACCATTCGTTTGAGTGCTACATGGATAGCACTGATGTTGAGTTTTTTGTCCAGATAGGCTTCCAAACTCTCTTTGATTGACACACCATATGCCTGATCGTGTTGGGCGGCTACTGTCAGGAGGACGAGCTCCTCAAATTCTCCGAGTGAAGATTTTTTCATGTCTTTTTATTTACTTAACAAATGTAAAAGTAATGGATTATATTCACATTTGCTAAGTAAATGATGATTTTTTTTGAAAAGATTGAATATATGGACTGCTTTTTTGGGGCAGGGTAGGGCGCAAACACATAGGCACAGTAGGCACATAGAAGAGGGATTACTAAGCTCGATAGAGATTGGTAAGCCCTGTTACAGAAATATTATAGCCCTTGAGCTGCTATGCTGTTCTTGTTGGCGATTTATCAGACTGGTTTGAGGAATTATAAACCAGTAGAATAGACATAAGCAAGCTCGAGAAAAAAGCTAGGAAGCCAACGATAAGTAGTCCTGTACCTGCTGGATCACCGTTGGGAAATTGGTGATATTCCGCTAGAAGAGCAAAAATCATATAGACATTAAATACAAAGAATAATACCCCGATGGCGATACCGAGGTACTTGTTTTCAGTGAATAGGTGAAATAGCAATAGCATTATTAATCCTACAGCCACGAGGTTGTGGGCATTACTAAATTCCCAATAAAAAATGGCTTCCAGCAGGAGGTAGTAGGTTGAGATTCCACTGAGGAACAGATATGCGCTCTTCATTTTTTCAATTGCGTTGATCAATAAGCCTATCACCATAACGGCAAAAAAATATTTTCTGTATTACAACTATTGCCTTAACACCTCGTCTTTTCGATGAAGTAGGCACCGCTACTTCCATTCAGAAACACCCTGCACATAAAATCCGACTGTTATGTTTAAAACCTATTTAACTACTGCACTTCGCAGCTTATTAAAACGAAAAGCCAATTCATTTATCAATATTGCTGGCTTGGCGCTTGGCATTGCAGCAGCTTTGGTCATTGTACTTTTTGCCAGAAATGAACTAACCTATGATCAACATCATGCAAATGCGGATCATACTTATTTGGTGTACAAGGAACGCGTGACCCCAAATGGCGTACAACCCACTTATGACACTTGGGTACCTTTACTCGAACGATTGCAAACCGAATTTCCCGAAGTAGACCTGGGCACTCGTTTATTTGCTACAAGCTTAACTATGGAGGTGGCTAACCAACGTTTCGAAGAAGAATGCTACTTCGTGGATGCCTCCTATTTCGACGTTTTTGATTTCCCTGTTGCAAGTGGTAATGCCGAGAATCCGTTTACTGCCACAAATTCAATTGTCATTTCAAAGAATATGGCCACCAAACTATTTGGTGATGTAGATCCTATTGGGCAAGAGATTCAGGTTAATTTCGAACAGGTCTATACCGTCTCTGCTATCTTAGAAGACTATCCTAGGAATGGTTTTATTGGCCAGGAAATATTATTACCTATTCAAAGTTTTCCGAGGTATGAAGAAGCTCAAAATAATTGGGGTGGTTCTTTTTTAATGACCTATGTCACCTTGCATGAAAATGCAGATCAAGAAGTGCTTGCCAGCAAATTCCCGGACTTGATTCAGAATATCTGGGATGAGGAAACGGCCGCCAGGACCAACTTCAAATTACTTCCTTTGCATGCTGCCTACGATACTTTTGTTGGGGATTCGAAGGATAGCTATATCCTGCTGTACATTGCCTTGGGAATATTACTGATCGCAGCCACTAATTTTATGAATCTTTCTACCGCCAGAAGTATGGATCGAGCTCGGGAAATTGGGATGCGTAAGGTGTTAGGGGCTGCCAAAAGACAAGTGGCTACTCAATTTCTTATTGAAGCGATTATCGTTACATTCATCGCATTGATTTTTGGATTGATTTTGGCGACTTTCACCCTGCCAGTTATCAATTCGATGTTTGATATGGATTTGGTCATCCCTTTTTTCTCCGAGCCTTTGGTCATTCCAGGCTTACTCGTTTTTGGTTTGCTATTGGGGCTGCTCTCGGGTAGTTATCCCTCTTTTGTCCTTGCAAGTTTCGGGATCTTGGAAATCCTCAGTGAAGCCTTTAGAAGTAATAAGGCAGGAGGGGTTAGCATGCGAAATGTACTCGTGGTACTGCAATTTACCATTTCCATATTACTGATTGTTGGCACCATAAGTGTTGCGCGTCAGATTAGTTATGTAAAGAATGCAGACCTGTCTTTTAATCAGGACAATCTAATGGTTATCCCGGTTGGAGTAGGAGATTTTGAAGATGGGGATGAAGCGCGCTTGAAACTGGAAACCTTCCGGGAGGAGCTATCTAAGAACAGCAATATTAGGTCCTTGAGTGCGTCTCGCCACGTGCCGGGAAGGTGGTCAGAATCAAACGTTTTTGTACAGCCAGAAGGCTGGGAGGGCGACCCCATGCGGATGCGCTATACTTTTATGGATGCTAATTTTTTCGACAACTATGAAATCGCCCTCAGGGAAGGACGTGGTTTTTTGCCTGACTCAGAAGGCGATCAACGTGAATCAGTTGTCCTCAATGAAGCAGCTATGCGGGCATTTGGTTGGGCTGATATAGCGGATAAAAACATCATGATTGGAAGGAATAAGATCCAAGTAGTTGGACTGATAGAAGACTTCAATTATGAAACCCTACGCTCAGAGGTGCAGCCTATTTTACACTTTCACCGGGTGCCTTCTAATACGACGCACCGTTACCTTAGCTTGCGTACTTCGGATGCTAATTTTCAGGAGACGCTTGCATTCCTAAAATCCAATTGGACAATACTGGATGATAGCCGACCTTTAAATTATTTCTTCGTATCAGATGATATCAAAACCTTGTATAGTAATGAAGATCGCTTGTTGAGAATGGTCAAAATTTTCGCTTTCCTCAGCATCTTTATCTCCTGTTTGGGCCTATTCGGGTTGTTATCTTTTAACTTGGATAAGCGAAAGAAAGAGATAGGGATTCGCAAGGTGCTTGGGGCTTCTGCATCGGGACTTATGTTGCTCATTTCAAATGAATTCAGCAAATTGATCTTAATTTCTTTTGTTCTCGCTTGCCCGATTGCCTACTATGCAGTGAATAGTTGGCTGGATGACTTCGCTTATCATATTACCTTGGGCTGGCAGATCTTTGTACTGGCATTATTGCTGACAGTGACCTTGGCATTACTTACCATTTCCTTTAAAACCGTGAAAGCAGCAAATGCGAACCCGATTGATTCAATTTATGAGGGGTGAAAAGGGTGCGGCAATTGAGGAATAGTGAGGTTCGAACTTCTTCTTTACATCACTAGCATTAAATCAAAATAAAAATGTGAATCAAAATTAAAAACGAATAAGCAGAGTCAAGGGGTAAAAACCGTTAGCCTGGATGTTTGCGCATTTTAATTTTGATTCTAGACTTCCATTTAAGATAAAGTGTGGCACACCAGTACAGTCGGGTGAATGCTTACTCCGCCGTTCGGGCAGATAGATATTTAATAATTCCTTGATGATTACTTTTTTTAGCAACGTCTATTGCTCGTAGTCCTGCTGTAGTGGCCGCATTGACATTGGCTCCTTTTTCTACCAATAGCTTAACCATACTCAAATGTTCCTGCTCGGCAGCTTCCATTAAGGGCGTCCATCCTTCGTGCACGATTTTTTCATCTTTTCTCAAATGGTGGATGGTTTTTCGCAAGCCGTTGTTGATTTCAGCTCCATGCCCGATGAGGACGGCGGCAATCTCTACTTCCCCTTCATCGACAGCTTCGAAAAGTGGCGTCCAACCTTCGCCGATATAAGTGATTTTCTTACCGGTCCAGATATTGGTTCTACCACTAGTCGCCTTGGTATTGACATTCGCTCCTTTCTCAATGAATAGTTTCACCAATTGCAAATGGCCTTCGTCTACCGCTTCGAATAGGGCGGTCTTACCATCTTCGTCCTTGGCATCCACTTGGGCTCCACGGTCTAGTAGCATATGCACAATCTTAGTATGCCCTTCGTCAGTGGCTTCCATTAAGGCAGTATGCCCCGACTTATTTTTTGTATTTACATCAACATTGTGTGCCAGTAGTGATTCGACGATACCTACTTGCCCTTCATCAATAGCTTCGAGAAAGGCGGTATGGCCATCTTTGGTTTGGAGGTTGGGGTCGGCCCCATTCTCCAGTAAGAGTTTGAATATCTGCAAGTACCCTTCATCTGCGGCTTCCATCAATGGGGTGTAACCGTTACTATTTTGAGCATTGACATTAGCACCTCGGGCGATCAAGAGCTTGACTATGGATAGCTGTCCTTCGTCAACCGCTTCCATAAAGACAGTTTTTCCATTCTTGCTCTGTTGGTCCACGTTTGCGCCCTTGTCCAGCAATAGTTTCACGATTTCTAAGTGCCCTTCATTTGCGGCTTCCATCAATGGGGTATAACCATTGCTATTTTGAGCATTGATATTAGCACCACGCGCGATCAAGAGCTTTACTACGGATAGCTGTCCTTCGTCAACCGCTTCCATAAAAACGGTTTTTCCATTCTCGCTCTCTTGGTCGACATTTGCACCCTTGTCCAGTAATAGTTTTACGATTTCTAGATGCCCTTCATCCACTGCTTCCATCAAGACTGTGTAACCATGATTGTCTGCAGTGTTTACATCAGCCCCTTGATCAATAAAAAATCTTACCAAATCAAGGTGGCCTTCATCAACGGCCTCCATGAATATGGTGTGTCCATTGTCAGTTGTAGCATTGAGGTCGGCTCCATTTTCGATAAGTACTTTAACGACGTTTAAATAACCTTCGTCTGTTGCCACCATCAAGGCGGTATAGCCCTCATCAGTTGCCATGTTGACTTTGGCCCCTTTGTCGAGTAGGAGTTTAGCTATTTCCACCATGCCTTCATCTGCCGCTTCCATTAGTGGCGTCCAACCCTCGGAAGTGCTAGCATTGATATTAACCCCTTTATCAAGCATAAATTTCACCAGCTTTAGATCCCCATCATCAATGGCCTCTAGCAATAGTTCCAGATCTGGATCTGGGCCAGAACTCAGCGCAATTTCATCTTCAATGGATGGTTTGGTCATCTCAGGAGGGACCGTAGTTTTTGGCAGCACAGTGGACTGCTCTGTGGCAATGACCGTAGGGATGGTTTCGGTTGATGCTTCTGGCAACGCTTCCTGGTCATCAATCGTGATCAAACTCAAGTCTTCCGTAGGTGGATCGTTAAACTGTGCGGCGCCAATTGCTTGATAGGTGATCACTAACATTCCACTGATTAGAATGAGTACAGTAATAAAACCTTCTTTAAAGTCGGCAAAGACAGTAGGTTGTTGAAATAGCCTTTTAATACGTTGATTGAATTTGTACCTAGGCCCCATAAAAGCAGGAGCAGGTACCGATGTTCTTAAACTTTGTTCTTGTAGCATAATAAGAGCTTTTGCATAATCACAGGTTTCCCCCGTGATGGTTATAGCAATATCATCACAACAAGTCTCTCTTTCATGCCGAATGGTGGCTGACATCCACCAAACAGCCGGGTGATAAAAAAATAGAATTTCAAATACAGACTGGATGATATTAGCAAAAAAATCATTTCGCATAATGTGGGCCAGCTCATGGGCCAGAATGGCTTCAATTTCCTTTTCGGAAAGCTTACTAAAGAGCTGTATGGGAACGATAACACAGGGCTTCAACAAGCCAAAGGTCATCGGGGTGGGAGCTATTTTTGAACCAATAAAAGCAATGTTTTTCCGGAGCTGCATCTTCTGGCACAAAACGGTTGCTTTTTCCAGCCAGCGGCTAGGGAATGGTTCCGTTTTATAGTGCTTTATTCTTTCTAAATAAGCCAAACTGCCCAGAAACTTTAAGAATAAAACCATTACGCCAAGGAGCCAAAGGGTCACAATCATGGGAAGGTGTTCCGCAAAATAGTCAGTCATGTAGGTGACTACGGAAAACGATTCATCTTGTTTTGCAACCGATTGTGTGGGACTGGCAAGAGCGTTTGTTTCTTCAGGTACCTCCAATGAAGGGGCTTGCTCCTGATCCTGAATTTGAATTGTGGACGCTTGTGAAACGGTAGCCGGCCCGCTGGGGTAGAGTATATAAAAGGTGGCACCAGCAGCAATAATAAACAAGCCGAACATGATCACGGCAAGCACATACCTGGTTTGGGATGAATACCTGCGCAGGAGTACCAGGAGAATAGCCAATAGGATGGCAAATAGAGCACCTTGCCACAAGGAGTGCAGGAGTGTCCATCCAAGCGTTTCTATTAACTGACTGGAAAGCAATTGATTAACTGCGTTCATGATTTGTCTTTTTCGATTGATTCAATATATTTTTTGAGTTCGTCCAAATCACCTTGACTGGTCTTGTAGTTGCCCAGCGCCTTCATGACCAATTTTAGTGCTGAACCCTCGAAAGTCTTTTGGACAAATTTGTCTAACAACACATTCTGAGCATCATCCTCGGCTATCGCAGCTTGATAGAGATGTCGCCGCCCCTGGGCTTCTCTACTCAATAAGCCACGTTCATGCATGACTTGCATGGTCTTCAAAGTCGTAGTGTAAACCACTTCTTTTGACTCCGATAACAGCTCGTGAATCTCTTTTACATAACACGGACCCCGCTTCCAAAGGATTTGAAGAATCTCTAATTCTGAAGAGGTAGGACTATAGGATTTTTGCTCTTTCATATCTATTACGATTGCTCTCGTACAAAGTAATACGATTCTTCTCGTAATTCCAAACTTACTACGATCAAAATCGTAATAGAAGCAAAATTAACCGACCAAATACCCCATTTGGGCGATTTACAGAGCTTTCCGTGCGCCTTACTTTTGTGGTGATAAATAGCCTAGATCAACTTGGGCTGTTGAAATTTTTGCTTAAAACCTATCGAAATATGAAGAAATCAGGACTTGTGTTACTCGTGCTGCTTGGTACTTGTCTTTTACTATTGCCAGCTTGCAAGAAAAACAATGATAATGGGCCCAATAATGTGGATTGCAACTCTTCTTTATCGGTCAACCAGGC
>JAHQWA010000589.1 GCA_019634045.1 Saprospiraceae bacterium
CTTCGATGGCCACTGCACAAAAGAAAAGCATTAGAAATAACTAATCAAAGGCGGTCAGTGGTTTTTGAAATTTATTATCGTTTGGTTTCAAGACTAAAGTGTTAGATTTGAAAACTTACTATTCATGGATTAAACCGGACTGTATGACTTTTAGAAAAGCTACGAAGGCAGATGTGATTCACATCGTAAAAATGCTGTCAGATGACCCCTTGGGGCAGCAAAGAGAAAACTATCAGGAACCGCTTCCCGAGGCATATTTCGAGGCTTTTGGGCGTATTGATCGGGATGCTAATCAAGAGTTGGTCGTTATCGAGGAAGCGACAATGGGGATCATTGGCACCTTACAATTGACTTTCATACCCTATTTGACCTATCAAGGAGGGGTACGGGCACAGATTGAAGCTGTACGGATTCGGAAGGATAGGAGAGGAGCTGGAATTGGAGAGACCGTGTTTCAATGGGCCATCGAGCGCGCTAAAGCTCGAGGGGCACATGTGGTGCAATTGACGACGGATAAAAAGAGAGCAGATGCAAAGCGTTTTTATGAAAAATTAGGCTTTATCGCGTCGCATGAGGGGATGAAGTTGCACTTATCGTAAGTAGATTCAACTACTTTGGGTTTTCTGATCTTTAGCGTGTAGGGTACAAATAGCAGCTATAAGACACTTATGGGCAAAGAAACCTAAAACCATGAGAACGTACCTGCCCTTTACGGTAGCTTTGCTAGCTATCTCAGCCCTATTAGCCTACATTCCTGCAACAGCACCAATCGACAAGCCAAGCTCTAGTATTTCAAAAGAGGAAAAAGAAGCAATTTTCCTACAAGAAGGAGCGGTTATAGGCCTGCATTTTATGCGGCACAAAACCAACCATGACGTGGCAGAAAATCGACAATTCCTGGAAGATGCTTATTTCCCGAACTGGCGAGACCTCATGCCAGGGAGCAGGGTGCATTACCTGCGTGGTGATAGAGGCCCCAATACGACCAAAGAGGTGTTTTTCTGGGTATTTCAAAGCCAAGCCGATTTAGATCGCTACTTTCCCAAGGCAGATACCCCAAGCGATGCTTATAAGAGTAGACGGGAAACAATTGACTGGTTGTATACCGATACTACCTTTTACAAACACAATGCTGGTTGGGAAAATGAACTCTCAGCCGATTATCGCGTGATCAGTGCTGGGGTTGAACTCAGTCAAAATTGGTTGCAGGCCAATGCTATGATTAGTTTGCGCCATATGAAACTTAAGCCTGGTATTGATACGACTGCTTTCGAGGCGTTTATGGCAGATACCTGGGGACCAAATCGTTCGGATGCGGTGCCAGGATCCAAAGCCTTCTTCTTACAGGGGATTAGTGGGGGACATAAAGGAGAGTATGCCCTATTGTGGGTGTTAGAGTCGGTAGAAACTAGAAATAAATATTTCCCTGAAGAAAACCAGAGCTCTGAAGTGTACAGAGAACTGCAAGAAATGTGGTCGTGGTTGGATGATGAAGTTTACGGCGGACAGTATGTAGAAGGATGGGATGAAGCAGGGAAAAATGACTATTTTGTGGTGTTGTAAAAGCACCATTATTTATTGTCTATGAAAATAAAACTTCGACAGGAAACGCCAGATGATTATAGTGCGGTATTCAAGTTAATAGAAGCAGCCTTCAAAGACCATCCATATGGAGATCACACCGAACATTTTTTGGTAGATCGCCTCAGACAGTCAAATGCATTCATTCCAGAATTGTCGATAGTAGCTGATTTGGATGGTGAGGTCGTAGGCCATATTTTGCTAACAAAAGTGAAAATTAAAAACGAAAACAGCACTTTTGCTGCTTTGTCTTTGGCTCCGGTCTCCGTAAAACCAAGTTATCAAAAGCAAGGAATTGGTGGACAGTTGATTAGGGAGGCTCACCGAGTTGCTCGTAGTTTAGGACACCAAGCAGTTATCCTATTGGGTCATGCCAAGTACTACCCAAAATTTGGTTATGAGAAGACTAGTAAATATGATATTCACTTACCTTTTGAAGCCGCAGAAGAGAACTGTATGGTCATTGCCCTAGCCGAAAACGGACTAGATGGAATAAGTGGAATGGTAGAATACCCAAAAGCCTTTTTTGAGTAATGATCTCCAAACAAAGAAGCGCTCACTTTCCACCGCGTGCACAAGGCTTTAGAATTTGACCTTGTGGGCTTTGTGTTTTGTGAGCGACCTTTGTTAGTGTTTGGATTTTCTTAGTGGACGACCAATTTGTGAAAAAGCGATTGTCCATCAACTTCAATCTGTAAATGATATGTTCCGGAATTGATATCTGGTAGATCAAAAGCAAGTCTATGCTTTCCGGTCGGAAGCAGGGCTTCAGACCATGTCTTTATTTGTTGTCCTAAGTTGTTGAATAGGCGAATGTCAACTGGATTGGCCTCTTTCATTTCCAGAGCCAGGTTGAAATAATCCTGTACCGGATTCGGATACAGTTGAACCTTTCCCTGGATGGCCGTCGGCACATGGACATCGGTTGTTAAGGTCGTACAATTGATATACCCTAGATCAGGTGTAGTACCAAATAGTCCTAGATCTAAACCCTTGGAAACCGCGGGGCTATCACCTTGCAAACTGAAATTTCCACCTGCTGCATCAATGAACTTTGGATTTTCGACACTCATATTGTCGCCTTGCATGATTAGGACGTTACTTATGGATTCGGTCACACCTACGATGCTATGACTAATATCCAAGTTGACGGTACCGCCAGATCCACCGAGGAGGTATACATCTGATTCTTCATTGTCAAAAAAGATAGAATTGATTACTTCCAGGTCGAGGATGCCTGTTCCTGAAGCGCTGGCATCGAGCCCTCCTCCTGAAATGATAGAGCCTTCATTTTTATTATTGAAAACGGTATTGTGATACAAGTGAGCATTGACTACCGAACTGTCGCTCGCATCAATTTCGATGCCTGTTGCTACATTATTAGCCACGAGGGTATTGACAATCCAACAATCAATCGTAGCATTTGCCTGGATGAATAGATCGATGGCACCACTGAAGCCATCAAAAACAGAATTGGTTATTTCACAATTATTAACCACAAAGGCGCCTTGCCCATTTTTCATACTGATGGAAAGGCCAGATGAGATACCGGTGCTGTGTTGCATTTGTAATCCCTCTACCATCAGGTAGGCATTCACATCATTGGCAATGACATTGAGCCATTCAAAGCCATTGGTGTCTACCAGTTGAGTGGTATAGGTACAGGGATCGTATTGACTGAAATCTTGGTTCCATCCACCCTGTACCATTAGACGCAAATCGCCGCCGCTATTGGTGTGCGTAAAATTTACGGGATAGCTACCTTCCTGGATTCGGACGATGACTCCATCGGGAGCATTTTCCAGTACTTTTTCCAGATCTTCTCCAGGCGTCACCTGTATGGTTTGTGGGGTACTAGCGTCACCAGGGTTACTTTGAAGGAAGTACTCAAATAAGTTTAAAACGAAATCACCATCTTGGTCCAGCCACGCATCTTCAGCTAGGAATGGATTTAGATTGTGGGTCATTTCCCATTCATCAGGCATGCCATCTTTATCGGTGTCGGTTTGGGCTGAGGTTTGGCCAATGAGGCCGCAAATGAATAAAATTAGTAAGTAATATAAACGGTTCATATGGGTTTGGTTTTTTGGGTAGAAAATGCAGCATAATTCTGTTTGAATTCGGAAACAATATTATCTTGAAATGGTGGGTAAGACCAAGTAGATGAAGTGAAGTGGGCAAATTGGGTAGTGAAATGGAATTGGACAGCAAAAACCAAAAGTATCGTTAAAATCACTTGACTAATGAAAATTGAAGCCTTACATGAGTTTCACGATCAGAATTTCTCGGCAGAATGGGCCAAGAAGTTTGAGCCAACTCCTGAACGCCTAGCTCTTTTCGAATGCATGCTACAACGTATCCATTCGCTGGGTACTGTAGACATACATATCTTGGAATTAGGGATTGGGCCTGGATATTTGGCCGAATTTCTTCTCGGCCGCTTAAAGCATAGCACCTATGAGGGCTTGGATTTCTCTGCTCCCATGTTGGAAATTGCCGCGCAACGGTTAGCTCAGTTTAATGGACGAGTGACTTATACCCAAGGGGATTTGACGAACGATGTATGGATACAGCAAATTAGCAAAACGCCTAAAGTGATCGTCTCTACCTGGGCGCTACATGATTTGTTTAGCGAAGATAATATTGCTGCTGTTTACCAAAATGTTGGCAAATTGCTTGCTGGAGGAGGGCTGTTCCTGAATGGGGATTTTATCAAACCAGCAGGTTCCACCTTTGATTATGAAGGCGGGCGGCTATTGCCGAACACCCATTTAAAATTGCTGGCCTCAGCTGGCTTCCGGACCTATACTTGTTTGCAGGAATTTGAAAAAGATCTACTTCATCCGACCACAGCCAATAATTATGCTTGCTTTGAAGCCACAATTTGACCGGGAGCATCCATGAAAAACTTCTTACTCAAAATCTACGCCTACAAGTTTTTCGAAGACTTTGTATTGATTTATCCACTGTACGCAGTATTGTTTACCGATTCCGGTATGGAGCCTTGGGAGGTGGGTGTCTTATTGACAAGCTGGTCGGTGACTACTTTTGTGTTGGAAATTCCTTCTGGCGTCTGGGCCGACAAATATTCTCGAAAGCAAATTCTTTTCCTCGGGCAGTTTGTGCGGGCTATTGGATATCTGATTTGGTTGGTTTATCCCAACTTTTGGGGTTTTTTAATTGGCTTTATTTTTTGGGGCGTGGAAAGTGCTTTGTCTTCCGGAACCTTTGAGGCATTGGTGTATGATCAGTTGAAAGCATTTGGGGAGGAAGGAAATTATGGTAAGGTCATTGGTAGGACCCGAACAGCATCTGCTATGGCTATTTTATTGGGTTCATTGTTGGCGTCACCAGCGATTTTAGTAGGCTATCCATTCATACTGTTATTGAGTAGTGGAGCTGTGCTCATATCGGCTGGTCTGGCTCTAAGTCTACCCAAGGCGAAAATGATTGAATCAACACATGAGAATGCTTATTTTTCTCTCTTAAGGCAAGGTATTGCTGGTGCGCTACAAGATGGGAAAGTCTTTCGGCTCATCATCTTTCTTGCCTTGGTCACCGCTTTGCCAGGTGCATTAGACGAGTATTATACCATTTTTGGGGATCAGGCTGGTTTGCCTAAATTTGGCCTGGGGATATTTATCGCCCTACTTAGCGGCGCGGAAGCCATTGCTGGCTTAATTGTACCCTATTTTGAAAAGCGATCCGATCGTTTTTTTCAGGGGTTATTCTTTTTTAATGGATTAGTTTTATGTCTGGCGGCTTATCTTTTTTCAATCGCAGCCTTGTGGCTCCTCATCTTTTTTAGCTTTTCCTTTACCCTGATTCAAGTGGTATTCTCAGCTAGATTACAACACCGGATTGACGCTGAAACAAGGGCTACGGTTTCTTCTATAAGTGGATTCCTTACTGAGATTGCAGTCATGCTGATTTTCTTTGGCGTTGGTTGGATCGCCCAGGGTAGTGATTACCGAGAAAGTTTTATAGTCATGGGCGTTCTTACCAGTGTGATTGGACTTTTCTATGTCATTATCAGAAAACTTCTGTAGCCCGTGTTTCTGATTAGGGATACCGTTGATGTGTATTTATCTTTTGGCCGCCTGTTCCCGTCGAAAAGCTTGCTTATGCCCACGTTTGAATAATTATCTTCAACATTCATTAAATGGAATGCGTATCGGATGAATTATTTACAAATAGCAGCTTTACTCTACGTTTTGATCTACTATGGTATTTTGCTTGGATTTAGATCGTACCTTCTCTATAAAAATACTGGTATTAATCCGATTAAAAACAAGAGTAAGCACGGGCTCGCTGGCTTCATAGAAAATGTATTTGGCGTTTGTTTCGTCTTGATCTCTGTCATTGCTTTTAATTTCGCTTTTCTAGAAAAGAACTATGTGTTTTATTTGATTCCCATCGATTATCTCGAGCTCACCTGGCTAAATAATCTTGGGATAGTACTTAGTTTTTCAGGTTTAGCTATCGCCTTTATCGCGCAATTGCAGATGGGAAACTCCTGGCGATTGGGCTTGAATGAATCTGAAAAGACGCCCCTGATCCGGAAGGGACTCTACCACTACTCCCGAAATCCGGTGTACGTCGGAATTCTGCTTTCAAATTTTGGCTTTTTCCTGATGATGCCCAATGCCTTGAGCTTTTGTTTTTTGGCTGTGTCCTACCTTGCTATCGAAGTGAAGATCAGGTTGGAGGAACAATATCTGATAGCCCAGCATGGTGCTGAATTTTCGAATTACTTAAAACAGGTGAGGCGCTGGATCTGAATGTAGGCGCACGAACAGTAGTCTTGCGGTTTGGCGATTCCATTGCCTAAACCTTACCCTTGGATGAGCATGATGCATTATCCTCACTGCTTAAACCGCGCTTGCTCTCGCTCCAATA
>JAHQWA010000590.1 GCA_019634045.1 Saprospiraceae bacterium
AGATGATTTTTTGCCCAACTTCGGAAGTGGTGGAGATATTCGATATATCCAGTTGTTTTCAGTGATTGGCCTATTCTTGGTTTTAATCGCTCTTGTCAATTATATCAACCTTTCCACGGCGCGATCGGCCAATCGAGCGAAGGAAGTGGGGATGAGAAAGGTCTTAGGCTCTTTCCAAATCCATCTGGTGGGACAGTTCCTGATGGAATCCATCATGCTTAGTCTTTTAGCCTTCGGCTTTGGCTTATTGTTAGCGGAGTTATTGTTGCCCGCTTTTAATGCTTTGGCGCACACGGACTTGAGTATTCCTTATTCCTCGCAGTGGTTTGTGCCCATCCTTTTGGCAGGGACGTTGGGCATAGGAGCCTTGGCTGGCCTATATCCCGCCTTTTACCTCTCCGGCTTCAAACCCATCAAAGTGCTGAAAGGCCAATTGAGCCTCGGCAGGAATAGCGCTTGGTTGCGAAAAGGATTGGTCGTCATGCAATTCACCATCTCAACGGCCCTCATTATTGGAACGCTGGTCGTGTATAATCAAATGCAATTCATACAGCAGAAAAAGATCGGATTTGAAAAAGACCAGGTCTTGTTGATCCATGATACCTACACACTGGATACGCGTATCGGTACCTTCAAAAATGCAATCAAGGACTTAGCGGAGGTTGAAAATGCGTCTATCAGTCCCTTCTTACCTGGGGCAGGTGGGTTCAGAAATCAAACGATGTACAATGCCGAGGAGAAAACCGATCCCGCGGACCAAGTACCTGTGCAAGCCTGGCCTGTAGATACAGATTACATCCCTACATTGGGAATGAAAATCAAGGAGGGACGGAATTTCTCCCTAGACCGACCAGCAGATTCCTTGGCCACCATCATTAGCGAAACGGCTGTTCGACAATTGGGTATCACGGATCCAATTGGGAAACGCATTCAAAACCCCTTCGATAACAACCTATTTACCATCATCGGCGTAGTTGAGGACTTTCATTTTGAATCACTTAAAAATGAAATTTACGGGCTAGCTCTATTCTTAGGAAACCGAACTTCGACCATCTCCGTACGAGCCAAGACGGACAACTGGGATAAGACGATTGCTCAAATGGAACGAACCTGGAAAGAGTTCTCCCCGAATCAAGCCTTCCGCTACTCTTTCCTAGATGAGCGATTTGATCGCATGTACCAGCAGGAAAGTAGTGCCGCATCCCTCTTTAATATTTTTACCCTGATCGCGATATTCATAGCCTGTCTTGGACTCTTTGCGCTTGCCAGCTTTACCGCTGAACAACGCACCAAGGAAATCGGCATTCGCAAAGTACTAGGAGCCACGGTGGGAAATGTAGTAGGACTGTTGTCTAAAGACTTTTTACGTCTAGTGCTTGTCTCAATCACCATCGCTGTTCCCTTAGCCTGGCATTTTAGCCGCCAGTGGTTGCAGAACTTCGCCTATCGCATTGATCTTAATATCGCCCTATTCGTTTGCGCTGGACTAGCCGCGATCTTGATTGCTTTTGCTACGGTGAGCTTCCAGTCTATCCGGGCTGCAATTGCCGATCCGATTAAGGCGCTGCGGAGTGAATAGGGCGCTTAGCTTGTGCAATCACCGGGCGACTTAGTCATCCGGTGACTGCGCTTGTCGTAAGGCAAATTTCAACAGCGTATCCTCACCGCTTAATATATCTTCTACCCTTGGGCGGAATAGAACATCCGGCATCAGGCCCTGTCCCTTATTTTCGAAAGTAACGTTCATCACCGAACGGATGACGGGTAATTGAACCTTCAAGTCAGCATTTGGGAGAACTAAACTCAATAGGTCACTAGCTACCTGTGTAGCGGGGTTTCCTCCCGTCTCTTCTCCGATAAAGGTAGCGGAGCAATGAGAGGCGATCTGGCCGAGCAGTTCTGTGGTAGCGGAGGCGCATCTGGAGTTGATGAGTACCAGTAGTTTGCCCTTGTAGGTCAAAGGCTTAGGTTTTACTTTGGTACGGGCGGCTCCTTTCACCTGATAGTACTCCCCATCCCATTTCAAGGGCTGTCGGTTAAAGTGTTTGAAGAACATATCTTCCTCATAGTGATGAGGAGGGGAAATACCGCCTACTAAGGCATATTCTCCTTTGCTGGGATAAACCGGTTCAGAAATAAGGTAACTCAATAGATGATATGCCGCTTCGGGAAAGCCGCCGCCGTTGCCCCGTAAGTCCAGAATCAGCGTTTTAATATTTGCTGATTTTAACTCGGAGAAGGCTGATTTCAGCAAGGTCTTATAGGCCCTGGGAGTGATATTGCTGGAGGGGTCAATCTGAAAGGTAGAAAGACGTAGAATGCCAATCTTATTTTGCACACGAAAATCCAATTCATCTTTCCTGGGACTGTCTTTGACCCTGATCTTTCTAGTGGCCATGATTTCCGGTACGGGTATTCCCGCTATTCGGGCCTTTTTTGGGATGCCTTCCGCTGTTTTGTATTCAATAAGAAATTCGTCAGGCGTACCCTTAAAGTAGGCATAGTAGCGGCTAAAACCTAGACCGGCCAAGGTATAGGGATAGCTACGATTGAACCCATCGGTGCTCAATTGATTGGCGAGGAACTGGAAGACATCTAGGGCATCTTCACCATTAATGGAGGTGATTTGACTGCCTACACCAATTTGATTTTCTCGGGAAAGGTCCTCCGTCACGAACAAACTGTCCTGATACCAATATAGCCGTATCGGTAACCTAGGGAGTGTGGTGGTGGCCGCCTCGACATAGTCGTTGGGAGGGTAGATCTTGGTGTGATTGTTTCGAATGGCAAGATGTAACGGCATTAATAGTCTGAAGAACTCCAGCGCAGTCATAGGGGCCTCTAATTTGGCCTCAATTTGTTGGAAAACTGCATCGAATTGAGACTTATTGGTATAAGTATATAAGCATGGATGAAATTCTTCTAGGTTAGTTTTTAGAATTTGGAAGTCTTGTCTGAGCTGCGCTGGATCCAATGGGATCGGTTGGTATTGCGCTTGTACGGTATTGGCTAAGAAGACCCAAATGGCAAGCCTGTAGATGGAAGCTTTCATATTGTTTATGGCGTTTATTTTCCCTTGCCAAGGCTAGATATCCTAGGTTCAACCCGATTCTTGCTCGGAAAACTTAGGATCCCCATGGCGTAGGATATTTGTTTATCTATTGTAAGTCAATCGTAAATGCTTCTTCGGAGATATTACCGTCTTGATCATTGACGATTGCGGTGATCGTCCAAGAATCGAGATGGGAGGGTTGGGGGAATTCTTTGACCGCATCAAATGCCCAATATTTTTTGAAAATATTAGAGAATTCCAAATCCGTTGTGTGGTCCGAGAATCGCAAAGTGACTTGCTCAATCCCATCAATATCTTCGATCTCGATGTACCAGTGGAAAGAGCGCAGAGAACCATCGCTGGGATTTTCCTTTGCTAGCGTAGTGGTCACCTCAATTCTACTTGTGACTTGATTCTTCTTGCAGGAGTAGATCAGCAACAGGCTGATGAATAATAGACCTAGTTTTACTGCTTTCATAACTTCTGTTTTTATGATTTGCCAAATCTGGTGATTAAAGAGACTTCAAAGAGAGAGATACAAGACGGCCTTGCTGCTAGTCGATCAGTGCAAATCCTGTTCTCCTCTCCTGCCTGCCTAGAGGAGATTTGTTGCTACAAAAGAATGGGGAATGAGTTGTGTTTGCGTACCATTGGAAGCAGTGGTACCTATTAAACCCTATGTTTTTTGTAAGCTGAAGGTGACATCCCCGTTTCTTTCTTGAAGATTCGATTGAAACTGGTTTTGGATTTAAAGCCGGAATCAAAAGCGATGGCAAGAATGGTGAGATGCTCAAATTCTTTGTTAGCCAATTTGTCTTTAACTGCTTGAATTCGGTAGGAATTGATCAAGTCGTAGAAGCTGGTGTTGAGGTGGTGATTGAGCAGTGCAGATAGCTTTTTATCTGTTGTGGGAATTTGCTGAGCTAAGGCACCTAAGGTCAATTCTTCATCTAAATAGACCGCTTGTTCTTCTAACAGAGAAAGGATGCGCCGATGCATGGTCTCGATTTCTACTTCCCGAAAATGTTGCAGAGGATTTGTAGATGGAGAATTGGCTACGGTGGTGGGAGATACAATGGAGTCGGGTTCTAGCAAGGGACTTGGCAAGAGGATGCGCGACTGCTCTAAGCCGTAATAGGCTAGGTAAATGATGAATAGGATCAAAATTCCAGTGCTCAGATAAGAGATGGACCAGTCCAGGAGATCAAAGTTCCATTCATATAGGGTAATGCCTAGGTGTACGCTGATGGTCAGGATGATTCCCAACAATAGATGGCGTACCCACCGTAGATCTTTGTCTTCCAGATGAGAAAAGGCCCGCTTTAGTCGTTTGCGGTAAAAACCAAGGGCTCGCCAAGACAGACCTGTATAGCATAGGAGATAAACGGCTTGAAACTGGAGAAAGAGATCCGAGCCCATCAAATGCAAAAGGTAAACAGGTAAGGCAAAATTTCCCGCTTCGACGATAACATAAGGCAGGGTGATACCAAAAAAGTACAGTAACAGCGGAATAAAGTGAAGGATGACCTTTGCACTAAATTTAAAATCGGGCCGATAGATACTATTAATGTATAGTAAGAGCAATGGGCCAAGGAGGTAGCCTATCGGGTCACTGAGTAAGTAACCTGTGAGGTAAATCCACTTAATTTCGTGTAACTCACCATAAGCATTGAAACTAACAAAGAACAAGCCCAAAAAAATAAGACTGAGAATTTGCTTCGGGAAGGGAGGCTTTCGCTGCCGTAACAAAAGATAGAGCACTACGCCATTGGCTAGGATGCCTGCCACCAACAAGAAATCTATTAATAGCTTCATTTACTTGTTCATATCTTTTGTCTACTCACATAGTGTGAAAAACCAAGGATGGGTTACAAAAATTGCGCTGTAAAATACGTGCTTCTTTGGCAAATCTCTTGTTGCGAGACCTTTTAGTGCATGAACTCAGCATAAGATTCAAGACCTCACTGATCGTAATCCTCAGCGGTCCTCGTTCATCTCATTTTATGATTATCCACTAGACAGGTAGAAGCGGGAAATAAGTAATGGATCGACGATATATCGCATACCTTGAATTTTTCGACCACCTGCTCCTTCTGTTGGGTGGCCATCACGACGACGGCCTGGCTGTGCGCCAACATCTTGCGTTTGACCAATGCTTCCTCATAATGAGGGACCGTTGCACCAAATTGCTCATGGATGGCGGCTATGCCCATAAAGAATAAGTCGGCCCGAATGGGCGAAAGTTGTTCAATCACACTTGCCCCCAAACTCACCTGGGAGGGTTTAAAGAGGCTACCTCCTAGGAATCGAATCTTTGCATGAGGATGGTCGCAGAGTAGGGTGGCTAAGGGTAGAGAATTGGTGAAAACTTCGATTTCCAAATCCTCCGGGATTAATCTAGCGACTTCTAAATTCGTCGAACCTCCATCCATGATGATCACCTGCCCCGGCTGCATCAAGCATACCGCTCGTTTGGCCAATGCTACCTTTGCTTCTTGCTCTACACTAAGCCGTTCATGAATGGGCAATGGAATCAAGGACCTAGAGATAGCCCCGCCATGAACCTTTACCAATAGTCCTTTTTCTTCCAACTCAGACAAGTCTCGGCGAATGGTATCGTCAGAGACGTCCAAGCGAATACTAAGCCCCAAGGTATTGAGTTGTTGTTTTTCCTTTAGTAATTCAAGAATGATTCGGAAGCGTTCCGCTTTTTGCATGGCCGCTTGTATTTTTTAAATGTTTGCGTTAAGTTGAGGTTGTTAATGCATTTGAATGCGATAAACTATGAATTTATGCGGTTTTTTGCAATAGTATGGAAAATAATGAAATATACCGCAAGATGACGAACAGAGAACGAAAATTGAAAGTTGGAGTTTTGGGTTGTGGCCCCATCGCTCAATTCACCCATTTCGAGTCTTGCCAAAAGGCCCGGAACATAGAACTCTATGCCATCTGTGATCGAGCTCCAGATCTACTGGAGAGAATGAACGCCATTTGGCAACCTGTCAAGGTTTTTTCCGACTATCAGAAGATGTTGGATGATCCCGAAATAGAAGCTATCATTGTGGCGACGGCGGATGCTTTTCATGTTCCCCTTTCACTCCAGGCCATTGAGGCCGGAAAGCACGTGCTCGTGGAAAAGCCCTTGAGCCATGCTGTTTCGGAATGCATTCAGCTAAAAGAGGCCCTGGAAAGGAATCCGGTCCATTTTCAGGTTGGACATATGAAGCGTTTTGATCAGGGAATTCAATATGCAAAGGAGTTCATCTCTGACAAAATGGGGGCGATTTTGGCCCTAAAGGCCTGGTACGGGGACAATACACATCGTTATACGATGACGGACAATTTGCAGCCCGTTCCCATCAAGAGCGCGCAAGCTCTTGCTCCCCATATCCATCCGAAAGCGGACCTGGAACGCTATTACATGATGGCGCATGGAAGTCATTTAGTAGATACCGCGAGGTACTTGGCTGGACCGATCGCTTCCGTGTCTGCTAAGCTGCGTCAAAAGTTTGGCGCTTATTGTTGGTTTGTGGATGTGGAATTCGAGAATGGAACGCTAGGGCATTTGGATCTTACGATAAAGATTCGGGGGGACTGGCATGAGGGTTTTCAGGTGTATGGTGAAAATGGGAGCGTATTCGCCAAAACGCCAAACCCCTGGTTTTATAAAAGCAGCGAGGTAGAATGCTACTGGGAGCCAGAGCAACAATATTTTCGCCCATTAGCGGCCGACGGCTTCTCTTATCGTCTACAATTAGAGCATTTTGCTGAGGTAATTCTAAAGGGAGTGCCCCCTACGGGTACTAATCTGGCAGAAGGCTTGGAAATCACTAAGACGATGATTGCTATTAAGCGGTCGATTAGAGAAAAACGATCGATCTACCTAGACCAAATCAATGAAGGAGAACTATGAGAGCACTGGGTATTTTTGCAAAGACCTTTGAAAGAGCGAACGTCAGCGATGCATTCGCAGCCATCCAATCTCACGGCTTCACTTGTATCCAGTTTAACATGAGTTGTTTAGGACTAGCCTCGATGCCGGAGCAGGTTTCCTATGCGGTTTTACAAGAAACCAAAACAGCCATGGACCGGTATGACTTACGAATGGCAGGGCTGTCAGCAACTTTTAATATGTGCCACCCAGAAGAGGAGGCTCGCATGGCGGGATTGCGCCGGATGGGCTTACTGGCCTCTTCCAGCGCGGTTCTGGGCAATACGTTGTTAACCTTATGCACCGGAACCAGAGACCCCCAAAACAAGTGGAAGTATCATCCAGAGAATTCAAGTCGCCAAGCCTGGCTAGATATGAGTCGAACGATGGAACAGGCCATAGGTATTGCGGAAACCTTTGATCTACAACTGGGCATAGAACCAGAACTGGCTAATGTCGTTTCCAGTCCGGTTAAAGCGAAGCAACTACTCACCGAAATGCAAAGCGATCGACTTAAAATTATCTTAGATCCTGCTAACCTTTTTGAAAAAGCCAGCGTGCCGCAGATACAATATCGAATGGCAGCGGCTGTGGACCTCCTTGGACCGCACATCAGCATGGTTCACGCCAAGGACCGCACTGCGGACGGTCAGTTTATCGCGCCTGGGAAAGGTGTAATACCCTTTGACTATTTCCTGGAGAAATTAGAGCAAGCAGGTATCGGGGCTCCCTTAGTCGCTCACGGTTTCAGTGAAGCAGACGTATCCGCAGTAGCACATTTCCTCAAAAATGTATAACAGATCAACTCCTTGCTCCACACTTCAGCAATTGAACCGGCAAATAGGTAGGTAGCTTGTTGAATTTTCTTAATTTCCTTTCGAAAACCAACAAATATGCTCAACAAAACGACTAACCGACGGAAATTTCTACAGCAAGGCACCTTGGCAGGGCTTGGCCTTTGCACCACTTTTTCCGGAGCATTTGCTCAACACCCGCCCGCCTCACTTAAAAATAATATCAAGCAAGTCATCGCCGCATGGCCGTTTATGAATGCTGGTCCGAAATGGACGCCTAAGCAATTTCTGCAACAAGCATCGGCCCTGGGGGTAACAGGAGTGGAGCTGTTTCCAGTGGAACATTGGGGTATGCTCAAGGAGTATGATCTAATCTGTGCAGCAACAAAAAGTCACACCTTCATTAGAGGGATGAATAATAAAGGGCATCACCCTGAGTGCTTTGCCACCTTGCGCAAAGCTATGGAGACGACCGCCGCTGCGGGCTTCCCCAACGTGATGACTTTTACCGGCTTGGCAGATACTTCTGATCAAGAAAATGGTAGTAAGGTATCGAAGGAGGAAGGCCTGCAAAACTGCATCGAAGGTTACAAGGAAATGGCAAGATCGGCAGAAAAACATAAGGTCACGATGGTGCTGGAACCTCTCAACTCCAAAGTCGCGGAAAATATGAAAGGACATCCTGGTTATCAAGGGGATCATATTGACTACTGCATTGAGATCATCAAAGCCGTAGGCTCACCTCACCTAAAGCTGCTATTCGACGTCTATCATATCCAGATCATGGACGGAGACATCATTCATCACATTGAGCAATACCAAGAATACATCGGTCACGTGCAGGTAGCTGGCGTACCAGGGAGAGGTGAGATTGGGGATCGGCAAGAAGTCAATTACGCCAGGGTGATGAAAGCTTTCCTAGATATCGGCTATCAAGGCTATGTGGGGCATGAATGGATTCCCACCGGAGATCCTGTCGCTGGCTTACAAGAGGCCGTCTCCATCTGCGACATCTAACCTAGCATACTATCAACAAGCTGATGAGCCTCAGCCTTTGCGCAGTTATCCGAAGTTTTTCCGAGCTACGATCAAAGCATAACTTCGGATATCAAAATCAACAACATGAAATCATATCCATCTCTAATCCTCTTCGCTTGTATCTTAATCCTCTTCAGTACTTGCACCAACCCACAAGAAGCAGACAAGACCAATGCCAAACCCAATGCCCCCAACATCGTCTTCATGCTTGCCGACGATGTCGGCTGGAATGAACTAGGGTTTAACAACGAAAACAAGAAATTCACACCGCATATAGACAACTTACGGGACGAGGGTGTCAGTCTTACGCAATTCTATGTGCACGCCGTCTGCGCTCCCAGCCGCACCGCTTTTCTCACCGGCCGCTACCCCTTCCGCACCTGGACCGATTGGCGCACCGAAGACTTTGGCAAACCCTCCTACCTTGCCAAGCTGGGGCTAACGCTAAGCACCAACAAACAAGGCGAAGAAACCCGCCGCATTCACGCCCTCGCCACCGAAGAACGGACAGTAGCAGAAGCCTTGCAAGAGGTGGGGTATCATACAGCGATTGCTGGGAAGTGGGGTTGTGGAGAATGGCTTCCGGAACACCTTCCCCTGGGACAGGGCTTTGATCATCAGTACGGCTTCTATGCCTGGGGCATTGATTATAACAACTACACCATACCGCACAACGCTCCCGCCCGATTTGCGGTTTACGATTGGCATCGGAATCAGGAGCCCTTGTATGAGCAAGGATATAGCACGGATCTAATTGCCAACGAGGTGGTCCATTTGTTGGCTAATCACGAAGCCGAAGAAGGGGATCGCCCTTTCTTTTACTATGTCCCCTTCAATGGTATACATGGGCCGTTGGAAGAAACGCCACGCTATTCAGATACTCACAGCAAAAGATATGCAGCTTTAAAATGCTTGGATGATGCCGTTGGGAGAATTGTGGGTGCGCTAGATCAATACGGTTTTGCCGAGAACACCCTTGTTGTTTTTGCCAATGACAATGGAGCCATCCGAGATAGCATGAATGCGCCCTATCGTGGCACCAAGAACACCAATTATGAAGGAGGGGTGAGGGTGCCATGTATCCTGAAATGGCCAGGAAAGATTGAAGCAGGCAGTAGTAATAATGAATTAATGCACATCACGGACTTCTACAACACCTTTGTAAAGATCGGTGGTGGGACTCTGGAGCAGGAACGTCCCTTAGATGGGGTGGATATGTCAGCCGTAATTCTAGCAGGAGCGGCCAGCAAACGCGAAGAAATTATTTTTGAAGTATCCAATAGTGTACGCTTCCCCGCCATCCGCCAAGGCGATTACAAATTGATTGGCGAAGAACTCTACAACATTGTTAAAGACCCCAACGAAAGCCGGGATATCGCAAAAGATCAACCCGAAATAGCAGCGGCTCTCAAGGCGCGTGTCCAAGCAATAGGGAAGGAGCGACCTCCCATGCCAGACATGAGTCTATTGATGACGCCCGCCCTTCCTTGGGTCTACGGGAAAGTGGAAAACGAAAATGCGCCACAGTGGGTCAAAGAGATCATGGCAGGGGTACGGGCTAAGCAGCCGCAAAGCTGGCCGCCCGGCAAAACACCTTGGCCCCAAGCCCCGAAAGACGGGAAGATTATTTATACGGGGGATGGGCGATGAGAACGGGAAGCTGGTCCTTCTCGCCTTCTTTTTTCCATACAATTTTTTAAAAGTGGGCTAGCTACTCTTAAGTCAAGACCGACCAAGAGGCTGCTTTGAGCAGGCTAGATGTTTGGCAGGGAGAGGTGATTTTGAATTAATCAAAGGCTTATGACTAGAGCTATGGCTGATTGAATAATCTCGCCATGAGGTCAGCAGCCAGTTTTTCTTCCAAGAAATGAAGGGTATTCCGTTTTGCGGGATGACTTATCCCATTTTAAGTTTTTGTCTATTTGATCAGCCTCGTAGTAGGATGTGCGTTAAACCAAGCAAACCAAAAAATGCGGTGTGAAGGAAGACGTTTTAATACTTTCCCATCCTGACTGCTCAGCTTACTTTCGCTAACTGTCCAGCTTTGTCCATTCTTGTCTTTCAGTACCCCTTTTTTATAGGAATCGAATTTGACGTCAATCCTCTCATAGACCCTGGAGGCGCCGTTGCTTTCTGTCAGGACAACAAAGGGCGTCTCAGAGATCTGATCCTGATAGAGTTTCTTCTTTCTTTTTTGCAAAAAAGCCGCTGAGATAGCCAATGGATCCTCACGATAGCCAGGCAAGCGAATGATCAAGACCTCTGCTTTATTTTTCAATCTGCCATCCGTTTTTGCGACCGGAAACATTAACCGATCGGTCGCATAATAGTCTTTGTATGCCGCTCCTTCATCGTAATTCCTTTGATGCCCGGTCTCCAATGACAGTACCTGCGTATCAGGATGTCTCTCTTTCCATTTGCCCCAAGTAGTTGTAGTAACGGAATAAGTCTCTAAAACGATATCTTGACCAACCAAGGGACCAATTACAGGTTGCCCCTCTATCGTGCTCCACAAGGACTGTGTTGCTGCATCA
This sequence comes from Saprospiraceae bacterium, assembly GCA_019634045.1. Lineage (GTDB taxonomy): Bacteria > Bacteroidota > Bacteroidia > Chitinophagales > Saprospiraceae > DT-111. The sequence goes on from JAHQWA010000590.1 coordinate 11,353, forward strand.
TACATCAACTTATTCGACCTATACAAGAAACCACTGGTCCCGAGCCGATGCTTTGTCCCTTTATATTCCATATCATAAGCAATAACCGTCCCACATAAGGTGCAGTAGACCCCGGCAATATCCACTCCGCCAATCGTATCAATAAATAGCTCATGCCAGCCCAATATCCGCTTGGGATAAGCCTTGGCCTCTCCATTGACGAAAAGACCGAATACAATATCATTATCAGATAGGTATGTTGCTGCTTGTGCAGTTAGCATATGGGGATAGCGCAGCGGAGGGATTCCATCCTGTGGCACACCTCCCCATACCACCTCATCTAGGCGGATCGTAGACAATTGGTGGCGATCACGAAAGTATTGGTCAAATGGTGGATCAATATAGCTGTACAAACGCGACTTGAAATCACCATAAAAGCTTTTGTAAACGGGCTCCTGCTTCCACATCCACTGCAACCATTGGAAGTAATCGGTTCCAAAGCTTTGCTCTGTTTTTTCCTCTAAGATGCCAGCTAATTCTTGCTTCAACCAATCATCCAGGCTCATATGGAGGATGTCAATCAATAATGGGATGTAAGCCTCCTCCCAGTGCTCTTTCAGGAATTGAATGGACTTTTGATGCGCTTCGCGATTTTCGTATAGGAAGGCGTGGAAGACTTCCAAGGTGTCGGTTTGTATGCTATAATCCCCCGATCTATCAAGGGTATAAGCGACTTCAGCGCGCATGCTCTTTGATGTATGTAGGGCCATCACGCTGATAGGTTTTTGATCAAGCGACGAAGATGGCATCCATAGCAGTAAGAGGTATAATATAGGGCTCATTTTTAGTATTTTAATCAGTCCCACGGTATAAGGCAGATTGTGCATTGAAGATGCGAAAAATTAGGGATAGGAGCGGACCGGGGCTTGAGTAAGCCAAAACGTCCCCTTACGACTTTGTCTTTTTCGATACCCTTCGCCCGTTCCGTTGTGCCATTGCTGGTGTTTTTACCTGCAATACAGCCCTGAAGCCCAGTCTGGATTTACTAGGTGAATCCCCTATGGGGTTGGCCATCTCCACGATACCCTTCGCCCGTTCCGTTGTGCTATTGCTGGTGTTTTC
>JAHQWA010000591.1 GCA_019634045.1 Saprospiraceae bacterium
AACAGATAACAGATAACAGATAACAGATAACAGATAACAGATAACAGATAACAGATAATTCGCGCTAATGGAAGTACCAAAATCTACCCTAATTATCGGGGCTTTAATGTTCTTTGGGGCCCTATTCCTTCTAGTAAGGCCAACACATCAGCATAAAACGCTGCTTTCTCATATTACGGTACCTGCAAATGCTTGGCGAGAAATCCAAGTAGCTTTGAATGACTATCCGCTTCACAATGAGGAATTTGAAGTAGAAGTCAATAATAGTGGGATCATCACCAAGGTCCATGCTCAGCAACAACCCTTTATAGATTTGCTTTTGCATCGGCAAACCATACTCTATGTAGATGCACAAGGAAGGCTAGATCATTACAATGCTAAGCTGAAGTATCAGGATAGGAAATTAGAAGGTCTGCGATCCTTTAGACTAGCCGTAGAAGGAGAATAAGTTAATCAATGTTTTCCTGCCAGCTGAGGTCCATGCTATTGAGTTCTAAAGCACACAATTGGCCATACCCCTGCAATCCCCGCCCGCTAGGTCTAATTTTTAGCACACAACCATTATCCAAATTGATAACACCTGTTTCTAGGTGGTTGGAAACACTATCTTCAATGGTTTGTTGGGTAACAGGAGTATGTCCATGAATTAAGATCTTATCACCGATTTTAGCCCTGTCTACTTCAAACCCGCGGATGTACATCATACTATCCGTGTCAGTGAATGGGTTTTCTAGACTGAAGTTGAGGCCCGCATGAACTAAGATATAGTCCTCCAAATCATAGTACAAAGGAAGACCTTTTACAAACTCAATATATTTTGGATTAACCCGGTTGTAAGTTTCCAAGAGGTCCTTGCTAGATATAAGATCTCCTAGTCTATGCGAATTGCTAGGCAAAGTGCTGTATTCTAAGTCTCTAAGTAGGAAGTGCTCATGATTTCCTTTAAGTGGAAATACTTGAAACTCTTCTTCCTGTAAGGCCAAGATAAGATCCAATACATGTTTGTTTCTAGGACCTTTATCAATATAGTCTCCTAAGAGGAATAGTTGATCTTTTCGGGAAAGATCAAGTTGATCAAAAAGGAGTACATGTAGCGTTTTATAGCATCCATGTATATCCCCAATCACGAATCTTCTACCTGTGTTCGAGCGCGAAACTTTTCTACCTATTTTCATTCAATATTTCTGTACTTCATAAACCGAGGTCACCGATTCCTGACCTGTATAATTGGGACCGGCAGTAACATCTGCTCCCAAATAAGTAAAGGGAACAGCTATTTTGCTAGGCCCTTGCAGCTTGAGCAAGTGTTGGCGACTTTGATAATCAATCTTTTCTTGTTGGAAATAGTTCCTTATGGCTGTTTGGGAATGGTCTACACCGTGAATCTTGATATTTTGTAAATCCAGATGCCCTATAAAAATACCAGATGGCTTAAGTAGTTGCACATATTTGGCTAGCAGTCCTAATTTATCCCCCAGATAATGTAAACCATGTACAATGGTGATTAGATCAAATGGGCCATGAGCTTCCCATACTCGCAAACTACATTGGATGAGTGTAATCTGTTGTGCTAGCTCCATCGGAATAGAGGAAAACTGTCCAACCAAGTCGATGCCGGTTAGTTGAAAATCAATGTTGTCTTGGCGCAAGATCTCAGCGGCTTGGATCAAGGCATTCCCCTCACCACAACACAAGTCTAGCCAACGTACTTCTTGTTTTCCTGCCCTTTTCAGCAAAAACTGAATGGGGTTGAAACCTAGATCTTGGGCATAACTATTTACCCCAATAGCGTTTCGGCTGCGATTCATTCTATTATTGGCCACTACTGCAGTCCAGTCCAAGTCTTGGTTAGATAAAAGTTTTCGAGGCATAGCGCGTGTCGGATAGTAAACTAATATAGTGTCTGGTTGATGGAGTGCTGATCATGGATGACATATTGAATAAAGATACCCTAATTTGCCCTGATTTCTTCGGTTTATACTCTATGATGTATGATGAAAACAGGAGTTCAGACGGTTGGTGGAAAACACTATAGCCGTCAGGCTAACTGTTAGCAATAACTTTCAGTATTGCAACAGGCTCAAGCCATCCCAGAAAACAAAACTAGCTAAGCTTGTTGAGTAATCAACTCAAGCACAAAGCATCAAACAGTGTTTTGGGTCTATTTCCTGCTACCGTGGGACTGGACTTAATTCTCTTCCATCTTTTAAAATCCCGCTTGCTTTTCCGAAAGAATTTCTTGTTCATCTTGACTTCAACATAATCAACATCTGGTGTAATGAGGAGATAACCTTGGTCAAAGCATTGGGAGAAATGCAATAGTACCGTTTTTCCGCTTGGAATAGTCAATTCAAATTTACCCTCTAGCTGTGTAATGGTACCATTGAGCGTTCCATGCTCCAGAATAGACTGTCCGATCAAAGGTTCTCCGTCAATCTGCACGGTCCCACTAATAGTCCTGGTTGGTTGGCCAAATAGTACTTGGCCTAATACCAATGCTACCGATAGGGTGAGAAACTTTACTTGATAAACCCACATAAGGTTTGATTTTTAAATCAGTTCAAATTAGGATAACTCATTTAGAATCAGTTCTTGTTTCCTAGCTCGCAAGGCTTGGATTTTTTCCTTTACCAATCGATCCTTTTCATCCACGGCTTGTGCCAGTTTCTGGATTTCATCTCTAAGTGATTCCATCATGCTAATCACAGAGGAAATTCTGCTTCTTATGATCCAATCATTGATCAGATAATTGTGATATACTTCCACAAAGCTCTCAAACTTGCTGGCACGACTGATGAGTGATATCTTCTGATGTAAATAGATGTCTTCTACTTCTGTTTCAAATTTACGCAACCATATTTTTAAGTGATAAAACTCCTCCGTGGCTCGATCAATTGCTGATTTCTCTTCTGTATAATCAGGAGAGCGAAATCTCGGATACCACTCCCGAAGTTCTTCCGCGTAGCCTAAGAGTTCAAGCACATACTTTACCTTAGCGGTACATTCCTTACCTATTCTTTGGGCTTCCCTAATCTCTTGGGCTAAACGAGTGGCTTCATCCAATTCTGAAAAGAAAGTTCCCCACTCCTCTTTTTTCTGATGATCTTCTAGACGGTCCTCTCTTTCCTTAATGAGCTTCGCTATGCGTCTCTGCTTGTGGGGTAGCATCTTGATTTTATCGACGAGTATCTTCGCTTCAAACTGCAATAGCTCATAAGACTTATAGGCCTCTTTTAACGCCAAGACAGCTTCCAAGTATTGTTGGCGTTCTAAGTTCTGATTGTCATTCTTATCCCCGATGAATTTATTGAAAAGTCCTTTGACTGAAAAAGAATCAAGACGTTCAATTCCTCGATAATCTTCCTCCACTGCATTTTCCCAAAATTCAATATTTTCCTCCTCTTTTTGAATCTGCTTTTGCAGGCTTACTAAGTACTTTTCAGCCTGTAGGAGGGTTTGATATTCTTCTAATAACTTTTGAAGTTCTTCTTCCGGGGTATTCATGAAATGTGTAATACTTGGTTGATCTTGAAGAAGAATGTCGGGAAATTAAAGGGAAAGCTCAAGTTTTTACTGCCAAGATCTGTTTCAAAACGACAAAATTCGAGCCTTTTAATCAGTCCTAGGAATAATATCTATCCAAGGAAATGTCTTTTGCTCCAGTAAATAGCAAGGTGAGGGACGCAAACAGCATGGCAAGTGCTGGAGTCATGCCCTCTACGGTATCTCCTGCAGGTAAATGAACCATGAATAGGGCTATTAAGAAGTTAATGCCAAGCAATAGGGCAGCTATACGAGTTTGATAGCCGATTAATACCAATAAGGCACAAATAGCTTGAATATATACCGAATGGACAGCGCTAAACGTAGGCCAGGGAAAATGGTGTTGCTCTAAAAACGCGGAAAACTCCAGCATCCTTTCCCAACTTAAGATATTATCGACTACACCGTATAGTAATCTACTACCCAGAAAGATGCGGAGCAGCAAGATGCCGATCGAGGGATTCTCTCCTAACCACCCTGGATGCTTGTGCTGTTGAATATGCATGCACATGAATGTTTTAGTGAAGGGAAATCACATGATCACCTGTGCTTATTGTAACACAATAGTAGCGTAAGACCTTAGGTATTCAAAATCCTCAACCTGGATTTTATGCAATACACATAACTCATGTGGAGATTACTACTCTCCTATTGCATTCAGGGAACCAATTTGCTGTCCCTGCTTGACACTCACCGCATTAAAGGCTCCTTTCTGAAAAATCAATAAGACAGTGGACCCGCCATAGGCAAAATGACCAACTTTATCCCCTTTGTAAATCTTTCTTGGGCGGGTATCGTCCACGGATTTTAGCCCTTCTTCGAAAACTACGGACCCGATGGTTTGTAGACCAATGGGAATCATGCCTACGTAACCATACTGTTCGGTTTTAATCACCAGATATCCGTGTCGGAAATGCTCGAAGACGCTATAATCCTTGTTGTATGCGATGTTGCCATTATTGATAATATCCGGTATGTCTGGCATACCAAATAGCTGATCGCCCACTTCTTCTCGGGCTTCTACGACAGTACCTGAGATAGGCGCATGGTAGTGGTGGTAGTTATCGGGCTTGAGAAAAACAGCCAGAGCTGTTCCGCCAATAAATTTTTCAGCATAAGTGGAGTTTCTCAAAAGCGCATCCAGGTTTAAGGTCATTCTGCCCTTGGTGGGAATTTGAGTCTCTAATCTTAGATCATTGTTGATCATATTGATCACTCCATCAGCTGGAGAAACTAGTGCAGAATCATCATCAAGTCCTTCGATCTTGCGGGCTCCGGGCTTCAGGTCTCGTGTAAAGAACTCGTTGAAGGATTGGAAGCCTCCAAGTGGCATCACAAAATCGTCATGCGGTATGGATTTATCTTTCAACCAGGTAGCAATCCCCTTGGCAGACTCAGGACTATCCATATACCTGCCACGCGCTTCGATAAATCTCAGTGACCAGCTGTAACCGGGTTCTTCTAGAATGAACTTCATGCCGTACAGATTGTGGTAGTACAGCATGGAGAATTCAATGATTTTATCCAGGCCGTTCTTCGTGTTCGGTAGAAAATAGAACCAGTCATTTAAGAAGGTATAGAGGTCCTCTATATTCTTGCCTCGCCAAGGGTTTGGGGTGCCATCTGGAAGATCCTGTAGATGAGTGAACATATCTTGGACTACAGTCTGGAAACTTGGTTCTGCCTCATAAATCTTTTTGAGTTCGGTTACAGGAGGGCATTCTTTTTGTGCTTGGGTAGAAGCGGATAACAGTAGGGCCGCTATGGTGCCTGCCAGAAGTCTCTTTTTCATAAGTGTTTTTTTGAGGTGAATGTTTCATTGCCTAAGCTTTTAGCTAGTACCTCAATAGTCTTCTTTGGGCACGAAAGTGTTACTGTTGTACGTGATTTAAGAGGCTGAGCTTTTTTCAGTCTCTTGTCGTCTCCTTAGATAAATCCAATAAAGATTATTGATCGCTGTGACTACTCCGGTTAAGAGAAACAGGGAAGAAAGAGAACCTTCCAGGAAAGTGTTTCTGAGTCTAAAAAGGGAGCCGATCCCGATCAAAAATAGACAGGGAATAAGACTAATCAGTACGGGCTTTAAGCCTTTCTGTTCCTTATTGGGAATTAGAATTAGAAAGAAGTTATTCAGAAAAATGATAACTACAATTGGGATACTATAGACTGCCAGGTGCCTACCTATGGCAAAGGTGTCTCTTGGCTCTTGTAGATAAGCCATGCATACTAAAAGGAAAAGCGCAAGCATTGAAGTTGTTAGGGTCGTTTTCATTGGTTTGTTGTGGATCTTAAAAAGAGTCGTATTAAAACTGTCAACAAATATATAGTAGCAAAAGACAGAGAATTGTCCTTCGAAAATCTAGTTGTGCGTAGATTCAACCTACGCACAACTAGTTGCCCTAATGAATAGTTTTCCCTGCCTTCAATTCCTGGATCATCTGATTCAAAGCCGCACCACCGTGTCCTTCAGGAAGATGGGGCTTAGCCTTTTCTAGCATTTCTTTCGCCCTTGCTAAATCCCCTTTCATAGAGTGGGCTTTGGCTAAGCCCTGATAGGCGGGAAATTCATTGCCAGCATGCTGGTCCAATAACTGTTGAAAGGCCTGGATAGCAATGTCTGGATATCCTTCTCCAAGGCCTAACATTTGCCCACCATAAAAATTTAGAATGCCTGCACTCGGCGGTGAAACTTCATAGGCTTCAGCAATGTTTTTGAGTGCTTC
>JAHQWA010000592.1 GCA_019634045.1 Saprospiraceae bacterium
GGCATCTTGGATGGGATTTTGAGGGTCGAATACGACTAACGCATTCGACTCATAGCTACTCATTACCCCATCGATATCTTTCTGGTGAAAGGCATCGGTCATCTGTTGAACGGCCTGCAGCACCTCTAGCTGCGTTGGATTGAAAGCTTGCTTTTCCATAGATTTAAAGGTTTGTGCATTTGAGAATACAGACAGGCAGAGGCCTAATAGGACTAAGCTTCTGCTGTGCGTTTTGGACATCATCATTTTCCGGTTCATTGTTAATGAATTTTGCCCTTAGACACGGGAAAAGGAAAGCTGTTACAGTTGGCAGGTTTTTTTTGATATTTCCTTAGCCACGGTCAGATCATTAGCATTTCAAAAAGAGCAATAAATTCGAGGATGGCGTTGATTTAGTTTTGTATTTTTCGAGATTGTATGAAATAAAGTCTTCAAAGACAACAACTTAATTCGATTTCTTTACCAAAACTCAACTAGCTGTGAAGAACTATTATGCTAAGGTGATAGCCAGTACGCTGCTCTTTCTCATTTCTTGTTTTTATGCGCCAAATAACTTATTTGCCCAAAAGAAAGAAGCCAAAATAGAAGCCGACACCACGGCGAAAAAGCCAAAGAAAGAAAAATCCCCTTTCAAACCGTACAAAGACATCATTACCGAAAAAGCGAAAAGTGATGAAGGTCTGTTTACGGTTCACCAGGTGGGTGATAAATGGTACTATGAAATACCAGATGAAGAATTGGGAACGGAGATGTTGTGGATCAGCAGAATCAAAGCGATCCCTGGCAACTTTAGCCCTTATCTTAATGCGGGCTCCAAGATTTACACCAAAATGGTGCGCTGGGAAAGAAAGGAAAATAAGATCCTGGTCAGGATTGTTTCTACGCAGAATGTAGCTGATGATGAAGAAGCTATACATGAATCAGTGCGGGTGAATAATTTTGAGCCGATCTGGCAGTCCTTCAAAATTGCAGCTTTAAACGAAGATACTACGGGGGTTGTGATCGATGTGACTTCCTTGTTTTCGAAAGAGGCAGCAGGTATTAGTCAAATACCTAGCCGAATCAAGAAAGATCAGAAAATTAGTTCCTCAGATGCCTCCAAATCTTTTATCGATACCGTTCGGGCCTTTCCCATCAATGTAGAAGTAGTACACACGATTACGTACAAAGCAGGTCAGGATTCCCGCAGTGGCCGCGGTGGCGTGTTATCTATCCAGTGGAATCAGTCCATGATCAAATTACCAGAAGAACCTATGACGCCACGGGCTTATGATCCGAGGGTAGGTTGGTTTACTATGGGACAAATAGACTATAGTTCAAAGGCCTTGAAATCGGATAGTAAGCGATACATCCGTCGTTGGCGATTGGAGCCGAAAGATCCAGCAGCTTATGCTCGAGGAGAACTAGTGGAGCCTATTAAACCTATTGTTTACTATTTGGACCCAGGTACACCAGAAAACCTACGCCCATACATCAAAGCCGGCGTGGAAGAATGGCAGTCAGTTTTTGAAACGGCTGGTTTTAAGAACGCTATTATCGCAAGGTACCCGCCGACTCCGGAAGAGGATCCCGATTTTAGTCCGGAAGATGCCCGCTATTCTGTAGTGCGTTACGTTGCCAGTACTACCCGGAATGCAGTGGGGCCAAGTGTTAGCGATCCCCGTTCAGGAGAGATTATCGAAAGTGACATTATTTGGTATCACAATCACCTTCGTTCCTATCGCAATAGATATTTGTTAGAAACAGGAGCTGCCAATCCTAATGCTCGAACGCTAAACACGCCCGCAGAAGAAATTGGGGAAATGATGAAGATGGTGATTGCTCATGAAATCGGGCACGCTTTGGGTCTGCCGCACAATATGAAAGCTAGTGCAGCTTATCCCGTAGATTCACTTCGTTCAGGACCCTTTACGCAGAAGTATGGTATTGCCACCACTATTATGGACTATGCTCGCTACAATTATGTAGCCCAGCCTGGCGATGAAGGCATTCGTTTTATCCGGCAGATTGGACCATATGATCATTATGCCATCAATTGGGGCTATCGCTTAGTGCCAGGAGCTACTACTACCGAGAGTGAGGTAGCGACTTTGGACAAATGGATCAGAGAAAAAGTGGATGACCCGCGTTTCCAGTTTGGTGGTGGATTTGGTGGAGAAGACCCAAATTCACAGACGGAGTCTATAGGGGATAATGCGATTCAGGCTAGCTTATACGGCTTGGCTAACCTTAAGAAAGTTGCCCCTAATCTAATTGAATGGACGACGAAGGACTCTAAGGATTATGCCGATCTATCGGAATTGTATGGAGAGATGATTGGCGTTTGGGGTAGATACATTGGGCATGTAGTGACCAATGTTGGAGGAATATACAATGAAATAAAGATGGCAGATCAGGAAGGGCCTATGTTCACGCCAGTACCTGCTGCTCGCCAAAAAGAAGCTATGCAATTTCTTAATCAGCATGTCTTTACTACACCGACCTGGCTGCTGGATGAGAATATTCTTCGAAGAATAGAATCTAATGGAGCGCTGGAACGAATTCGCAATCTACAATCTCGTTGGATGCGCAGTCTGATGAGTACGCGCCGCTTGCAACGAATGATGGAATCTGCCGCTTTTGCTAAGGGAGATGCCTATTCTCCTATGGAGATGTGCCAAAGTTTACGAAGAGGCATTTGGACAGAGGTGTATACCAACCAGCCGATTGATATTTACCGTAGAAACCTTCAGCGAGTATATTTGGAGCACATCAAAACGCTCTTGAATCCTCCCAAGCCTTCTAGTAATAGCCCTCGATTCTTCTTTGGCCCACCCACCACACCTTTGAGCCAATCAGATGTTTGGCCAATGATCAAGGCGGAACTGAAGACCTTAGATAAAGACTTGAAAAAGGCGATTCCTCGAATGGGAGACCAGATGAGTCGTTATCATTTAGAGGATGCCCGCGACCGGATTGCTGATCTGTTGGATTCGGACGATTAAAACCGGGAAAGCTGGAAGGCGGAATTAGAAAGGGTTGATATTCCCCTGTTCCGCCTTCCCACTTCCTTCCTACAAGAAGTCGGTTGCCTCCACCAGTTCATACTCCGCCGAAGCCCGGATCAATTCCCGCAAAATAGCAGCATGACCAGAACCAAAGATGATCAAAATACGTTCTTCTGGGTCAGTGCTAACCCGGGTCAGGTTGGCAAAAATATTGATGTTTCGAGCATACCATTTCGTGAGAACCTCTGCCCCTGGATACTCTTTGCCCTTTCCTATACGAGTCATAGTAACATAGAATTGATGCCCGCCATCAAGTAGCGCCGGCTCATTCATCACCTTGAGTGACTCTCCAATCGTTCGTTCAGACAATTTAGTTTGGAATTCTCCAATGAAAGATTCGATTTGCCCGAAGATCGGTTGAAGAATATCCATCTGATCATTTTTTTGCGCATACCCCATCATGGACTCGAAGGGAAGGTCCAGGCGATGGTCTATACAGTAGATCTGTGGATGGTTTAATTTTTTGGCAAGGCGAAAGCCAATTTGCTCATCTTCTCCTTTTTTCAAAGTGTATTCTCCTTTTCGATAGGCTTGGTAGTGTTTTTGATCCAAAGTATCATAACGACTCTGCCAGGCGGTCTCAATGGCGATTTTGGTGGGTTTGAATTTCGCCAACATATCGGCTACCACTTCTAGTTCTTTCTGCCTTCTTTCGGTAGTAACATCATCGGATTTTACATTGTACATGTCTTGATTGGGGTTGTTAAAATGCCAGGTGCCCAGCACCATAACCTTGGCTTTTTGACTTTCTTGACGCTGCGCGCCAAGTAATGTGGGTAAACTCATCGTAAGCCCTAAGAGGACTACATAGTAGATCGATTTCATAAATAACAGTAGTTTGGTGATGTAAATGACTCCTTTAAAGTTATGCTAAGCAGAGGCGTGAGACGAGTGGATTAGGATGAAGGGCGCATTTCAGCATCCCAAGTGAGAAAAATAACATTCGAAAAATGATACGGTAGGACAGTTTGAGGCAGCCTAAGTTTCAGCTTGCCCAGTCGTTTTACTTTGTAAAATTGGTACCTTTGGGACAGAAAGGGCTACGATTAAAGTACTTAATGCTGATTTTTCATATGAGGCATTGTTATATATTTGTCTATTGGGGCCTTTTGATGCTTCCTGTAACGGGAGCCCTTGGGCAGTCCTTGCCCAAGGATCGAATACTTTGGCGGAATGAGCAGGCTGGACAACTAGATAGCCTAAGCCAAATCATTGAGTTTCCTGCTACCACAAAAGAAGACAGAATTGATGCGCTGAATCAGTATGCAAGTATCTATCTTTCTTATCAGCCAGACACCGCTTTGCGATATACCCGTCTCGCACTTGTGGAAGCACAATCTTCTTCTTATGATCAAGGCCTAGCTAAGGCACATCAATCCCTGGGTAGCATTTTCACTAACTCTGGAGCTTTTAGTCAAGCCGTCGGACATTTTTCCTCCGCCATTTCCTTCTTTCAGAAAACGGGGGATTGGGAAGGGGAGGCAGCCACTTACAATCATTTGGGGGAGCTGTATTATTATACCCACCAGCTAGAAGAAACCTTGCGTCAGCATGAGCGTGCCTTGGAACTTTACCAGACACATAAGAGAAAAAGAGGAGAGGCTTTAACGCTTGGGTACATTGGCCATTTTTATGAAAAACAAGAGGATTATGAACAAGCCCTGAATTTTCAGCAGCGTGCCCTGGAGATTTATGATGCGTTACAGGATTTTTCGGGCTTATCCACGATCAATGGGAATTTGGGGAGCATCTACGAAGACTTGGAGCAATATGATAAGGCCTATCAGTACTTTTCCTTGGCGTTGCAATACAATTTGGAGACCAATGACGAAATAGAGCGGGTGATCCATCTTAATAATATTGCCGATACCTACCGTAAAAGGGGGATGTACGATGAAGCCATTGATTACACAAAACGATCCTATGCGTTAGCCCAGAAACTTGGGCAAACTTATCAATTGGAGAGCGCCTTAAGAGACCTCTCCAAAACCTATGCCTTGCAAGAAGATTTTAAGAATGCTCATGACCACTTAGAAAGCGCTCACAATTTATATGTCGAACTATACAATCGCGAGAGTGTTCAGCAATTATCGCAAATGCAGGGTTTATTAGAAATCAGTGAGCAACAGAAAGAGATCGCTATTTTGGAAAGGGAAAATCGAATTGACCGCTTAGTACGAAATGTAGTAATCGGGGGAATGTTAATGTTCGTGCTGTTGGCGGGGATTGTTTTGAGTCGACAACGTTTAAAGATTCGAAAAAATAGAGCCCTCTACCAAGCACAACAAGAACTCATTCAAAAAGAGTTGGAGAATACCCAACTCAATGAACAGCGACTGCAAACAGAACTCAATGCAAAGTCTCAACAATTGACTGCGCACGCCTTGCATCTAGTCCAAAAGAACAGCATGCTGAAGGATCTAAAATTAAAGCTAAAAAACATTCGTCAGCAGCATAAGGAATTGGACCAGCCATTATCGCAACTAATTAAGATCGTTGATAATGGCTTTAGTTTTGATAAAGATTGGGAGGACTTTCGACAAATTTTTGAACAAGTCCACCAACAGTTTTATCACCAACTGAACCAGCGATTTCCCGATTTGACAGCAGCAGAGATTCGACTTTGCGCCTTGTTGCGCCTCAACTTGGATTCGAAGGATATTTCGACCATTTTGGGGATTTCTAGTGATAGCTTGCGGGTAACCAGGTACCGACTCCGGAAAAAAATAGGCTTGGAAAAAGGGGTGAATTTGGTCACTTTTATCATGAATATCTAGAACCCTTGTTTATTTACAATTTCTTAATGGGGCCCCTTTTGTTACACTCCTGTTTTTTGCAAAAATCTGATTATCAGTAGTTTGGTTTGTTAATCAAGTATTAATGTTGCCTTCTCTTGCTATTTGTGCACCCACCTTGTTGCCTTTTTGATGCTTATCATTTCTTTACTTTCTACTGAGTTTGCAACTTCTTTGCTTTCGTAAATGGAAGACAAGATGAAAAGTATTTGGTTTGGTTTAGCTATTGGAATTGTAATCTGGTCTAGCTGTCATCCAGTTAAACTGGAAGTGGAGGCTGCTGTTGAAACGACACCTGTGATCAACTCAGAAGATGCAGCTGATGATGCAGCAATTTTTATCCACCCAACGGATAGTGAAAAGAGTTTGATTATTGGCACGAATAAGCAATCTGGTTTAGTGCTATACTCTCTACAGGGAGAGCAACTTGAAGCTTACAATATAGGACGTGTTAATAATGTAGATATCATAGATTACCCATCACCAAATGAGGAGGCAACGATATTGATCGGAGGGAGTAATCGGACCGATAATACCATTAGTATCAAAGCACTCGATCCCCAAACAAGTAAGCTATCCGATATTCTTCGAGAGCCCCTACAATCGAAAGTGGATGAGGTGTACGGCTTCTGCTTTTACCAAGGAGAACAAACCTATGCGATGGTCATCGGTAAGGATGGTGTGCTAGAGCAATGGTTATTGAGCTGGGCCAAGCAAGGAAAGGTAAAGGGAGAGGTTGTTCGCACTTTCGATGTTGGGGGACAATGTGAGGGACTAGTGGCTGATCATGAACTAGGGTATCTCTATATCGCCGAGGAAGAGGAGGCCATTTGGCGATATGCTGCCGAGCCTTCAGGAGGGGACGACAGAGTACTGGTCGACCGCATTAAGGAAAACGGAAATCTGCGGGCGGATTTGGAGGGACTTTGCCTGTATTATGCGGCAGGAGGGAAAGGGTATCTATTGGCCTCCAGTCAAGGAAACAACAGTTATGCCGTATACGATAGAGCAGGAGATAACCCTTACCTGGGTAGCTTCCGGATTAAGCATGGTGAGCTAATTGATGGCACTTCGGAAACGGATGGGATCGATGTGACCAACTTGAAAAGTGGAGACTTTGCAAACGGTTTTTTCATCGTGCAGGATGGGCATAATAGACTGAAGGGGAAAAAGGAAAATCAAAACTTTAAGATCGTCCCATGGGAATCTATCGCCAATTCCTTCTCGCCCCCTTTGCATATCGACAACAATTACATAAAACAACCCAACAATAGGCTTTCAAAAACACAATAGGGTTTTACAGTAAAGGATCACATGCAGAAATGCGCAATTTCATTAATTCAAAACCCTTTTTGTAATGAAAAGAAATTTACTAATCGTATTTGTTTTCATGTTAGGTAACCTGGGCCTAATGGCTCAGACCATTACCATAACAAGAATTATCCAACGGACTGAAACCGTTACGGATGAGGAAGAAGGCGTGACCTTTGAGGCTTCGTCTGATGATGCGGAGCAAGAAAATGACGAAATTGATTCCCTTTTCGATGATGATTTAGATGCAGGATGGGAAGGAGCACCCGAAGATCAGAATATATTAACGACTGGTCTCCGTTTCCGTGATATCATGATTCCCAAAGGAGCAGTAATTGAGTCTGCTTTCTTGCGCCTGTTTTCTCACGAAGGAAAATCGGCAGAAGATGTAGCTAAAATCACCATCGTAGGAGAGGCTACTGACAATGCTCAAACCTACACCGAAGACGCACTAATTACCGATCGCCCACAAACCAGTGCTTCAGCGCTTTGGGAGGTAGCGGAAGATTGGACCATCTACGAACCGTATGAAACCGTAGACCTTAGCGCGATTATCCAAGAGATTATTGGCCGTGATGGTTGGGTCGCAGGTAACGCATTAGCTTTAATGCTAGTAGGAGAGAACCAGGGGCCTAGTGAGGTGGAAAATGCCAGAGAGTTCGAATCTTTTGAAAACATTGCTGATCCAGAAGATGGAGGCGACGGACAACACCATCCTGA
>JAHQWA010000593.1 GCA_019634045.1 Saprospiraceae bacterium
TGTATGAGGCCCGAATTGATTTTCGGCTTTCGTTTTTGGTCTTTCTGCTTTCCTTGTTCATTGGGGCTTTGTCTTGTGCGATGGACCCTGATTTTGTAGAAGTCATATTAGGGGAACAATACGTAGAGATGACCATGGAGAATATCAGTTCTGGTGACCCTATGGCTGTGTACAAACAAAAGGGAGCGCTGGGTATGTCCGTCGGCATAACCGTTAATAATCTTTATGTAGCCTTTCTCACCTTTGTCCTAGGTGTATTCTTCTCCGTAGGAGCTATTGTAATGATTGTGCGAAATGCCATTATGGTGGGAGCTTTCCAATACTTCTTTATCCAGGAAGGCCTATTTTGGGAATCTTTTCTAACAATTTGGATTCATGGAACTTTAGAAATTTCAGCAATAATCATAGCAGGGGCCGCTGGTATAACCATGGGTAGAGGCTTGGTATTTCCTGGCACTTATACCCGCCTACAAGCCTTTCAGCGATCTGCCCGGAGAGGAGTAAAGATCATGTTCGGCATTGCCCCTATTTTTATTTTGGCAGGTTTCATTGAAGGTTATCTAACTCGACAAACGGAGACTCCTGATATTGTTCGAGCTATCTTTATCCTGATCTGCCTTACTTTTGTACTTTTCTACTTTGTCTGGTACCCTACATACAAAGCTCGAATCGGTTACCAATCAAAATGGAGGGAGACTCGACTGCCTCCTGACAAAGATCGAAGACTAGATTTACGAATTATATATAGCTCTGGTGAACTATTTTCTTTGGTATTCGTCTTTCTGCGCAAGCACTTCACAACATTCGCTTTATTAGCCTTAGCTACAAGTACTATATATACGATCTGCTTTTTCAGTTTTAGTTCGGCTTTGCCCACAGACTTGCTTTTCTATCGAATGGGCTTTTTCGAATCCGTGGGGATGTTGGATGAGCTGCTAACCACAAAGCTTATGGGCTACGTTCCCTTTTTGAATGGCTTCCTCTTTGGAATACTTGCCTTCTTCGTGGGGCAACGACTACTTCGCGAAGAGGAAGATTCTACTGTCTTTGATCAGCGTTCCAGGGTAGCTGCCTTTATTAAAAGCTTATTGATGGGAACTGTCTTTGCATTAGTAATTGGTCTAAACCAGTGGTTTAGCATCTTACTTTTCTTCTTTATTGGAAATGTCGTTTTGCTCTGGATGCAGGTTAGTCAAAAAGAAACTCTTTCTCCGGCTAAAGGCCTGGGACGAACCTTTAACTTACTGAGCGGTGGCTATTGGCGAGGCTTGGCATTACTTTGTTTGCTTAGCCTATTAGGGGGGACCTTTATGGGGCTTTTGGACACGGGAATTAGTTGGTTCTTCTTTCAGCTTTTGTCCTGGCTTGTCAATTTCGAACAGGAAACAATGAATGAGATTACGATCATCAGTCTTACCTTCTTGAATATTTACTTTGTTCACCTCATTTTCATCATGCTAGTAGCCGGGTTTGCCTTGGAATATTATAGCCTACGAGAAATCATGGAAGCCCCTTTCCTGAGGGAACAGATTAAACTAGTAGGTCAAAAACAAACGATTAAAGGCCTAGAAAAGGAATGAGGGAAAAAGGCTACATATCAACCCCAAAGGCTCAACTCATACGGCAAATACTCCTATTGGTCCTAGTTTGTACGCTGAATTTCGTCCGTGCGCCTGGTCAGGGAAGTCCAGCTCCTAACTCTTACTTGCAGGAGGAAAAAAGTACCAACCTCTTGAGCGATAAAGAATGGGAGGATTGGAGCAAAAAACGGGATAATTCGAAATACTGGAAGGACATCCAGGAAGCCAAAAGAGAAGCCAAAAAAGAAGAGGACAAACCGGATAAGGGTCTAAATACCAATCTGATTAAAGCTTTGGCTACTTTCCTACTTATCGTTATTGGAATTATTGTGGCCTTCTTCGTGGTCCGGCAACTCATGGGCCTTCAATTACGCCCAAGAAACCGAAAGATCAAGCGACAAGGAGATCTCACGATAAACCTAGAGGAAATCGAAGATAAACTAGAGGAAGTCGTCTTGGAAGACTTCATACAAGAAGCCATCAGAAATGAGAATTTTGCTTTAGCCATCCGATTGTATTACTTAGAGGCCTTGAAGACTTTATCTCAACAGAAACAGATCAGCTGGAAAAAAGATAAAACCAACCGAGATTATCTTTTTGAGATGAGAAATTCGGAATTCTATCTTCCTTTCCAGAAGATCACACGGCTCTTTGAGCGGGTTTGGTATGGCAATCGATCTATCGATGCAGCCATCTTCTATGACATTGCCCCTACCTACCAAAAGTTTATTGCTGATGTAAGTGCTCAAAACCTAACAACTACTCCATGAATACGCGAAGAAGCATATTATTCATAGCGCTTGGGGTAGCCATTCTCATTTTGTTGTACCTAAGTATTCAGCAAAGAAATTCCTATACCTGGAAACAGCACTTTTTGCAAGAAAGCGTGGACCCATATGGCTCGCAGTACTTTTCTGAGTTGACAGAGAAAGTAATGGGGCTAGATTCCCTAAATATTCTATCTAATCCCATACAAGAGTCTCTACCTTCCGCTGCTAATCACTCTAATTATGTATTTGTTGGAGAAGGCATGAATTTGTCTTCTGAGGACCTGGATCAACTTCTTGATTATGTAGACCTTGGCAATACCGCCCTGATCGCTTCCCGTATCTTGCCTACAGATTTAATAGATAATATATACCCTGTACCTTGTGACAGCTCTCAGTGGTATGGTCTTTCTTCGTCTTGGGATACTACAGCTCAAATGAGTTTCAATCACCCTGACTTACTGCCTGATTCTATTTTTCTTTTCACCTTTTATGCTCGGAAAAAAGTTAGCTACTACGATTGGCAATTTATCAGCCATTTGCATATTTGTGATTCCTTAGAAGGATTTACGGAATTAGGGAAACTAAATAATGGATTAGCCAACTTTGTGCGCATTCCGTATGGGCAAGGCTACTTTTATATACACACTAACCCTCTTGCTTTTAGCAACCTCGCTTTGCTAGAGCGGAAGGGTGTTACCTATAGTCAATTGGTGCTGACTCATCTTCAGGATGGACCTGTATATTGGGATGAGCAAAGTCGGATCAGCCTTGATATAGGTCAACGACTAAACGGCAACTCCCTCTTCAATAAGAACCTCAATAGCAAAAGTCCACTTCAATTTATTCTTGGTCAACCTTCGCTCGCTTGGGCATGGTATATCCTATTGGCCATGGGTTTGCTATATTTGATTTTCCGCGCCAAGCGAAAACAACGCGTTATTCCTATACTAGAACCCAATAACAACACCTCCTTGCAATTCATTTCTACAATTGGCCGGCTGTATTTCATGCAAAGCAACCACAAGCAGTTGGCCCTGCAAAAAATGAGGTTGCTGCAGGTGTTTATCAAGGAAAAATACAACCTGAACACGCGGGAGTTTAATGAGGACTTAGTCCATCGTTTAGCTTCTCGATCAGGCGTAAACATAAACCATATTCAGCATATCATCCAAATGCATCAAAATATAAATACAGGGAACTTTGTGTCAGAAAACACACTCATTGATTTCCACAAAGCCCTGGAAAAATTCTATCACAATTGTAAATAAGAGCACTACCCATGCAGATTGATGAAATCAACGAAAATGAAGAGCTCAACCCCACACCAAAAGAAGAAGGTGCTCCTCTAAACCCGTTACCCCCCCCCGCTTCTCCCGAACAAGCGCAATGGGGACGAAACCAATTGGACCTTTCTCCCATTCGATCAGCGAATGAGCGTATCAAAAACGAATTACAAAAGATCATTGTTGGTCAAACCGAATTCATTGATCTGTTGGTGGCGGCAGTCTTAGCCGGCGGGCACGTGATGGTAGAAGGGGTTCCTGGAATTGCCAAGACGCTCACCGCAAAGTTGATGGCCCAGACCCTGGACATTGACTTTTCTAGAATTCAATTCACACCAGACCTAATGCCTAGTGATGTGATCGGCACTACGGTCTTTAACATGCAAACTTCTGCCTTTTCCTTTAACCAGGGACCAATATTCGCCAACTTTGTGCTGATTGATGAGATCAACCGCGCCCCTGCCAAAACACAGGCCGCCCTGTTTGAGGTTATGGAAGAGCACCAAGTTACCGTAGATGGTCAGACCTACCCAATGTCTTTTCCCTTCTTTGTGATTGCCACCCAAAATCCAATCGAACAGGAAGGAACCTATAAATTACCTGAAGCTCAATTGGATCGCTTCATTGTAAAAATCAACCTAGAATACCCAAGTCTCGAAGAAGAAGAAGCCATTTTACATCGATTCCGTAATGACTTCAATATGTCACAGGGAAAAGTGGAAAAGGTTTTCTCTGCTAAGGAACTACAAACCTGCCAAGACCTGGTGGAACAGGTTCATATCAAGCAGGAATTGCTGCAGTATATCGCAAGGATTACACACAACACTCGAAATAATGGAGATCTATTTCTAGGTGCTTCCCCGAGGGCCTCTCTGGCCATGTTGAAAATGGCTAAAGCAACTGCCGCTCTTGCAGCTAGAGACTTCGTCACCCCAGATGACATCCAGCAAGTAGCTTATCCTGTACTTAATCATCGCATCATTTTGACACCGGAGCGAGAAATGGAGGGCTTTACAACAAAAGAAGTCATTAAAGATATAATCGAGAAAATCGAAGTGCCACGATAGTCACTCTCCTGCTTTAGACAGCAAAAGGGCGGCCTCAGGTTGAGGCTGCCCTTTTGCTATAGTACATTGCGCAATAGCTTCTTAGTCAAACTCAATATTCCCTATGTTGGAAGCAATACCAATTCGAATGCCAAAATCGTAATACTTGCCATTTTGGAAGGCCGTCGCTGCCTCAATACGGAATATTCGGAAGATATTATCAATGGAATAGCCAACCTCAAAGTATTGTTGGGAGGTAGGTGTATATAGGTGATTGACAAAGATATTCTCTTTGATACCGAGGAGCCATACCTCCGGAATGCGAGTAACCAAGAATTTTCGAAACTGGTAGTGCAACTGTGTAGCTACAAATTCCTCCTTGGTACTATGCCGGTAATAATCCAACAGGCGGAAACTACCAGCAGGGTTAATCGTAGCCAAGACCGTCCGATTACCTTGGAAATGCTTGTAATCTGCAAAGCCTACATAATCATTATACAAGAATGCTCCCGCATTCACTTGCAAGTGCAAGTGGCTGCCCGCACCAACCTTGAAATCATGCTCAAAACCTGCTTCAATTACGCCAAAATCTGCCTCACTATCTAAAATACCTGGCAAACCTCCTCGATACTGCAAGGACAATTGCGGTGTGCTATTATCTAGGCGTTGTTTTTTACCATTGTAAATCCGGTATTTCTGCCACGGCCTCGCCTTGATGCCTAGCCGAAAGTGAAAAGCCTTTTCGCGATTGGGAAAAGGATAACTGGCTTCCTCGTTCACGGGTACATTGTCCCCATATACCCGATCATCTCTATTGAACCAGGTCTGATTGGTATTATTAAATAGCAAATGCCTATTCTCAAAGGCTACACTTGCCGAAAAATCAACATCTCCATTAAACTTATGGCTTATCCCCAGGCTTGCATATTCCTTTTCATACAAGCGAATGAAGTTTTGCTCGTAGAGCAAGGTCGAAAAGGTGTTGATGACTTCACTAATGGGATTTTCGGGATTATATTGAGAAATGTAACGCCCGCCTTCCATTGCAAAGGTACTCCGCCTCAAACGTGGACCATAGTTCAAGCGATACCGCCCTTTCAAGGAGAACTTATCCCTAGCAAAGGAATACCGGGGCGTAAAGGTCAAGCGGGAATTGGTTTTATCATTCCAAGCTCGATAAGCTAGATCCGTGCGTACACTATAACCCTCAACAGGATTAAAGCGAATCCCCACCAAAGGGGTTTCATACGTTAGCCGTTGTTTTTTTCCCAACTTATAAGAACTCCCCATAATGATATCCTCCAACTGAAACCCTCCTCTCTTTTTTCTTTTCTTTCCTCCGATAGTAGCCGTGGAATCTCGCTGTTGGCTTTCTTCTCGATCCTTGCGCTCCAAACTATCCATCATAACATACCCTTTCACCTCATAGTCAGTGAGCGGCACGGGACGGATTTCTTCCCAATAAGAAGCTCCCCTTTTTGAAGCCATAGAGTCTACCTCATAAGTCCTCTCCATCACAACCTCCGGCTCTTTACTTTCTTTTCGTTCCTGTTTTTCGTAATCTCGGATCATTTTCCGTAGATCCTTACGCGTCAGTTCTTCCCCCTTCGTCAGGCGTTCCTTAATGGTTCCCTTTTCTTTATCTTTCTTCTTAGCCGCAGCCAGCTCTTTGGCCAACTCTTTCTCGATTTTCTCGTCAATCACCCGAAAATCTACATCAAGATCCGGATTCAATTCGATCGTGTAGTCACTAACGGTTGCTAAGTAGTTATAGGTTAAGCCAATACCTAAGATACTTCCATCTACTCCAAATTGATGACTTACCGGTAGCCAAGCTTTATCCTGGACAGGAGCATATACTTGATTAATATTGAAGGCAAAGCCAAATTTGTAAGTCTTCAGTGCCAAACTATGTATACTCCACCAATCTTCTACAATGTAGATCGTACCTTCAAATAGATTTTCTCCACGGCTCCGAGGAATTACCCTAATTTGATTGACTCCGTAATCTCTATCTATAAAATACCCTTCCAACTCAAAACGGTAGTAGGCAAATGCTTTCGGAGCCAAGGGGGAGATCGCTTCTCCGATTTCCGGCTCATAAAAACTACCATTGATATAGGCATTGGGGCTAGATGAATTGGCTTCTCCCTGGGTATAGACGGAGATCACCGTCTCATTGAATGTGTTGGGGCGTTTGTATTCCACTTTGCTCACCGACTCAGAAACGAAAGCAAAGGAGGTATCAATACCCTCTTTTTTCATGGCACGCCTAAGGTAAAATGGGATTTTCTTTATCCTCCCGGCTCCCTTTATGTAAACCTGGGCAGAATAAGTTTCAATTTGTTGGCGGTGATAACTCGCCTTGGCAATGGCCTTGCGCATGATGGTATAGGCCGGGTCTTCATCATTATTCCCGATCACATCAACCGTCTTCAATTGAAAGGCCTGCTCTTTCAAAATCACATTAATCTCCTGCTCCTCTGACCCCAAAGTGATTTCCTGCCGTTGAGCCTCGTACCCCAGATGTTGAAAAATCAAGGTATAACTTCCTGGCCCTAAAGCCACGCGATATATACCTTGGTCATTGGTGGTGACTCCAGTTCCCGTTTCCTCCACATAAATTGTGGCATACGGAATGGGATCGCCTTTTTCATCCTTGATGGTACCGAAAATGGTGTGAGCAAGAACAGTTTGAGAAAAAAGAAGTAGGAAGAATGGAATTACAAAGGTTTGTCTTTTATTCATATGCAGAAGTGTTAGGGTCATTAAGCAGTAATGTCCATTTTAGATTGTTTTGTAGATTGTATCGCCCTAGATACATATAAAACGATTCGGGTCCCAAAAAAATAGTCTAACCTCGAGATTTAACAGACTTAGTGCCTGCTTTGGCTGATGTAGCACTAGCTAGCTTCTATTGATAGGACGTCAATCTGCCCAGATCGGTTGCATGGATAGCTATATAAGCACAACGCTTTAAGTCTTAGGGAGTTTGATGAAAAGAGATTTTATTCGTAAATTTGAATACACGCCTAAAGTAACCTTAAGAGGGGAGTAACGCTTCGGAGATGTGGAGAAGTCTTTTCTATACGGTAATACTAAGCTACATGTTCTAATCTTGACGGGAACCCGTCTTTATACTTAGTTTTTGCATCTTTACGATTGGATGTAATATTTCATCATGACGTATTAATTCAAAAATTATGTTCCTAAAGTTCTTGAAGTTGCCCAAATACCAACGCTATGAATATAAGCCTCGCTACTGGGACCCTCAAAAGGAGGAAATGGAAAAAAGGGTGCAACAAATTAAAGACCGCCAGAATGGGGTAAGTGCCGATAGTGTAAGAGCCAGATTCGCCTCTGGAGGGATCAGAAGAGGGTTTGAAGCGACAGGTCATCGCCGAAAACAGCAGGCCATGCGGTCCAACTTTATTCTGATAGCCGTAATTCTAGCACTTTTGTTCTTGGCCTATATGCTACTTAATGTATATTTGCCAGAATTCGAGCAAATGCTAAATGATAAGCAAGGCGGAAGTGAGTTCTAATTTCTCTATGAATAAAACAAACCTTCCTCAGAGACCTATTTCAGTATATCAGTAAAATCATTGTAAAGTAGCTGATATACGAAACTGATTAGAGGAACAAATAAAATAGATTCGATATATGGCTGATCTTATTCAGCTATTGCCCGACGCAATCGCTAATCAAATCGCTGCTGGCGAAGTAATACAACGCCCAGCTTCTGTGATTAAAGAATTGATGGAAAACTCCATCGATGCGGGTAGTACTAGTGTCAAGTTGATAGTCAAAGATGCAGGTAAAACCCTGCTGCAGGTGATAGACAATGGTTGTGGAATGTCAGAAACAGATGCCAGAATGGCCTTTGAGCGTCATGCGACATCTAAGATTCGAGCATCACAAGACCTCTTTGCCATTCGCACGATGGGATTCAGAGGAGAAGCCATGGCCTCAATCGCTGCCGTTGCTCAAGTGGAAATGCGCACTCGAAGACAGTCCGAGGAACTAGGTACCAGATTAGTTATTGAAGGTTCTGAATTAAAGTCCCAAGAGGCATGCCAATGCACTTCCGGAACCAATACCTCGGTTAAGAATCTCTTTTTTAATGTTCCTGCTCGACGGAATTTCTTAAAATCTAATACGGTTGAAATGCGTCACATCATTGACGAATTTCAACGATTGGCCATTGCCAATCCAGATATTTTCTTTTCCCTTCATCATAACAATGGTGAAGTCTTCCACTTACCTCCTGGAAACCTTAGACAACGAATAATCGCCTTGTTTGGCAATGCCTACAACAAGCGACTCGTGCCGGTATCGGAAGAAACTGATGCCTTGAAACTATATGGCTTTGTTGGCAAGCCAGAGTTTGCCAAGAAAACAAGAGGTGAGCAATACTTTTTTGTCAATCAAAGATTTATCAAGAGTGGTTACCTCAATCACGCTGTAACGACAGCTTTTGAGGACCTACTACCTACAGATACTTACCCTTTCTACGTCATATTTATTGATATTGACCCTGCTAGGATTGATATCAATGTACATCCTACCAAACAGGAGATCAAATTTGACGATGAAAAGCTTGTCTATAACTATCTCAAAGTAGCTATCCGCCATAGTCTAGGGCAATACAGCATTATGCCTACCCTCGATTTCGATCAAGAGACCAGCTTCTCCTCCAATCGAGTACAACCTGCTCCTCAATCTAAGTTCACTATTGATTCTTATACCAGAGAGAGTAAGGCTACAGCAGGCAACAATAGCGGTAGCAGCTACTCGAATGGAGGAACTAGAGACTTTGCAGGGGAAGAAGAAAGGCAACAGAATAACCTTGCCAATTGGCAAAAGCTGTATGAAGGGATCGGAAGAGCCGATGAAGAGGAGATGGATGCCGGAGAATCAGAGTCTTCAGTGACGATAGAAAGCGAATGGTCCAAGGAAAACACCTTGGATGACCAGGCCAAAAGCTTTTCCAAACAACAGCGTCCCCCCTACCAAGTACACGCTTCCTATATTGTAAGTCATATCAAATCGGGTTTCCTCCTAATCGACCAGCAAGCAGCTCATGAACGGATACTTTATGAGAACTACTTGCAAGTACTCGATAAACAAAGCGCAAGTACTCAAAAACAGTTATTTCCTAAAACCATAGATCTTCCTCCGGCCGATGCCGCGGTACTACGCGATATCATTCCGCAGATCAACTTATTGGGTTACGACATCCAGGAATTTGGCCAAAACACTTTTGTTATTAACGGTATACCCGCCGAGATCGCCGGACAGCAAAATGAGGAAAAATCGATTGAGATCCTGTTGGAGCAATTCAAATCCAATCTAGAGCTCAAATTAGACATCAAAGAAAACCTAGCGCGGTCCTTGGCTAGGAGCACTTCGATCAAGCGCGGACAAGTCTTGAGCGTAACAGAAATGCAAGCGCTCATTGATAAATTGTTTGCCTGCGAGATCCCATTCTCAAGCCCTACGGGACGGAACTGCTTTATCACTTTTGAACTAGATGATCTAGCCAAACGTTTTGAAGGGTAATGTCCTTATTTTGTCGAAAACCTTTGTAGGTTGACCATTCTTCTTTTACCTTGTAGGCTATGTTTAGAATTACTGATGTTGTCCGCCATTTGTTGATTATCAATGTCATGGTTTTCATTGCTGCAGAGCTATTGAAACCTACTCTCGATATCTTGGCTTTGCGTTATCCTCTGTCGGAGGAGTTCTATCCATTTCAGTTGGTGACGCACTTCTTCATGCACGCGCCATTACCACAGATTTTCCATATTTTCTTTAATATGTTTGCTTTGGTAATGTTTGGTAGCGCCTTGGAGTCCTTATGGGGCCCCAAACGCTTTCTGCTGTACTACTTTGTTTGTGCTTTTGGAGCGGCGGCTTTACATCTTCTGAGCAGTTATATGGAAATCTCTCAGGTCCAAGAAACCATAGCCGCCTTTAGGGATAATCCGAACTATACCACTTATTGGGCCTTTTTTAATGATATTCCAATGGAGAGGTTCGGTAGCAGTTTTCAGGACAGCGTAGCCCAATTGGGTAGAGCTATTGAAACCAACCCTACTGCAAGGGATATCAAGGAAGTTTTGGATTTCATGGGCGGGTATTTAGATGGAAAGATGAACAGTCAAATTGTGGGTGCGTCAGGCGCCATTTATGGCCTCCTGTTGGCATTCGGCATGCAATTCCCCAATGCCGAGTTGATGCTGATCTTTCTACCCATTCCCATTAAGGCAAAATACTTCATTCCCGTACTGATGATCGTTGAACTCTTCCTGGGTGTCAATCAATATGCATGGGACAACATTGCCCACTTTGCCCACTTGGGAGGTGCCATCACAGGCTTATTCTTAATTCTGTTTTGGCGAAAACGGGGTGAAGGATTCCAATGATGCATTCAGCAAAAAGATGCTGATCAGGGGCGGTGTGTTCGGAAAATATTTAGAGGGCAAGGAGTAAAGACGTGAAGTCGTCAATCCTTCATTTCACTACAAATAATAGAAACAATATATCTGTTCAAACCGTTAGTTGTTGTAGATTATTGCTTAATTTAAAGCATCTGTTTTCATTATAATCCGCTTAGTTTTACTTGATTCCTTGAGCAAAAGAAGCGGGATTCAATTGTAATCAATAAAATGTTTAGATCAATTTGGGACGACGTAAAAAGAGAATATAGTTATGGTAATATGGTTACCCGTATTATCATTATCAATCTTGCTTTTTTTGTCATCGTCAAATTGCTTTGGGTTGTTCTAATGATTGGTAATGCTTGGGTAGAACCTGAGATTTACCGTACCATCAGTAGATTCTTCATGATCTCCTCCGATTGGATGCACAATCTCACGCATCCTTGGGTGATCTTTACACATATGTTTTTCCATGAAGGTGTATTCCATATCCTTTGGAATATGCTATTCCTCTATTGGTTTGGACGCATTGTAGGAGATCTACTGGGGAACCATCGGGTACTCCCGCTCTATCTCTTAGGAGGACTTGTAGGAGGTCTTATCTACCTTATTACGGCTAAGCTCATGTTCAATGGCACTAGCTATGCCTTAGGAGCATCCGGAGCCGTTATGGCCATTGTGGTGGCAGCGGGTACGACCTCGCCTGATTATATCATGCGATTAATTCTCTTAGGTGATATTAAGCTCAAATACATCGTTGGAGCCTTGGTCTTCTTTGATGTAGTGGGGATGGGTAGTAATATTAATACCGGCGGACATATTGCTCACTTAGGAGGGGCCTTCTTTGGCTGGCTTTTCGTACGGCAATTGAGGGAAGGAAATGACCTTTCAATGCCTGTCAATAAGTTATTGAATAGAATACAGGATTTCTTTAAAGGTCTTACTAGTGGGGGTAGTACTAGGTCTCGCAAGGGTCCGAAGGTTGTTTACAAAAACCCCAATCGTAAAAAAGCTACCCATACCAGAGGTAGAGGCAATGCGTCATCCGATTACAACGATATGTCGCACCAAGAGCAATTGGATAGAATTCTTGAAAAGATTAAGAAATCTGGCTACGATAACTTGACTGAAGAGGAAAAAGAGTTTCTTTTCAATGCTAGTAAAAAATAGCACCTGACTCCAAATCAATTGTGAAACGAATCGAAAAAGCTCTAAGATGGGCCAATGCCTTTCTGGTATTGATCACCTTACTATCCTATCTATCTCCTTATTTAGATCCCGGGACATTCTGGCCTATCTCTATATTGGGATTATTCTACCCTTGGCTACTGCTCCTCAATCTAATTTGTATTCTGTACTGGGCTTTCCAACGTAAACGTTACGTCTGGTACTCTCTAGGAACCCTGATTGTAGGCTGGAATTTCCTCACCAATATTATTGGCTGGCATAGTGCCTCCTCCCCCCCTCCAAGCGCTGAAACGATACGAGTGATGTCCTACAATTGCCACGCCTTAGTTTCTGTGGATGGGCCAATGGGAAGCTGGAAGGTTCGTGACCTTAGCCTCATGATTCAGGCTCATCAACCTGATGTTGTGTTGTTTCAAGAATACCCGGTTCTCAAAAGAATAGCTGATAAACTAGCTCAACAATTAGCCAAGGATTGTGGATTGCAATATCATTTTCGCGAAGAGAAAAAAAGCCTAGCGTTATTCTCTAAATATCCACTTGCCAACAAACAGGTCAATTACTTTACAAACGACGCTAATGGTTTTCAGTATGCTGACATTGAGGTCGGCGAAGAGGCTATCCGCCTATATAATGTACATTTACAAACAAATGCCCTTAGTGGCATAGCCAAACAAGTTGCTAAGGAGGGCAATCTACAGGAAAAAGAAACTTGGCTTCAAATCAGAGGTATGATGGGCCGGTATAAGCGGTCAACTCAGATTCGAGGAACTCAGGCTGCAGAGATAGCAAAAGGTTTTGCGGACAGTCCTCATCCCGTGATATTGGGGGGAGATTTGAATGATGTGCCTTTCTCTTATACCTTCCAACAATTGAATAAGCCATTGCAGGATGCTTTTCAGAAAAAAGGTAGAGGACTAGGTATCACATTTAATGGAAGTATCCCTGCTTTGCGCATCGATTACCTAATGGCTGATCCTAAAATTGAAATCCTCGACCATAAAATATTACATGAGGGATATTCAGATCACTATCCTGTAATTAGCAACTTTAATCTCTCACCCTAGCATCGGCAACAACTGTTCTGCCGCCCAAAAGCCGAGAAAGGTTCCAACGGCATTTCCTAATGCTCCTAGCAATACGGCAGGTAAGACTAAGTCGCTTCGCCCCAAGCTTCTCGCCAAAGCTAAAGCACTAGTTCCTCCTCCTACATTGGCTTGAGAAACCATGGCTGCTTCTTCCAAACCCATCTTCATGATCCGAGCAGCTGTCAGTGTCACCACTCCATGCACAAAGACCGTAATCAAGGCAAAGACCAGTAATATCCCCCCTAATTCTCCCATATCTTTTAAGGCAGCCAAGTCACAAAAGGCTCCAATCACAGTCAAAAAGAGATAGACGGAAAACATTCCTAACATTTGTGGGCCCCGCAATCGTCGAGTGATGGGAAGTTGAGCA
Organism: Saprospiraceae bacterium; assembly: GCA_019634045.1. Taxonomy (GTDB): domain Bacteria; phylum Bacteroidota; class Bacteroidia; order Chitinophagales; family Saprospiraceae; genus DT-111. The sequence goes on from JAHQWA010000593.1 coordinate 13,766, forward strand.
ATAATTAGCGCTAAAGTCGTGATAATAATAATTGACGGCACAGGTGTTCCGGCCGACTTAGCCCAATCTGCCAACAAATTTGATACCAATAAGGCCACCATCCCTAAAGCCAGGGTAATGGCAAAATCCATCGGATGAATGGACTCCGTATCCATTTCAATCCCCAAATCCACCTCTTTACTGCTTTGTTCTTCTTCGGTGCTTTCCGCTTTCTTAGCTTTAGTCCAGACAAAAGCTAAGGCACTTGGGAGCGCTAACGTGATAATCATCCAGATCGTCGTGATAATGTTATCCACTACTACGGAGCCACCATAAAGAGTACCTTCTTTTACAATATCATAATTTAGGGCCAAGGCATTAAAGTTTACGCTCCCGCCTGTATAGGTTCCGACAAACATTCCCCCGACCGCGTGATATAGTTCCCCAATATTTTCTTGGCCATTAACAGCCCACATCCCTAATACTACCCCCAAAGTCGTTCCCAAGGACCCAATCAAAAATAGGATCACCAAAGGCAATCCGGCACGCAATAATTCTTTCAAATTCACACGTAACAACAACCAAAAAATAGAAATTGGAGCCACATAAGCAAAGATAGCTTCATACGTGGGTACGGGTCTCGCCTCCGTGGAGCCTGCCGGTAGAATCCCAATATTGGCAATGATCGCCGTAAGCAGAATAACCAACAAGGCAACACCTAGATGCCTCAATAGGGTCCGCCTGACCAACCATTCTGACAACACAATAATTAAACATAAACCAGAAAGGACATAAAGTGGAGTAGTAAACATGATCGTTAATATAAGGTATGACTTAAAGATAAGTTCTTACACCGGATTAACTATCACCACCATTAAAAAAGCCCGACGATGCTCGCCAGGCCATTAACATAAACCGCTTAAGAGTCTAAAAAAAAGGAGTCGTATTACGACTTGTTTTATGTAGGGACGACTCAAATACGGATATATTCTCTCGCTGTATCAGCAAGGGACAAATACATAGTTTTTCAGAAAGAGAGCAATAACTTTCAGCCTTACAAAAGCTGATGGTTCTTAGTGCTTGTCTCGCCTACATACTTAGAAAACTTTGAAATATGGGGTCACATGACAGAAAGGTAAATCATCGGCCGGAAGTGTTGTTCTAATCTTATTAGTCGGCCTTTTTCATAGTTTAAATATACATATTTTTTCTTATACCTAATTAAGGAGTACAATTTTTCTACAAATCGGCTTCTTTTTACGAAATTACAGAATTGTTTGAGCAACTTAATCGCTAAGCTGGCAATTATGGCGGAAGAATTACCCAATGTTATAGTAGATTTTGTTTTGGAAAATGATTTGATGTATATCCAAATTAAGAACTACTCTAGTCACGCTCCTGCCGTAAATGTCCGGACCAAATTTGATCAGCCCATCTTGGGCTTCGACGGGAAAAAAGTAATTTCAGAAATAGCGGTTTTCAGACAGTTGGATTACCTAGCCCCGCTAAAGGTCTTTAAGATCTTTACGGCTCCCCTCCAAGCTTTTCTAAAGCGCCTAAAGAGAGACGAAATAGCCATTAAGGTGAGTTATGAAGATGATCGTGGCAAGCGATTTGCTAAGGCCATCAGACACAATCTGAGTATCTACAAGGATCTTCCTATCATCAAAAAACGTTGGGATCATGAGTGAGTTTTTACAAGGTCATCACTTTCAAGTAGAATGGGGCGGTGCCAGAATTGGCTTCCAAGAAATCAGCGGACTGCGGGTTAGGGTCGATGTAGTAGAGGTCCATGATGGAAGTTTTGTAGACGAAAGTCCCATCAAACTACCCGGACGAAAGCATTTTGGCAATATCATCCTACGAAGAGGTATCGTTAAACGCGACAATGAATTCTTCAATTGGTGGAATACCATCCAATTTGGAGAGGTAGAGCGCCGTGATATTGTGATCAGTCTACTAAATGAAGAACACATTCCCACCTTGGTCTGGAAAATCCGCAATGCCTTTCCCGTTGAAATCGTTTGGTCTGATCTTCGTGCCTCCCAAAGTCAAATTGCCATTGAATCCTTGGAAATAGCCTGCGAAGGGATTACCGTTAGTAATGAATAGAGAATGTCAAACTTGCTCCCAAAGTAGTTTTCCGGCCTCTTAGCAACAACATTCCCTCTCCTCATTTGTTGCCCTCCAAAAAACATGTCTAATTCATCTCCCAAATGGATGTTCAACCTCCTGTGGTTTGCTGGCCTATACAACCTTGTTTGGGGAGCGTCCGTCATCATCGCTCCAAATCTTTTCTTTGACCTGGCTAGTATGCCCCGCCCTAACTACCCCATGATCTGGCAATGTGTAGGGATGATTGTAGGAGTGTATGGCGTAGGCTATATCGCGGCAGCCTATGCTCCGGCAAGACATTGGCCCATCGTCCTCGTAGGTTTCCTTGGAAAGATCTTCGGCCCGATTGGCTTTGCTTGGTATCTCTTCCAAGGCGCCTTCCCTGTAAAGTTTGGGATGGTCATCATTTTTAATGATCTAATCTGGTGGATACCTTTCGGATTGATACTGCTGCACGCTTACCGGAATAAACAAATTAGCTTTCGGCTAGCCTCTAATTGATTCTTGTCCGAGCTTAGAGGAAGCAGAGGACATAGGTGAGAAGTAAGAGATCAGATGCCAGGCGGACAACTGTCCAGGAATTTCAGTACGGAACACTATCATCTGTCCTCTTCCTCCTATTGGCTTGATGTCTTCTGCTCTCTGTCACCTGTCCTCTTACCTCTCCCATCTACCCCTCCCCCCAAGCCCTCATCCAAGTTTGCCAAGGCCTCATCAACGGTTGGAGTAACACAGGAATTGAAGTAACTTAGGGAACAACAATTTCGTTCTCTAAACGCTATCAAGTTCCTAGATATGAAAACTAAAACTATTCTACGAGTTAAACACATCACACTAACCCTTTTGCTAAGCCTATTTTTCCTGAACCTATCTGCCCAGGAGCTACCTGACTTTGGCGTAAATTTGAAGAAGGGGGATTTGTATTATTTAGACTATGAGGTCAGCAAATTATTTGGCTTTCGTCCCCCAAACCATATGATAAAGCCATATAAAGCAGACACCCAGGGGGTGGTTAAGAGAATTATCAGAATTGAAGTTTTAGAAGAACTCCCGAATCAGGAATACTTACTCGCACTCGCTTCAGAAAGGGGGGCATCAAAGTTCAACTTGGGCGTTAAAACAAATGTCTTCGATGATGCATATCCCGAGGAAGTAATATCGAGGATTTCCGCCAATAGTGCCCAAGAATTTTCATTCGGAGCCATAACTGTCCCCCTTAATCAGGGTCTGAAAAGAATCCCGCTCCCTAAGTTTACCCACCTAAAAGTAGATGCCAATCTTTCCGTTTTAAAAGTATATCAAAATGAAAAGGATGCTCGACTAGATCAAGGTAAAACCCCTGATAAGCCTTTGCATCTTTGGTTAGATTTTGACCTGATAGGGATCTGGCTGCAACCGGATGAATTAGAGTTGGCCCCTTACCTCACACCTATTTGGAAAACAGAAACTCCTTCTCCTGATCGTTCAACTGATTACCTACAATATTTTACAGCCAACTATATTGATGCTTTTACCGTAGATACTAAATCCGGCTGGTTGCACTTCGCTCAATTAAGGGAGAAGAAAGGGGTTAGCTCAACGAAGAATATGACGGTTTTAAAGACCATAAAAGGCTGGAAGGGTAAAGCAAAAAAGCGCACGATTGTTCATGGTTACGCTATGACTACTAAAGGAGTAATTCGCAAAGAAAACCTAACAGAACTCGTCCCCTTCTATTTTGATAAAGGCCGGGAAAATCTCATGGTAGATACCAATGGATATTTCAGATGGGAAACTTACATAGATCAGCCCACTTATTTTAGCCTAAGAGATCTTAAAGGTGACGACTTGCATAAGGTCTATGGCTATGTACAGCCTGGAGATGAATTGTACATGGAAGTTAATTTTGACAGGCTTGAAACACTTGTCTTTAAAGGAAAAAATGAATCAGCCAATCAATTCTTAAATCAAAACGATGGATTGCCGCTACCCGGGCTGACAGAATGGAGGGGACAAATTACAGTTCCTATCAACAGGTGGGCACGAAAGGAAGTAAACGAATTAGTAAAGACGGCGCGTAAAAAAAGCCTGGAAAGACTTAAACAGCACAAGAAGATCCTCGACCCTAGGTTTTATCAAGACGAATATTGGCGATTGACCTACTCCCTTGCTCGTTTCATTAAACCTACCCCTGATAACGACACTATTATCCCGACAGAAAAATTTCTTCCCATCGTAAATATGCAAGCAGAACATCTACCTGCTTTCTGGGCCTATATTGAAACGTTTGCTAAGCATGAACTCCAACAACATCAACAACATGTAACATTTGGATCACACCTCTCTCTTAGAGAAAGGTACAATAGCTCAAAACTGTTCTTATCAGGATTCCCACAGCATATCGTCATGTATCATGCTCTAAGAGAAGCCTTACACCATAAGAAAGCTTCGCATGAGGAAGTAGCCTTTATGAAAAATGAGTTTTTGGCGCTCTGCAAAGATGAAAACTTAACTACTAACATCCGGTCTCTAGTCAAGCAACTAGACCAAACCAAGCCCGGTAAGTATTTCCAAAACTTTCAGCTTTTTGATACTCAAGGAAGCAGTGTTGAAATGAAAAAGTTCATCGGAAAAAAAGTCGTACTAGAACCTGCTTTCAATTCAAATGCAGGACGTAATCCAAGGAATTATCAACAACTTCAAGAAAAATATCCGGGTATCCAATTTGTATGTCTTGAGCTTTCTGGGTACCCAGAATTTTTGCAAGACTTTAAGGATATTCAAGCCCAAAATCCTTCTTCTAGCAATTCCCAGTATTATCTAGCAAATCATGAAGAACTAGAAAGGGCTTACCGTTTTCTGGCTCTAGATCCACATCATCCATACTCTGATTATCCACACTTCTTCTTCCTTGATGAAAAAGGCCAAATCACAA
>JAHQWA010000594.1 GCA_019634045.1 Saprospiraceae bacterium
CCAGAATTGGCCCCAACTCCTACTGCACAACCAGAGCCTGCGATGGGCTTTGTGGGGAAAGCACTATCGCGTCTGGTATTTGAGCCCCTGCCTATGCCTGACTCCCCTATTCCGCATCCTGACATGAAAGACCGCGTCGCCTATGGAAAATACCTAATGACAGACGCCATGGAATGTGCTAACTGCCACTCTGCCTCTTTTGAAACCTACGATATCGTAAACCCAGAACAATCGGAAGGATTTTTGGGAGGAGGAAATGTAGTGGAATTGCATGGCTTGGGCAAACTACTAAGCCCGAACATTACCATGCATCCAGAAAAGGGTATTGGTAAAATGACGGTTGAAGATTTCATACAAATCGTTAAGTATCGTCAACACCCAAGCGGCAGGGAGATCAATCCCATCATGCCAAACTACAATTCTTACAGCGAAGATGATATAAGAGCCGTCTGGGAATACATTCAAACCGTACCCGTATCAGACAATGATGTATCGGCACTGACCGAAAAACTGGCGGCGAATTAAGATCTTAAACTTCTTATGCCTATTATGTAAAGCTAAGCCACTGTTGTTTTGCAGCAGTGGCTTTCTTGTTGCTACAATAGCTCGACCATGATTTTAGCAGCAAGACCTGAATTTCTTGCCGCAAATATCTATTTTAACAAGTGGTAAGCGTCAAAATTTCTTTTTCAGCTTTGAATCTACACCTATGCCACTTCTTCGAAAAAGTCTTTGTTCCATTATTCTCGTTTTAACCCTAGCGGCTTGTAACAGTCCCAACAAATCCAAGGAAACTAGGGACACCCCACCCAATATCGTGCTCATTTTCACCGACGACCAGGGCTACGGAGACCTTGGTTCTTATGGCGCTGCGGGCTTCCGCACCCCGCATCTTGACAAGCTAGCTAGTCAAGGCATGCGCTTTACCCACCATTATTCTGCCCAACCGGTGTGCAGTGCCTCCAGAGCCGGCTTATTGACCGGTTGCTATCCGAATAGAATCGGCATTTCTGGTGCGCTTTTTCCCCATCACGAGATCGGACTCAATCCCGATGAAGTGACGCTAGCAGAAATGCTCAAAGAAAAAGGATATGCTACTGGTATTTTCGGCAAATGGCACTTGGGGCATCATAAAAAGTTCTTGCCCCTACAACATGGCTTCGATGAATACCTTGGTGTCCCCTACTCTAACGATATGTGGCCAATAAAACTGGACGGTACAAAAGCGAAAGACGGAGAAGGGAGAGGGAACTATCCTCATCTGCCACTGGTAGAAGGCAACGAAACCATCGAAGAAATCAAAACCTTTGCTGGACAAGATAAACTAAGTCAACTCTATACAGATAGAGCCGTGGATTTTATCAAACGCAATGCCGAACAGCCCTTCTTCGTATATCTGCCGCACACCATGCCACATGTGCCGCTTGGTGTCTCCGCTGAGTTTCGTGGGAAGAGTGAGCAGGGATTATATGGAGATGTCATGATGGAGTTGGATTGGTCAGTGGGGCAGGTGATGGAAACACTCGAAGCGGAAGGAATAGCGGAAAACACCATCTTCATTTTCACTACAGACAACGGCCCTTGGCTCAACTATGGAAACCATGCAGGCTCTTCTGGTGGACTACGAGAGGGAAAAACCACTAGCTGGGAAGGAGGCCAAAGGGTCCCTATGATTATTCGATGGCCGGGTCATACTCCCCCTGGCACAGTTAGCAATAAGTTATCCTGTAACATAGATATTTTCCCAACCATTGCTGAAATTGTTGGCGGGGCTGTCCCTGACCATCCGATTGATGGTGTGAGTATGCAAGCCGTCTGGCGCGGAGATTTCGATCAAACACCCCGCACAGAACTCTATTACTATTTCCGGAAGAATCATCTAAATGCAGTGCGTAAGGGCAAGTGGAAACTCGTTTTCCCGCACAAATACGGATCTTATAATGCTCCACCTGGCAATGACGGCAGGGGCGGCAGACGGGTACAAACCATCGTGGATTCCCTGGAGCTATATAATCTAGTAAGAGACCCAGGTGAGGCCTATAATGTCATCAAGCTATACCCGGAAATCGTAACCGAACTGCAGGAAGTAGCTCGGGAAGCTCGAGAAGAATTAGGAGATCTCAATCAAGAGATAGAGGCAGGTAAAGGTAATCGCCCCATTGGTAAATTGTAGGATATGAGCATGCAGATAGGATACGGCATCTTGGTAGATACGGCTACCCATAATTTTGTTCGAAAGCTACAATTGGAACTTCATCAGGTAATTGGGATAGGTTTGGCACGCCAACCTCCACATATAACGGTAAAGTCTCCTTTTGCTATTGATGATATGGGTCCATTTTCAGCCTACTTATCGAGTTTGGCCACGAGATTGTCCCCTTTTACGATAGATGCGCAAGGATTTGGCACTTTTGGTGAACAGGTGCTTTACCTGGATATACTCCCCAATAAACGGCTAAACGATCTTCATGAATTGATTTTGGAAGAAATGAATTCCGACTTCGGCATTGCTGCAGGCGAGTATGAAGGGCCTAATATTAAGTTCCATATCAGTGTAGCTGGCTTTCGGAAAGCGGTAGATTTTCAAGCAGCACAGCAATATATTAGTAGGTATCAGCCCGCGTTTTCCTTCCCACTTACTCAGCTTGGCGTATTTTACTATCTCGGTCCCGGACAAAGCTGGATCGTTTCACATCAAGTGAAACTCTCTAACCAAGTATAGTGTGCAAAACTAACATAATGAGCAGCTCGGTATCTATCCGAAGTTCTAGGTCGCGAGGCTCCGAATATTTCGCGTTGGCTTTCTGCTAGGAAAATCGTAGTTTTAAGATCAAATCTTGTCACTTTTTAGAAAATTGAACGGCAAGAAGCCCACCCACTGTGCTCAGCGATACAACAATCAGCGATATGCTTTGTTAATGCATGCATGCTTTTACACTTGAAAGGCATTGCTATGCCAGTATCCAATTCTGCAAATTTTTAGACATGCAAACTTCAAACTTCAAGTCAACTCCACTCTTCCTTTTTTGTATCCTTCTCCTGATTAGCTGTAATAAACGAGAAGATGATAATCCCTCAGATGAACAGGAGGTAAAAATTTCAACCATAACGGTAAATGGCGTTGCCTTAGATAATGGGGCCACTGGTATCTCCATCGAGCCCGCCTTTACGATCCAATTCTCAAGCGTTGTTGACAACACAAAATTAGCAGCAGCAGTCAAACTTACGCAGGGAACCCAAGAAATCGGAAAGGCCATTGGTCTGACGGATGGAGGTTTGAAATTAGTGGTAGTTCCGGCTGAAGTACTAGCGTATACCACGCCCTATACATTAAAAGTTGAAGCCGGAGAATTAGGGCCGGATGGTCAACAGTTGCTAACCACATTCGAAGTCAGTTTCACTACAGAAATCGAACCCGTACCCTCCTTTTCGGCTGGGGATGGAAGTCTATCAAGCCCCTACTCCATCAGCACTGCTGAAGAATTAGATCTAGTTAGATATTTCCCAGACAATCACTACCAACTCAGTACAGACATTAACGTACAGGACGTCATCGCGGGTGATCCATCCGGATGGTTGCCCATTGGAACGCTGAGTCACCCTTTTACAGGAACCTTTGAAGGAAACGGTTTTACCATCACTGGCTTGATGGTGCAAAGGACGCTGCGCACCAATCAAGGTTTATTCGGTGTATTGGCAGGTAATGGTGCCATTAGAGACCTGCACCTCGTGAAGGCAGATGTCACCGGCGGCTCCCCTATCGGGGCTTTAGTTGGCCGTGTAGTTGAAGGGCGAATTGAGTCCTGTTCGAGTACAGGTACCGTTTCTTCCGTTGGCAGCAAAGCTGGCGGATTGGTAGGCTCTTTGGAAAAAGGGGTTATCAGTAGATCTTCTTCTACTTCCAAGATTGTAGGAGAAGGAGGTATGGTTGGTGGCTTAGTGGGAGAAGTTGGTGATGGTACCGTGGAAATCTCCTTTGCTACCGGAAATATCCGCGCCTTTGGTACGGAAGCAGGAGGGTTAATCGGCGCCGTTCGAGAAAATAGTCTTGTCAAGAACTGCTATGCTACCGGGGAAGTGATTGTATTGCGAGAAGGCGGTGGATTGATCGGGCATTTGGCAGGAACGGCCAATTCCGGCTATGCGATTGGTGCCATCACTATTGAAGATGAGAATCAGAATGGTGATTTCGTCGGCCATGCCATTGGACAAATGGCTATCTCTGGCAGTACCAACGCCATCTACTACCCATCCAATCAAGTGATCAACTACAATGGTTCTAGCATGATCAATACGACCGGTACGGCAATTGACATCAATAGCCTATCCTGTTCCAACCCCAATATGATTTTCCCCTACTTGGATTTCAGTACGGTATGGAGTTGTAAAAGTAGCCGAAATTGGATTAGCCTAAGTTGGGAGTAGCGCGGCTACTGACTTGACCAATCGGGCAATGCGGGAGTGGCAGGCCAAGCGATCCCCTCATTTCTCAGTGTGCCTTGTAAATCCACAAGACTGCGATCGATATTCTTTAGCTTTTGATGGACACCTTCATAGGCCGCCTTCGCGATCTCGTAATTTTCGCGATGCGTCTTAGTCGGTCCCGAGGAATTATATTGGCTGCGCATTGCTCTGCGCAATCGCCCCAGCAATCCGGCTTGCACGAACTCGGCTCGGCTTGATCGGGTTTGATCTCCATTGAATTCAAGCGCCAAATCCTTTAACTGTATCTCAATACTTCTAAGGGATTTCAGATAGGTGGCCGCCGCTTTCGTCGACAATACCTGTCGCTTGACGGTTGCTATGTTTTCTAGTTGTGTTTCTAAATACCGAGAACTAGCCTGCAATGTCGATTGAAGTGCTCCCGCTTCCTTGAAATAGGTCTGGACTGCTGCTGGATCTGAAGCGGCCAAAGTAGCTAGTCCTAATGGCTTTACCTGAAAACGCTGCGGCTTACCGACCTGATTAAAGGTACCTTCTTCGACAATCGAAAGGCTTACGGAATACTCCCCTTCCATTGCCATTGGCCCACCCCGGCGACTATTGGCGGACAAAGGGTAGCGTAAATCCCAGTTTACCCGATGGAAACCAGCCGAACTGGGCCCTTTCAAACTTCGGATCACGTCCCCTGCACTGTTTCGGATGGTTAGCAGCACAAATGGATCTTCTGCTATATCTTCTGCCCGCAGTGTTTCCCAGGCAGGGAATTTCATATTACCTGTCTCTTTGAGGCTCTTGCGTTCAGCAGCTCTCCGCTGCTGTTTAGCGGACTTCAGGCTCTCCTTTAGATGGTAGGTAAAAATGGCGCCGTTGGGAGGATTAGGTGCGGAGAAGAGCGCGTCTCCTAAGCTTCCCTTGGTACTCCCAATGGGGTTGGCAGGGGTATACGCGCGGGCATCTTTGACCGCAAACAAATGCGCTTGCTCCGCCAATTGCCCCGAGCCTAGTTGTCGCAAAACACTATAATCATCGAAGATAAAGATCCCTCGCCCAAAAGAAGCGGCCACCAAGTCCTGTTCTCTTTCTTGGATCTCCAAGTCTCTAATCGCTACTGTCGGTAAACCTCCCTTCAGTTGAATCCAATTACTTCCTTCATCGACACTAAAGAACAAGCCGAATTCAGTACCTAAAAAGAGCAGCCCAGCTTGCTCATGATCTTCGACTATGGTCCAAGTGATATGTCTGTCCGGCAGTGATTGTCCAATATTGGTCCAGCTTCGACCAAGGTCTTTAGACTTTAAAGCATAAGGTTTAAAATCCCCTGCTTTGTGGTTGTTGAACACCGCAAATACCGTATTACGATCATGAGGAGAGAGAAACACATCCGAGACATAGGTTCCTGAAGGAACCCCCGGAAATCGATCTATCTTTCGCCAATTGCCGCCGCCATCTTCACTGATCTGGATAAGGCCATCATCTGTACCGACTACCAATAGGCCTTCTGACAATCTTGATTCCGCCAAAGAAACGATTGTACTTAAAGGAGAAGTAAAGACATTTTTCCAAACTGCTTCAGGGCCCCAAACCCGCCCCATTACTTCCATCTGATTCCGATCGAGATTCCGACTTAGATCACCGCTGATTGGCGTCCAACTTTCAGCCCGATCATCAGAGCGAAAAAGTCGCTGCGCAGCATAGTACAATCTAGTGGATGAATGCGGGCTGATGATCAAAGGAGAGTCCCAATGCCAACGCAGGGCATCCTCCCCTGGCTTTGCTTGTGGCTGGATATCTTGTCGCTCCCCACTTCGCTTATCATATCGTACGATCCCCGCATATTGAGATTGGCTGTAGAGGATATTGGGATCGGTAGGATCTACGCGCGTTTGAAAACCATCACCCCCCGTAGTAATAAACCAATCACTGTTGCGTATACCATGGATATTATTAGTTCGGGAAGGGGCGCCAAGGGTAGAGTTATCTTGTGTTCCACCATAGACATGATAGAAGGGTTCTGCATTATCAATACCAACGCGGTAGAATTGTGTGAGGGGTAGATTGGCAATGTGCTTCCAACTATTGCCTTTGTCCCAGCTTTCGTACAAGCCTCCATCACTCCCTACCATTAAGTAGTCGGGATCAACCGGATCAAATAACAAGGCGTGATTATCGACATGCTTATTGCGACTGTTCAAGCGCTCGAAATTGGTCCCTCCGTCTTCCGTTACATGAATCATCATATCCATCACGTAGACCTTATCAAATTGGTGTGGATCTGGATAGATTTCTCCATAGTATTGTGGGTCAACAATGATATAATCACTCTTCTTTTTCCAGCTCTCTCCTTGGTCACTAGATCGGAAAAAGCCACTCTTCCCTTTTTCAGCAGCGATGTGTGCATATACTACATCCGGTTGTTGAGGGGAAACGGCTAAGGCTATTCTCCCCTGATCCCCGCCGGGCAATCCTTTGCTTAGCTTCTTCCAGCTTTTCCCTGCATCTATAGATTTGAAAATGGCAGACTCCGGCCCGCCGGCTACTAGGATACCTACATGTCTTCGGCGTTGGTAAGAAGCTGCATATAAAACATCAGGGTTTCGCGGATCAAGCACGACATCCGTCACCCCTGTATTTTCGCTAATAGCCAGTACCTGTTCCCAATTTTTCCCTCCATCTACCGTCTTGTATAAGCCTCGATCTCCGCCCGGAGCCCACAAGGGGCCTTGGGCAGCCACATAGACAGTATTGGGATCTCTAGGGTCAAGTAAAATTTTTCCAATGTGCTCTGAACGTTTCAAGCCTACATTGGTCCAGGAACGGCCAGCATCCAAGCTTTTGTACACCCCATCTCCATATCCTGCACTGCGTTGGCTAGCATTCTCACCCGTTCCCAACCAAAGGATGTTCGGGTTATTGGGATCAATGGCAATGGCCCCAGTCGTGTAAGAATCATAACGGTCGAAAATGGGCTGCCATGTCGTGGCATTATTGGTCGTTTTCCATACTCCCCCCGAAGCCGTCGCGACGTACCAAGTACTAGGATTTTTTGGGTTCTTTACCACATCGGCAATTCGACCGGACATAAAAGCGGGACCAATAGCACGCATTTTTAGGCCAGAAAAAGTAGAAGCGGTAAACGGTTCTTGTGCTTGGAGGCATGGGGTAAAGAAAGCCATACATAGCATGGCCAAAACTAGCCGTTGACAAGAGATTTGGAAGTTGGTTCTAGGTGCCATTATAGCATAGGTTTAGTAGAAAAGAAGAAACATTGGGCATCAAGGATGGGATGCTTACCATCTTGGTCGGATGAGAAATTCTAAAATACTGCCTATTTTAATTCTGACACTATTTCCATTCAATTTTCTTGAGAATAATCAACAGCCTAGCCTCTTGTCCCTCCTAAAATCCCACTTACCCCAAATAGCTTGTGCTGCTCCCCATTTTGTTTTTAATTAAGCTTGAATTCAAAATCACCTGCTAATATACTAGCACATTTTCTGACCACAACGATTATAAAAATGATGCGAACTTTAATAGGCTTAACGCTCTTGTGGATTCTCCCGATTGTTCTGTTTTCACAACAAGATGTCGAATGGCCAAACTATGGCAATGACAAAGGAGGGCAGCGCTGCGCTTCCCTAACACAAATCACCGCTCAAAACGTACAACAGCTGGAAGTAGCTTGGACTTTCAGAACCCAAGAGGACGCCCAATACGAAAAGACGCCTTGGCTTCGAAACAAATCAGCCTTCGAAGCTACTCCAATCATGATCAAGCAAACCCTTTACTTCAGTTCACCTTCCAACCGAGTCTTTGCCGTGGAAGCCAAGACGGGAAAGCAATTGTGGGAGTTCAACCCCAATATCGACCTAAAAAACACCTCCTTTTCAGAATTGACCAATCGAGGTGTTAGCTATTGGAAAGGTAGCCGGAAAGGGCAAATGCTAGAGCGAATCATTTTGGCGACGGTCGATGGCCGCCTATTCTCACTAGATATAAAGACCGGGCAGCCTGACCCTGCCTTTGGAGACCAGGGCTTCGTCGACCTTAAATCAGGAGTTGGTAGGGTCCAGGTAACATCCGCTCCAGCCATCTTTGACAACTTGATCATTACCGGCTCCTCTATTGGCGACAATGGCCGAACCAATATGCCCAAAGGAGTAGTGCGCGCCTATGACATCCACTCCGGACAGCTTGTTTGGGACTTTGACCCCATCCCCCGAAAAACGCCGAAGGATTCTTCCTGGCTCCATGATTCTCACTTTCAAACCGGCGCGGCTAACGCCTGGTCTACCCTATCCATCGACCCTGAATATGGCTTAGCCTTTATCCCCACCTCTTCTCCTAGTCCCGACTTCTACGGCGGTGAACGCTTAGGTCGCAATGACATGGCCAACTCACTGGTAGCCGTAGATGCCAAGACCGGAGAATATAAATGGCATTTCCAGGTTGTCCACCATGATCTATGGGACTACGATATCGCCGCACAACCCGTCTTATTTGACTTCAAAGGTGAAACACCAGCCGTAGCCATCGGCACCAAAATGGGATTCATCTACGTTCTAAATCGATTGACAGGGGAACCCTTGCTGCCCATCGAAGAGCGCCCCGTTCCTAAGACCTTGGTCAAGGGAGAAGTGAATCACCCCACTCAACCCTTCCCTATCAAACCCGAACCACTGGGTTTACACGATCTAAGCATCGAAGATATCTGGGCGCCAACGCCAGAAGCGAAAGCCGAGGCCCAAGCCAGATTCAAGCAACTGAGATACGAAGGCATCTTCACGCCTCCTCATCTCGGAGAAGGCACCTTGGTCGCTCCCGGTAATGTAGGGGGTATCAATTGGAGCGGTATGAGCTATGATCCGAATCGGCGTATCTTGGTAACGAACACCAATAATATGGCGCATGTAATTAGCTTATTCCCACGGCATGACTATGATTTACAGGGTGAAGTAATTGGCGGTTGGGAAAAGGACAATAATAGAATTCCGCCAGAGGTTACGGGCATGCATGGTACTCCTTATTTTATGACTCGAACTATTTTTGCTCATGAAGAAGCGGGTGGCTTTTGGGTACAAACCAAGCCTCCTTGGGGTACCTTAGTGGGTATCAATATGGACAATGGGGAAAAAGTTTGGGAAAGTCCGCTAGGTATCATGATGGACCCAGAAAAGTACCCGGAAGCAGTGAATTGGGGGAGCATCAATCTAGGAGGGACCTTGCTAACGCAATCTGGTCTAACCTTTGTGGCGGCAACTTTTGACAATTATTTCCGTGCCTTCCATACCGAAACGGGGGAGCTACTTTGGGCATACGAATTGCCAGCAGCAGGTAACGCAACGCCCATGAGTTATCAAGTGGACGGGAAGCAATACATCGTCATTGCAGCAGGCGGGCACGGCAAGGTATCGTTTTCTAAAAAAGGAGACTATGTCATTGCCTTCGCCTTACCTGAATAAGGTGGAAGTAGCTGAAAATAGTGGATTGATGGCCATTTGAGAGGGCCTTATTCCTTCAAATTTCGCTGCAAAAAACATTCTTAATTACCTTCATAGTAGCTTTTGATTGCTTTTTAAACTATCAGCTTTTGTCGATCATCAAATACATCAAGAATAACCGAACGGAGGTCTTAGTAGCCCTGCTCATTGGGGTACTCCTATTCTTCATCAATATCGGGATATTGATTGCGGAGGATATCGCAGAAGGCGTACCGATAAAATGGACCTTTTATTTTATCAATGAAGGAACTGGTACTTTTATCGGCCTTATGTCCGTCCCTTTTCTGTTCTATTTCTTTAGGCTTTATCCCTTTGAAGACCGTCCATTTGTTCCGAATCTCTTACTCCATCTTGGTGTTAGCGCAATTTATGGCTTGATCTACACCAGTATAATGTATGGGTCACGTATTCCACTCTATAGCCTATTTGACATACCAATAGGAGAAAAATTCACTGGACTTTCTTATCGATATTTGATGGAGTACTTTAAGCAGTTTTCTACCTTCTGGTTACTGTACATCGTACATCGATTGATTAAGGAAAGTCGAATACGAAGGGAAAATGCGGTCAAAGCTGCGGAACTGGAGCGCTTGCTAGTCCAATCAGAATTGGAAGCCTTGCAAATGCGCCTCAATCCACACTTTTTCTTTAACACCCTTAATACGATTTCCTCCTTGATTTATGATCAACCGGCCAAGGCGGATCAGCTCATCACCCACCTCGGAGATTTCTTCCGGAAAGTACTAACTGTGCAGGATAAAGCCCTTCACCCGATTCGGGAAGAAATCCGATTAACGGAACAATACATAGCCATTATGAAAGGGCGTTTTGAAGAGAATCTGCAGGTAGATTTTTCTATTGACACCGCTGCGGAACAAGCCATGACTCCCATTTTACTGTTCCAGCCATTGGTGGAAAATGCTATCCAGTATGGTATGAAGCATAAAAATACTTGCCATGCCACGATTTCCATTACTAAGCATGCGGATCAACTACATTGTAAAGTGGAAGATGACGGCCCGGGTATAGCTGAGGGCCGTTTCCCTCAACAAATGGGTATAGGATTACATACGGTTATGAGTAGGCTGGAACGCTTATATCCTGATCAGCACCAATTCTCTCTACACAACAAAGAGGAAGGTGGGTTATGCATCGAAATAAAATTCCCTTATCATGCCCCAGAATGAATTGAATTTTTTGATCGCCGATGATGAGGCACCGGCCAGGAGAAAAGTCCTCCAATTACTACAGACCTACGGTAAAGCCTTCCACTATGAAGAAGCAACGGATGGCTTGCAAGCTTTGCAATTATTGAAGAACGGCCAATTCGATTTGGCCTTGCTGGATATACAGATGCCCAAATACACTGGCATGGAAGTCGTACGACAAATTGGGTTTCAATATATGCCTCCGGTTATTTTTCTCACCGCCTACAACGAATTTGCGATACAAGCTTTTGAAGTTCATGCGGTGGATTATCTTTTAAAACCCTTCGACTTCGATCGCTTCAAGCGGGCTTTGGATCGGGTCTTTGAACACACAGCCTCGCCTAAGTCACAAAACCTGGAAAAGCTTTCCCCACATTTTCCCAGCAAAAACTACCGGGAACACCTTTGGGTGAACAAAAGTGGGAGTTATTTGCCCTTACCTGTTAATGAAGTGCCGGTCTTTGGCGTTGATGGCAACTACGCAGAATGCGAATACCAAGGGCGCACCTATCTTCTGAGAGAAAGCCTACAGCATTTGGAAGAGCAATTGGATCCTGCTGTCTTTCGGCGCACCCATCGGAGTTGGCTGGTGAACATGCATTTCATCAAGGCGGTCCATTCCAAGTCCCACGGAGATTGTACCATCGAATTGAAGGATGGGCGAAGTATACCGATGAGTCGGAGGTATCGTAAGAATCTAATTGGTTAGCGCCCGTCTATTTAGAGGAATCCTGCATAATCGTTCCATTCAGATACTGATGCTTGCTATCTTTCGCGAAGGCATTCCCATTCTCCATTTTGAGGATCTTAAAGTTTGCCACGTCCTGGCTAAGGATCTTCCCTTTGTAGTAAATATGTTCCGTGTCCTTGGCATACCCATGACGTAGCAATCGAAAACGCGAGCCCTTGCTACCTGTGATAATCTCCCCTCGGTAATAAGCATATAATTGATCCCTGCCGTATTCTCTACTCATGATTTTGAAGTCCTCTGGCAGTTGGCTAATGGGCTGCCCTTGGTAGTACACCCAATCTCGATCTTTCGCAAAATGATACTTCATGGTTTTAAAGGTAGGGGTGTGGCCTTTCGGAACTGGATGGCCCAAAAAGTAGGCACGCTGGGCATCTTTGGCATAGCCATTGCGCAGCTCTTTGAAAGAGGCTATGTCTACCCCCTTCAATTCTGTAGACTTGCGGCTACCTAAACCCTGCATCTTACCGATGTGGTAGACTTTATTATTATGCGTTTTATATCCTCCACCAGTAGCCTTCGACACATAACGGTAGCCCGTAAACAAGAGAAGCGCTCCACCTGCCAATAATCCCATTATGATGTATGCAAAAATCTTCATGACCTTTTTTGTTGGGCAAATTGCTGCTAAAAACAAGGCAGAGCAGTCTTATGACAGTGAGATGGGGAAAATAAGTAGTGAAGTAGGAAGCTAAGAACAGCTTCTACATGTATATTTGTGTGAATACATAGCTATCCGAATGAACCTACTAAGCCTTAGCTGGAAAAACCTTCGATTCAAGCCATTGAATACAAGCCTTAGCATCCTCCTGTTTGCCTTGGGTGTTGGACTTATTTCCTTATTATTCTTACTGGAGAAACAGTTGCAAGACAACTTTGAGAAGAACCTCGCTGGGATCGACTTGGTAGTTGGTGCCAAAGGGAGTCCGCTGCAGTTGATCCTCAGTAGTATGTATCATATTGATGCCCCTACGGGCAATATGAGCCTTAAAGAAGCCAGACCTTTCCTCAATCCTAAGCATCCCTTAATTGAAACAGCGGTTCCTTTGGCAATGGGTGACAGTTATAAGGGGTTTCGGATCGTAGGTAGTACGCAGAACTTGGTTGACCTCTACGAGGGAAAATTGGCAGAAGGGGCGCTGTGGCAAAAGGACTTTGAAGTGACGCTGGGCGCCACGGCAGCTAAGGACCTGGGCTTAAATATCGGGGATCGCTTTCAAAGCTCACATGGTTTTGATGATAATGAAGATCTAGCTCATGATGATGCAGAAGCTTTTAAAGTAGTAGGGATATTGGCCCCAACCGGAACTGTAATCGACCAGTTAATTATCACTACACCGCAAAGCTATTGGCATGTGCACGACCATGGTGGAGCAAGCGCCACCGCTGCGTCGGAAGAAGAAGAGGATGACGGGCATGACCATGAAGAGGGAGAAGAACATGATCATGATCATGACGAAGGGCACGATCACGAAGAAGGGCATGACCACGAGGATCATGAAGGGCATGATCATAGTGCACATGATCACGACGAGCTCCCTAAACCCCTGATCGAGGAAGCAGATGATAAGGATATTACGAGTATTTTGATCAAGTTTAAAGGCCGGAATTTTCAAGCCCTAAATATGGGCAGAAACATCAATGAAAATACAGACTTACAGGCTGCCAGTCCAGCCATCGAGATTAATCGAGTGTTTGCTCAGATGGACCAAGGAGAAAGAGTGCTGCGCATACTGGGCGTAGTTATCGTGATCGTCTCTGCCTTAAGTATTTTTATTTCTTTATACTCTTCCCTGAAAGAACGGCAGTATGAATTGGCACTCATGCGTGTCATGGGGGCACGCCCAGGCAAATTATTCCTCCTGATCGTCCTCGAAGGCTTACTATTAGCAGGAATTGGTTATGGGCTTGGGATACTCATGAGTCATGTAAGTATGGAGATGATTGCCAACTTCATGAAGGATTCGTACCGGTATTCCTTCTCCGGCTGGGAATTTCTGGAGCAGGAATATTTGCTGCTATTGGGGGCCTTGGTCATTGGTTTTTTAGCAGCCTTACTACCAGCCATTCAAGCCTCCAAAACGCCAATTGCAGAGACCTTGACGAAAGGCTAAGAAGCAAACTCACTTATAGCATAAAACCCCATGCTCGTTTTTATAAAACCGACAATTAGCAAGTTTTTGCTCTTTTAGGAAAATATAGATAGGTACTTTTGTAAAGACTAAGTCCTCAAAGGGCTGAGCTAAGATTAGACATTCATATTACTCCTTGAGCTAGATACACTTCTTTCTTTCTTTTCAATTGAAGTTCTATTTTATCAAAGCTGCCACCTTTGGATAAAACGCCCCCCAATAGACCTACAAAGACATGTTTTTATGGTTCTTAGACAAATATCGTGTCTCGAGACACCGTATTTGTCTAAGAAGGATTTTTATTACAACGAACCATATTCTAAATGATAAGGCACATGAAAAAACTCAAGTGTACTGCCTTCGGTGTTTTCCTCTTACTATTGACCACCCAAGTGGTATGGGCTCAAAACACCTCCAACCACGGCAATAAATTTGAACAACTCGGCACGGAATTACCTAGTCCTAATACTTATCGAAGTGTCGATGGGGCGCCCGGGCCTGATTACTGGCAACAGCGGGCGGATTATGATATTGAATGCGAACTGCTAACAGAAACTCAGCAGCTGGTTGGCAATGAATTGATTACTTATTACAACCAGTCCCCCAACAACCTCAGGTACCTGTGGTTACAACTGGATGAAAATCAACATGATCCAGGCGTGGACAATCACTATTTCGACCCAAGCAGGATCACGCCCGCAATGGATCAACGTGCGCTTCGAGAATTAGAAGCCACTAAAGAACTCGAAAAGTATGGCCATAAGATCCAGGAAGTCACTGACGACAATGGAAATGAACTTCGCTATACGATCAATCAAACTATGATGCGGATAGATCTCCCAGAGGTCTTGAAGCCAGGTGAGAAGTTTAGCTTTCGCATCAAATGGTCTTATTACCTGATCGATCGTGTCAAAGGTGCCAACCGCGGTCGTGGGGGCTATGAATACTTTCCTGAAGAGGACAACTACATCTTTACCATTTCACAATGGTTTCCTCGCATGTGTGTTTATGATGATGTAACGGGATGGCAAAACAAGCAATTTACAGGCCGCGGGGAATTCGCTTTGGCTTTTGGAAACTATGTGGTAAAAATGACGGTACCATCAGACTACGTCGTAGGCTCCACGGGAGAATGCCTTAACTATAGCACGCTATTGTCAGCTGATGAGTTACAGCGCTGGGAGCAAGCCAAAAGCAGCAAAACCCCTATCGAGATTGTCACTTTAGATGAGGCCCTCAAGAATGCGAAAAGTAAGAAATCTAAAGAAAAGAAAACGTGGATTTACAAGGCTGACTTCGTTCGAGATTTTGCCTGGACCGCCAGCCGAAAATTCGTTTGGGATGCCATGCCTCACTTCAATGAAGACGGCAAGCGTGTGATGTGCATGAGCTACTATCCGAAGGAATCTTATCCAATCTACAGTCGCTATTCCACCAAAGCCGTAGCACATACCTTGAAGACCTATTCACAGTACTCGATCCCTTATCCTTATCCGGTGGCGATCTCAGTGGAAGCGTCTAACGGTATGGAATATCCCATGATTTGCTTCAACTATGGCCGGGCGGAAGAGGATGGCACTTATACAGAAAGATCAAAATTGGGCGCCATCTCTGTGATCATTCACGAAGTCGGACACAACTATTTCCCGATGATCATCAATAGTGATGAGCGGCAATGGAGTTGGATGGACGAAGGGATCAATTCCTTTGTTCAATTTTTATCTGAGCAGACTTTTGACAACAATTACCCTTCCCGCCGAGGTGCTGCTTACAAAGCGACCTCCTACATGTCGCTACCCAAGAATCAATTGGAGCCGATCATGACCAACAGTGAGAACATTATCGGCTTTGGTAATAATGCCTATATGAAACCGGCAGTAGGTCTCAACATGCTTCGCGAGACCATCATGGGAAGAGAGCTATTT
This sequence comes from Saprospiraceae bacterium, assembly GCA_019634045.1. Taxonomy (GTDB): domain Bacteria; phylum Bacteroidota; class Bacteroidia; order Chitinophagales; family Saprospiraceae; genus DT-111. Next base: position 15,955 of record JAHQWA010000594.1, read on the forward strand.
GACTATGCCTTTAAAGAATATTGCCGTCGCTGGGCCTTTAAACACCCAACACCTGCCGACTTCTTCCGCACCATGGAAGATGCCAGCGGAGTAGACCTAGATTGGTTTTGGAGAGGCTGGTTCTATGGTATTGATCCTGTAGATATTTCTTTGGACGATGTGGCCTGGTACAAAGCAGACCTGGAGAATGATCCGGAAAAAAGAGAAACCAAAACAGTAATCAAAAAGGAAAAGCCCTTTGATCATATATCCAAGCGTAGAAATCGTGAAGAGGGCATAAAGTTCTCCGTAGAAGAAGATGAGGAGCTAGTAGACTTCTACACCAACTACAAGCCTTGGGAAACCGAAGATTCTGTCCAAACGGTGACCACAGAACTTTTTGCTGAGACTTTTAGTGCAGCAGAGAAAGAAGAAAAATTCGGAGGCAAAAACTATTATGAGTTGAAGTTTTCGAATAAGGGAGGCCTGGTGATGCCGGTCATCTTGGAATGGACCTTCGATGATGGCACCACTGAAATCGAACGCATTCCCGTTGAAATCTGGCGTAAAAATGAAAATAGTTTTACCAAGGTATTTGTAAAGGATAAAGAAGTCACAGGCATCCGTGTAGACCCTTATAAGGAAACTGCTGATATTGACGAAAGCAACAACAATTGGCCCGATATTCCGATGCCAAGTCGCTTCAAAGTCTTCAAGCAACATAAAACCGAAAAGGTACCAAATCCAATGCAGAAGGCGCGTAAGAAAGGAATTAAGCCTTAGCAAACCGGAGCAGGCAGCCTCTAAGGAGCATAAAACGTTGAAAAGGTAGGGCGTCGACGCCCTACCTTTTCTCATTTAGACCGCCGACTGACATGAAATCATCCTTCAACACTCTACAGTGCATCCTCGCATGCCTGGCTTTCTGTTTTTATTCCCCAAGTCTTCTCGCACAGCCCTTCTTACCGTTTCTGGAAACCTTAGAAGCGAGCACTGATAACGACAAGAAGATCGAAACCTATCTGGCTTCGAAAAAACAAGTGCCCATCTTAGAAGGGGATAGCGTTATCTTTATCGCTCATGCCAAGCACAATGCTCCACCAAGGTTGTTAGCCGATTTTAATGGCTTTCTCAACAAACGCTATGTAGCGGATCAATCAATAGGTCAGATGCGTCCCATTCGCGGAAGCCAATGGTACTACTTCATCCAAGAGATACCCGCTGATGGGATTATCAATTACTCCTATGGATATGGTGATACCGCTCTTAACGATCCGCTGAACCCGAATCAAAGACTCATTTTTGGTGGGCTTACGTCTTTTGTTGCCATGCCGCAATATAAGATGGCAGAAGAATGGATCATAGATCACAGTATTCCCAGAGGCGAAGTCGAAAAGCTTGCCTTCCCCAGTACAATTCTAGGGCAAGATCGAACACTGCATATTTACCTCCCTCCCGCTTACGATGATATCAAACACCCCCTCCCTACCCTTTATCTACACGATGGAACTTTCTATGTAAAAGAGGGTAGAATTCCGCAAATCTTGGATTATTTAATTGCTCACCAGATGATCCAGCCAGTCATTGCGGTATTTGATGATCCGGTGATTCGAGGTAAAGAGTACCGAGGAGATATTGATTACCGGCAGTATATAGGGACAGAATTAATCCCATACATTGATGGGAGATTTGAAACCAGTAGAAAAAAGGAAGATAGAGCTGTTATCGGTGGATCTAGAGGCGGGCTTTCCGCCTTGCATTTAGCTCACGCCCTTCCCCTCTTCGGCAATTGCGGCGTCTTTTCACCTGCCATTTTACCAATGCCTATACCTGAGTTTGTTCAGCTGCTAGCCGACTACCCCCAAGCACCTGAAAAAGTATATATCACTGGATCTACCTTTGATCATATTTGGTATGATGATGCGGTAGCATTGAAGAAGCATTTTAACACCAAAGAAGAAATAGATTTCCACTACCAAGAAATACACGATGGGCACAACATCCCAGCATGGAGTCGCCTGCTAACAGGTATGTTGCAACACTTCTTCCCCTACACTTCTCCCTAAGTTGAGTGGCGCAACAATAGATACTACTTATTGCACTGGTTCTGGCTCCCCATTCAAAATCCAAGGCAAGTTGAATCGCCGGAATTTGATGGTAAAGGCTGTGTTATTATTTTCGCGTGCTTCTTGCAAAGAAGCAATCTGGGCATTTTCTGTTTTCGCCAGGCTAGAGTAGCCCCCATTATTGGCATCCAATGTGCGCTCGACCGGCCAGGTTACGCCATCATCATAGCTGACTTTAACACGCATCTTCTTTCTATTGGTTAGGCCGGTCAGGGTGGTGGCGGGATTGATGAAGATCAGGCGCTGCGGGTAGGAATTATTGAAACGAAGGAGGCTAGCTTGGCAAAGGGGATCCAATAGGTCTTCGCTGGACCGCCAGGAAGACCAACTATTCCCATTATTGCTGCTAATGGAGATCTGCCTACGGCGTCTTGCCTTGAAGGCTCCGGAAGAACCTCGATCATTCCGCAAAAGATCACCATTACATAATTGCATGATGGTGCCTTCACTCGTCCCGGACCGGATTGGCTGGGATTGCCAACTCAAGCCGTGATTATCGCTGTACAGGTTTCTGCCTAAAGCCGGAATAATAAGGCGGCCCGCTTTAGGCCCATGCCGCAGCTGGATGCCCGCTCCTGGACCGATAGCATCCCAAGTATAATTTCGAGGTAAAAGCTCCTTCGTTACATCATACAAGTTGTTCCAAGTCAAGCCATCATCATCACTCCAGTTGAGAAAAACCCTTCTTTCTCCCCACTTCTCGATGGCCTCATATTTGCCGGAGATGGCGTATTGGGCGTGTTTTTCATCATTGTAAGACATGAGAATGCAAACCCGGCCGTTCATCATGTCCGCAACGGCGGTGGGATTAACACAAGTTCCCCTTTCCTTACTAAACAAGACCTTTAAAGGGCTCCAACTAGTGCCATTATTAGTAGATCGTTTATATACGATATCGATGTGCCCGTAATCCTTACTCGAGTTTTTACGTCCCTCACAAAAGGCCAATAAGGTTCCTCGTTTCGTACTAACAATCGCAGGTTTTCTAAAAGAATGATATCCATCCATTCCGGCCTTGAACAAGTTCATCTCTTTAAATTGCGACCGTTGGGTATGAACATTCGTTCCCCCTTCACCTTCGGCACAATAAGAAGGTATCCGTTCCAACTGTTTTTCTACTTCCAAAGCAGCAGAAGTGACGGTATTACGATCCTGCAGAACACTCAAACTTATTAGCAAACTAGGAATCAGTAGCAGTACGTGGGTAGCCTTCATATGGTTTTGTTAGGTTTTCTCATAGATCATCAAGGGTAGCACAACTATTATTCCAAACTCCGATTCGAGCAGAAATAGACCGGGCTCCAGATCAATGACCTAGGGTAAGTTACATAAACATGTGGATTTCAAGCGGGGAAAAGTCCTCTACAAGTCCAAGAAAAGAATTAGCGAAGGCGAAACAACAGGAATTCCTGGACAAATTGTCCAATATTGGAGCAAGAAATTTATTTTTGAGGTGCGCTCTAATAATTTCCTACTTATACTCAATTCAAACCCAGATGTTCAAGAAGATCCTACTTGCTCTAGTATTTCTGCTGTTTATTGCCATTGGTGGAGTTTCTTATTATTTATCGCATGTCAACGACTATCAGATTGATGGTGAGCTCACCCTAGACATCCTGGAAGAAGAGGTCAAAATCACACGGGATAAGAACGGCATTCCCTACATCCACGCCCAAAACTTAGCGGATCTGATCCGGGCGCAAGGCTTTGTGGTGGCGCAAGATCGAATTTTTCAAGTAGAATTGTATCGCTCGATTATAGAAGGTAAACTCGCTTCTTTAGTGGGGGAAGTAGGACTCAATTCGGACATTCAGATGCTGGTATTGGGCGTATACGAAAATGCTTCCCGCCACGCTGCTCAATTAGATGAGCCTAGCCGCCAATATCTTCAGTGGCTGGCTGATGGGTACAATGCCTACTTAGCGGTTAAAGCAGATGAGACGCCAATAGAATTTAAGTTGCTGGGCTTTACGCCTCGCCCAATTGCTATACAAGATCTGATGGCCGTTCAACATTACATGGGTTTCACTCACAGTCAGAATCATGAGGATGAAATTATGAGTCTAAACCTTGAACGTGCCCTTGGTAAGGAGAAAGCCGCTAGCATTTTTCCCTTAAATATCAACCCAGATCGCCAACAAGCCGTCATGGAGTTGTGGCAAGACTCTCTACCAAAAGATCTACTAAGTGGTACTTTTTCGAAAACCACCTTGAACCCCTGGGTTCCCGCTAGCATGCCTACTTTAGGGTCTAACAACTGGGTAGTAAACGGGCAAAAATCGGTCACAGGACTCCCCATCATGGTCAACGATCCGCATTTAGACGCCACCATTCTTCCTGGCCCCTGGTTCCCTATCGGTCTATTTGCGCCGGGCATTCAGGCGGTAGGAGCGACGGTGCCTTGTCTACCTGGAATCCTCGTCGGCAGAACCAAAAACCTGGCTTTAGGGGTTACCAATTCCTACGGAGACAGCCAAGATTTATACCTGGAATCCCCAGATCCAAACCAGGAAGATCACTACCTGGAACAGGGCCTTAGCACGCCCTATCGGATCAAGGAATTAAACATTAACATCAAAGACGATGAAGCTGAAGGAGGCATTCGCAAAC
>JAHQWA010000595.1 GCA_019634045.1 Saprospiraceae bacterium
ATCACTTTTCGATAGGTATACACCACACTATTTAGATTCAGATCTACTATTCCCTGCCAATCGGCATCACTTATCTGGTGCAACATCCCACGGGGGCCTCCCCCACCCGCATTAGCAAAACAAATATCCACCTGACCAAATTGCTCCAGAGTGGCAGAAAAAGCAGTATCAACTTGCGATTGATCCGTGATATCACAAACGAAGGCAGCGACATCTCCATTGAGTTCCTGCAGGGCTTCAACTGCCGCTGTATTTTTGCTATTATTCCTTCCCCAAATCGCTACTCGCGCTCCGGCCTTTACCAATCCTTTAGCATAAGCTAATCCAATCCCACTATTCCCGCCAGTGATCAATGCAACTTTCCCATCCAACTTAAAAATGTCCATATATCAATTCAGTTTCTAATGATTGAAAACTACTTCAGTTCAAATGCGAGGAGCAGCTTGTGCTTATTCAGGCCTATTTAATACAGTCAAATTCTGCTACGGTCAACAAGTTAGCCATAAAAGCATCTTTTTTGCTCGAAATTGTATAAACAGTATGGGATTGGTCCGCCGTATAAACGCCTCTAAGGAGGGAAGTACAGTGGTGGGTAGGTGCTTTGGCCAAGCTTATATTTCCAGGACGAAGGCAGGAAAAACACTATACTATTTTCTCAAGCTTCATTGGCAAAGTCAATTTACCGCTGTAACTTGGAAAGCGTTTAGCAAAATGAAAAACCATGTACAAGTACCTTCTTCCTCCCATCTTACTGGGAATAGTTTTCCTATTGATTGGCAACGCTTGCCAGCCCACAGCTCAGACCGAGCAAACCCAATCAACATCACCACCCAAACCCAACATCATTTACATCTTAGCGGATGACCTGGGCTATGGAGACCTGAGTATTTTTGGTCAGCAGAGGTTCCAAACACCACATCTCGATGCCTTGGCCAAGGGGGGATTAAGACTTACCCAGCATTATGCTGGAACCACCGTTTGCGCTCCATCTCGCTCGAGTTTAATGACGGGTTTACACACCGGACATACCCCGATCCGAGGCAACAAGCGGACCCCTCCCGAAGGGCAACAGCCCTTACCCGATGCAAGTATCACCATTGCCGAAAAACTAAAGCAAGGTGGCTATGTTACTGGCGCTTTTGGTAAGTGGGGACTGGGTGGACCAGGATCTGAGGGTGCCCCGGAAAACCAGGGCTTTGATACCTTCTTCGGCTACCTCTGCCAAACATTGGCACACAATTACTACCCTTACCATTTATGGGATAATCAGAAGAAACTGATGCTGGACGAAAATGAAGGCCATCAGGAAGGTATTTATGCCCCGAACTTGATTCATGAGGAAGCTTTGACCTTTATCGAAGCCAATAAGGATACTAACTTCTTTCTGTATTACCCCTCCGTCATTCCACACGCGGAATTGTTTGCCCCGGAAGCTTACATGGAAAAACATCGCGGAAAGTATGATCCGGAGAAGTCTTTCACAGGGAGAGATGAAGGAGAGCGTTTTAGACTAGGCCCCTACGGATCCCAACCGGAAGGTCACGCCGCTTTCGCGGCTATGGTCAACTTACTAGATGACCAAGTCGGAGAGATCAGAGCTAGGCTAGAAACACTGGGTATAGCGGAAAACACCTTAATCATCTTTTCTTCAGACAATGGTCCACATCTCGAAGCTGGAGCAGATCCGGATTATTTTGACAGCAATGGTCCCATGAAGGGCTATAAAAGAGACTTGTATGAAGGAGGTATTCGGGTACCAACGATAGCCTACTGGCCTGGTACAGTAGCAGCGGGAGAATCTAATAATCACCTATCCGCTTTTTGGGATCTCTACCCCACCCTTTGTGAGCTAGCTGGCGTGCCCATTGAATCCGACCTAGATGGTCTTTCCTTTCTTCCTACGCTTCTGGGCGAGGAGCAGCCCCAACATGATTATTTATATTGGGAGTTTCACGAAAAAGGAGGGCGACAAGCCGTGCGAAAAGGGAAATGGAAGGCTGTAAAATATGACATCTTTAAAGATCCGCAGCGCAAGATTGAATTATATGATATCGCAGAAGATATAGGCGAAGAAAACGACCTGGCAGCGGATCACCCCGAAATCGTCGAAGAAATGGCCAAGATCATGTTGGATGCCCGAGAAGAATCCACGGTTTTCCCTTTTGAAGCAAGAATTAAGCTCGAATAAGATCCAAGGCAGTCCGGATAGCACCAATATCAGCGGGACGTACCCGGCAACAGCCCCCAAGGAGCTTTGCTCCAAGGCTATGCCAAGCACCTACTTGATTAGCCAGACTTTCTCCAGCACTGCCAGGTATCCAACATTTTCGGCCTGCATCCCAGGCTTCTCCGCGGTTGGGGTATACGAGCAAGGGGATCTCGACCATTCCCTGAACCTCTTCCAATAGGGACATAATCCATTCAGGAGCAGTGCAGTTGATGCCCACCGCCATGATTTGGCTGGAGCTATTAGCCAAAGCTACAGCTTCCGGAAAGGGCTCCCCGCTTGATATACGTTGACCGTCGCGACAACTATAGCTCAGAATAGCTTTTTGATCTGGATATTCGTCCTTCAGTAGTTCTAGCAACTCCTTTGCCTCTTGCAGGCAAGGGATGGTTTCTATCGCCAATAGATCTGGCTCAGCCGCAATCAACTGAGCCAGGCGAGGGCGATGAAAATCCCGGAGACCTTGGCGGCTTATCTCATATCGGCCCGTATATTCTGAGCCATCAGCTAAGAAGGCTCCATAAGGACCAACCGAGGCCGCCACCAGCGGTTTCAAACGTTTCTCATCTTGCGCCACCTGAACATATTGATCTCTTACCGCCTTCGCCAAGTCGACGCTTTTTTGCAATAATTGACCGATCGCCAAATCATCTAAGCCTCGATTAGCAAGGCCCGGATACGAGGCTTGATAGGATGCGGTGGTGATAAGATCAGCACCCGCTTCGAGGTAGGCAAGGTGGACCTGGGCAATAGCCTCTGGCTGCTCAAGCAAAACTTTGGCTGACCAAAGCGGATCATTTAGATCCATCCCCAGGTATTCCAATTCGCTAGCCAAGCCCCCATCCAAAACCAAATAGCCTTGTTCTTGTAGAAAAGGGGCTAGGCAATTTACCAACTTATGCATACGCTAATATACAGCTCAACTTAATGGGGTTGAAACAGCAATTGCTTAAACTGCATCCTAAAAGTGGTAGATTCCATCGGAAGTATCATTTGGAACCGATCATCTAGATCCAGGGTACGGAATAAGACTTTGCCACTCACTCGTTCTCCTTTACGTAAGGTGGTCTTACGTAGCGTGAAGTCTGTCCAGAAATTGCGGTCTTGTGGATCAACCGGGGGCAATTCCTGCACCATCCGGGGACTAGAAAGGTCGATAATTAGGCTAGGAACGATCGAAACTAAGTCAACTGCCAGGTCTAAATTATTATAACCGCCATCAAAGCTATTGCTAACAGCGTTGTTATTGGATGAATTAGAATTGCCATCTCCGTCCGAGGTAGCAATGATAGCTGCTGTAGCTGCTACCGCAGCCACTCCTATAGCCACTGCAGCATTTTTGGAATTGGCTTCTTGCCTGGAAGCGTCCATATCCAAGCCCAAGAGAATAACCTCTGGGTCGGCTGCTCTCATTTTCATGCCCTTAACTTCCAAATAGAACTGTTTGGGATCTACCAATACCTCTTCTTCTCCAAAGTTGGTCACCTCCACATCGAAGAATAGATATTCCCGATTATTACCATTGTATGCGGCTTGTACCTCCAGCCCATCGGCTTGCTGACGCGCAAAAGCCTGACCATATTGCCAGCGCACATCTTCATCCACCGGTTCCACGCGAACCACCGGTTTGGGCGTAAAGCAAGAAGTGAGGAATAAGGTAGAACAGAGACAGGCCCCCATAAGGAGCAAGGGAAAGCTTCTTGTAGATTTGTTTTTCATAGCTTGATCTGGTTTTTATGTTCTCCAAAATTACAAGCAATGTCAACAAAGCACAAGTAAGAATTCTTGCTTTTAGACAGGTTTAACATTTATTCGGATAAAAAGGAAAGATATCTGATTGGGTAGGGGGCTAAAGACCTAAGATAGGTGTTTACGGAAGTGCAGGAACCGCCAGTGCTCACTCCCTGTGTAAGGAATGCTTAAATGAAAAGTCGTTATAGAGCAAACACTGGCGAATCACCTGAAAGAAGAAGGCAAATGAGATAAAAGATAGCACAACTCAAATCTGCTTTACCTTCCTACCTCCAATTTCAAATGAAGGAAACCGGAGGTGATTAACTACACTAATGCTGAATTTGTCTAAAGTATTGGTATGTAAGCCTAGCTCTTTATGGATTCATGCTATGGGGGATTTGAATACAAACCACCCTATCCTTAATAGCCGACAAGGGCCTCAAGTGCTTATGAAGCTTTAGAATATATTCTCCTATGTTTTCAAGCCAGCAATATTCGTATCAACAATTAAACAACTAGCTTAGGCGTAGTTGAATATCGATATGTCGATCACTAAACTTGACGGGATAACTCCCCGCTTTGATCCGTGCAGCCGGTAATTGCAATGCGGTTACCAACCACTCTGGTAGATCAAAGGTCTCCTCCATTTTGAATCGCCCAAGGCGAAATTGGCGATCTATCAGATTGGCACATAGCCCATCCATAGGTACGCGTAAACGCAAGCTATTATTTCTTACCCCTGCAATTTCTGTTCGAACACTGCGGCAAGGCATTACGGTGGTAGCATTGTCTACCGGGCTAACTTTGCAAATGCCGATACCTGCACAGTTCTTTTTAGGTGAGCCAAAGATTACTTCGGCGGTAATGAATGGAGAGTTCTTGAGCTGAATCGCTGTAGTTTCAGCAGCTTTTAGTGTTGTCATTGTTCATAGAAGTTAAAGGATGATAGTTTCTCATGTCTGGTTTGAATAAGACCACGGAAAAAAAGATGCATCCCTAGGTTGCCTCCAAAGGGATCATACTGATGCAATGCAATAGCAATGTGTTGAGTGAAATGGGTTAGAGTAGTTACACAATGGAAAGTGGAGTCATCAAATACCAAATACCTGGTACTGTGATCAGTGTACTTTTCATGTATACGCAACACTTACTCCAAAGTTTCAATTTTACTGCTTTGCCTAATAAGCATAGTTGACCTGTCAGAGGTGACAAATTTAGGTGGACTACGAACGAACTTGGGTTTGGAGAACATTTATTGGGCGTGCCTTAGTTCGGCACTAATGTGGGTATATCGAAGTACAAATATAAAAAAATAGATTATAAAAATAAATTGTAATTCCGTGCTTCACAAGGGGCTGGTTTGAAAAGTTCGTCCATTGATATTTTTAGCTCAAGAAAAGGATCATTGAGTCGGTATGCTTGCCCCTTCCAGTTCAAAGCAATCTGCGCTTAATACAAAATGGACAAAGGGTCGGACTGAGGTAGTAGCAAAGATCGAAGCCAGCGCCTCTCTCACTAAATAAAACCAGCTGGCTAATTCTATGGCCTTTTTATCTAGGTTCTTATCACTCCCTGCATAGCTACTATTTTGAATCATGACCCATCCCTCATCAGTCTCGAGTAGGAGGTCCACGATGGTTTCAAAAAGTTGCCCATTATGGTAATGTCGAATGGGATATTTTCGAAATTCTCGTTTCGCAGGAAAATGATGCTGCACAAAGTTTCGCCACTTACTACCGGCGTGAACTAGGCCTTCTACATCGATCATCTCTGACACTTCAAATCGATCGATGATCCCCTCGGCCATTTGCTGTCTGAGTTCGAGCTCATAAGTCAAGCGATCAGCCGTATGAAAGGCCTTGATTGCTTTAGCCAAGGAATATTTATCAAAATCATCAAGTAGGCGCAACTCCTTGAGGTAGGCATGACGAGCCACTACTCGCCCCTGTTGATCTACACTAGGAGGAGTATCTTTCTTGAGATCTATTCTAAAGACGAGATGTTCTGCTTTACCCGCCGCCGGTTCGACAAAGCGAATGTCAGCTTCCGCTAATTCGGCCGTCGGAAAAGCTCTCGGATAGATGAATGTCTCTGTTTCTTTGTTGAGGTAATGTCCTTCCCAGGCCCATGGAGATTCGAAGGTCGCCTCTTCCAGGGTGGGAAAATCGCCTTGCCCGTTATGCCAGACGCGGTTGAGCCAGCGGGTGGGTTTGGGGCCGGTAGGGATGACTAGGTAATCTCTGGCTCGCGTAATGCCGACGTATAGTAACCTCGCTTCTTCCTGCAAAGCCATCTCGGTTTGTTCCTTTTGGGCCTGGCTCTCCGCAATTCGTTCTTCCAATTGGGTTCTTCTGATCTGATCCGCATAGGGGTTTACCCAATAGCGCAGCCAGCGGTTACCCAATACATTAGTTAGGTCTACCTCCTCTGACTCTGCTACGATTTCCATCCCCCAAACATCAGCACGGAGGGGCCCTTCTAAGCTGTGGCAGATCACCACGGGCCATTCTAGTCCCTTACTTTTATGATAGGTTAGAATTTGAACGGCATCCGGACCTTCCCCTGAACCCTGGGCATCCTTTTGGTCATTTTCTAGATCGTTCAGCCACAGCAATAGCCCGCCCAAAGAAGCGGCACTATGTAGTCGATTGCAGGCTTCTTCGTATTGTAGAGCTAATCGCCGAAGCACATCCACATTATCAAGGCGCTGAGCCGTTTTTCCCCAGCCAACGATAAGCCTCCGCAGGTCTAACTCTTGCAGCACCACATTCAAAATCTCTGCCCCCGATAATTCCTCTACCTTTCCCCTAAGTAGATCCAATTTACTGATCAGGTCCTTCTCCGACGCCCAAAGAGCTGGATGCTTTTGACCTTCCTTCTCTTTCAGATAATCGAGCCGATGCTCAATAATCGCTTCTATTGGCATTTCGGCAGCCAGGAGCAAGATCTCAGCTACAGAGAGTGAATCTTCTGGGTGCAGAATATACTTCAGACAGGCCAGGATTAACTTCGCTTCTGCTGTCTGCAAGAGTCCATTTCGGGCAATAGCAGCTTTGATTCCTGCCCGATGCAATGCTTCTGCCATTAACTGACAGGCTGAATTCGATCGGCAGAGGATGGCTACATCTCCCAGTCTCGCCTTCCGGTAATCCTTGCTTCCTTTCGGCTGGATCAAGACGCCTCGATCCAACCAAGCCTTGAGGGAATTGGCAATCGCATTCTCCATCCAAGGCTTGCCTGGAGGGCGCCCTTCACCGTCGACTTGAAAGTGCCAATGCACCAGCGCATCCCCCATCTCAATGGGTTCTGACACTTTGTTTTGGCAATCTGGTCCGGTTTGTTTACAGCGCTTGGGTTTAAGTGCAATTTGTTCCTTAGGTAAGTCTGCAAAGGCTTTGGTAAACAAAGCATTGGTAGCAAAGACGATATCTTCTCTGGACCTCCAGGAGTATTCTTGAATATCTGCCGGTCGGATCCCGATCTGCTGGATAATGGCTTGCATCAAGCGAGGCTCTGCCCCTCTAAAACCATAAATTGATTGCTTGGGATCACCCACCCATACCGAGTAGTTGGCAAAAGCCGAGAGTTTCAGAAAGATTTCCAATTGAATGGGGCTGGTATCCTGAAACTCATCCACCATTAGCAAATCCAGTTCTTCTTGCAAAATCTGCTTCACCGCCTCCTTGTCCAGTAGCTCATTGATCAATACCTCCATATCCGTGTAGTCGATCAAGCCTCTACTGTTTTTGTATTGCTGATACTCCTTCAAGGCCTCTATGGCTATATCGAATAACTGATCAATAAAAGCTTTAATATCCTTGTGAAAATCCGGGTGGGTATTATGCGTTCTAGCAAAATCCACGAGATCAGCCACATCCTCTCGGCTCTTCGCCCCGACTCCGATCTTAGCAATTTTCACCCACTCATACCAATAGATATTGCCTCGCAGTCGCAGGTCTCGATGAATCGCTTTCAGGGTCTGGAGTGCAGCAGCAGTTTTCTTTGTGCTGTCTTCATTCTGATCGACTGCATCAATAGCCTCATTGAGTTTTTGCTCTAAAGTCTGAAGGAAATAGCTGGCCTCCTTATCCGATTCTACCCCCAAAAAAGCTTTAAAACTTTCAAAAGAGCGCTCCTTGCTTTTTTGCAGTACCTCTTCCGAAAAGTTATTAGACCGGGCTACCTCCGTAAGCATGCGCACTTCCTTCCGCCAATCGTAGAAGTCCCGTTTATTTAGGCCCAAACGATCACTCAGGTGTTCCATCGTTTGCACTCGCTCCTCCGTTAACACCGTGGCTAGAGATTGATTGAACATCACCTGATGATCTTCATCCGCAATGATATCTACCTGGGGGGAGACCCCTGCTTCAAAGGCAAAGCGACGCAGCAACTTCACTCCGAGTCCATGAACAGTGCCAATCAAGGCATTCGTCAGTTCGTCTGCAGCCTCCGTCATCCCTTCCTCCAACAGGCTTACTCGCACCCGTTCCTGCAATTCGGCTGCTGCCTTTTTGGTGAAGGTAGTAGCAATGATTCCACTTGGACGGACGCCAGACTGCAGTAAACCCACCATTTCGTGGGTCAGGCGATAGGTCTTACCACTACCGGCACCAGCTGAGATGATTTTGAGGTTATCCATTGACTTTGTTTCAGGGAGAGGGGAGCTTAGAACTTATTTTTCCACATCATACTTTCTACTGGCTTGACGGTACGCGTATTGTATTTAGCACCCGGTTTGCGATTGTAATAGTTTTCAATCTCCCCTTGTACTTGAAAATAGATCAATTGTCCGATCGGCATTCCGGCATACACACGCACTGGATGCGTACAGCTAATCTCCAGGGTCCAAGTATTACAAAAACCTACATCTCCTTTACCGGCGGTTGCATGGATGTCAATACCAAGGCGCCCAACACTGGACTTACCTTCTAAAAAGGGTACTGCATGATGCGTCTCTGTATACTCCTCCGTTACGCCCAAATAGAGTGTATTGGGATGGAGTACAAATCCTCCTTCAGGGATTTCCAGATGCTCAATTTCATTATGCTTTTTGGCGTCCAGGATATGGTCTTTATAGATGGCCAGCCACTTGCCCAAATGCACATCATAGGAATTAGTGCCCAAACAGGATCGGTCAAATGGTTCGATCACAATGTCTCTACTTTCTATCCCTTCTAAAATCTTCTTGTCACTTAATATCATACTATTTGCAGCCTTTTTTATTGAGATGGGTGCAAAGATAGGTAAGTTGGGAGGGAGAAGGTAGAATTGGGAATGAATAATTGAGAATGAACGGTATGCCTTCTAAATTATTCAATTCAACCTCCTTCATTTCTTATTACGCATTTCTCATTACACATTATGCATGCTCCCCCCTAAATCCCCCCCTTCCGGTCATGGCTCATCAAGGATACATGCAAATGATCATCGGTGCCGACGTGTCGCAGCGTATTGAAGCCCATGCCTTGAAAATAGGTTTTGATCAGGAAGTTGCGAAACTCGCTGCGGCCTTTGGTCCGAATATCAACAGCATGGGCATAGCCACTACTTTGCTTATAATGCAAAGAATGCGCTTTGGTTTTCAACCCCATTTTTCGATAATCTTCTGGCAGGCGGGAGCCATCGGTAAGTATGAGATCACCATCCACAAAGACTAGCGTGCTGATCCCTAGCCTCAGAATCGGGTGAAGGCTAGTAAATTCATCCTTTACCTCTGGGTGTTTGGCGTTGTTATTTGACAAATAGAAGAGCGCAGGTAAGCAGTAGACCAAGACTAGGCATAAGGCAAACCAATGTCCTTTTTTAAAAGAAGGCTTGCCTCCATAGCGCTGGCCTAGCCAGCGCTGGATGTACAACAAGTAGAAGAAGATCAAGGCAGCGCTAAAGACGATTCCTCCGGCTAGGGCCGTCCAAGGCCATAATTCGTATTGCTCATGCAGGAATACCGCTCCGCGAATAAGCGCAATAAAAGGAAGGAGGAGTACCAGTAGTACTTTAAGTAGTTGCAGTAAAAATGCTTTCATGCACTGAGACTTAGATTTGCACAAAAGATAAGACTGATTTTAACAAGCTGCCATTTTTTACGATAAAGCCGCAGGCTCTCTCCACAAATGACAAGGATTGTGCTCCTTGTACGCCCATACTGGCTTGCTGAGGGGCGTAAAAAGCTGTACCTTAGTCAATAAAGATCACTTGATGCGACTGCTTGCCCTACCCCTAATCTTCCTGTCTTGTCTATGCATAAATGGATCAGCCCAGTCCAGTCTTCCTATCAATAAACAAAAGATAGATCAACGAGCACGTAAAGCACCGAAGAAATGGCATCAGGATTTGCCAAAACTCACGGCGTACCTGACGGAAGGGGCAACGAACGATTTTGAAAAAGCTAGATCTATCTATAGCTGGATCGTTAGTCATATTAGCTATGACCACAAAGTAATAGAGGATAACAGCAAACGAATCAACAAAAACATCAGAGATATCCTCACCCGCCGCAAGGCTATCTGTATGGGCTATGCGCAACTTTTCGAGGCTATGGCAAAATTGGCTGAGCTTGAAGCGGCTACCGTTGATGGCTACAGCAAAGGCACAACTACCTCAAAAGCAGACCTAGATGAACCCGATCATAGTTGGAACGCAGTAAAATTGGCCGGGGATTGGTACCTCCTAGATGCCACTTGGGGTAGTAGTTTGGCCTTAAATGATCAGGCCTATACTACTATTAATGAGGACTTTTTTTTGACTGCACCTGCACAATTTTTAAAAACCCACCTACCTATCGTCCCATTTTGGCAACTATTGCCTTGCCCCATCAGTCCGAAGACCTATGAAGAAGGAGAAATAGCCATCAACAAGCAAGTAAACTCCTGTGATTCTTCTTATCATTACCAGGATAGCCTGCAACAATACCTGCAACTCCCTACCAGTGATCGGCGCTTGCGTTTAGCCACTTTAGCTTACACCTACAATCCAACGGAAGGTATGCGTCAGGAATATGGCCATGCCCTAATGGATTATGCCGGTACGCTTTCTGACTCCGTGGATATTTTTCAGCAGCAGGATCAGCTGGAGCCAATGATACGTTTGCAGAAGGAAATTATTAGTACTTGTGAGCATGCCGATTCGCTCATTGAGTTTCATACGTGGCAAAATGAACTCTTCGCTGAAACGATCATCAATCATGTAGTAGCCTTATTTCAGCAGAACCAGGGGCAAAGTACCCCCATCACTCCTTGGCCCAACTTAATTAGCAAACTAGAGCAAGCACAACTCATCTTACAGGATATTAAGAAATCTTACTTTAAGGATATGGCCTTGCAACAATGCGAGCAGTACATCTCTATATTAAAGGATTATGCAAGATAAAGGAGGTGCTAGACTATCCTTATATATATAAAGGAGTTCAAAGCGCCTATAATATCCCTACAGCTACCCCCTTGCGAGCGAAAAAGTTAACAATTCCTTTACATTACAGCTAATTTTAACTAAAATTTTAGGGTTAAGCGTGACTTTTATCGGGTTTTCCAGTCCCAAGGAATTTGCCTGTTCCTTTTATCGGTAAAAACAGCACATTTATCGACGATTTTGCCCCCCTTTTTCAGTCCACTCCCCATTTTGCTCCGTTCGTCTGAAAAAAACCACAGTTCACTCGAAAAAAGTGGCAAAAGCCTTGCTATCACTGCATATTTGTATTGTAACAAACGAGATAATTTACAAATTAAATATCATGAAAGCCTTATTAAAAAATGTTGTGATGGTTGTTTTGCTTAGCGCTCTTGGAATGAGCCAAGCTCACGCTACAGACTCTGCGGCCACCAACATGACACCTAGTGTATTCGACCAATTTAACCAAGATCAAATCCTACGAGTCGAATTGAAGCTAGATATGGAGGCTTTGCATGCTAACAAGAAAAGCAACGACTACCAAAAAGCTAAATTTAGCATCATTGGTGATAGCAATATCGAAACCTACAGCGTGAAGTTGAGAGCAAGAGGAAGATTTAGAAGAGTGAAAAGTGAAATGCCTCCCCTTAAGTTGAAATTCTCTAAAAAAGAATTGATCGCACAAGGTTTGAGCGAAGATAATGACTACAAATTGGTAACGCACTTCTACAACTCTAAGCAAGGTGACGATGCTGTTTTGAGAGAATACCTAGCTTACAAATTGTACAACGAACTATCTGGACAAAGTTTCAGAGTACAATTAGCGGAAGTAACTTACGTAGACAAGAATACCAAAGAGTCCACGACTCGCTACGGGATCTTAATCGAAGATTCTGACCAGATGGCCAGCAGAGTTGGTGGCGATATTTGTGAGGATTGCTTCAACCGTCCAGAATCTGAGTACGATGCGACAAACTTGCAATTGCACGCTTTGTTCCAGTACATGATCGGAAACACGGACTGGTCTCTAAAAATGAATCGTAACCTTAAGTCGGTTATGGTGAAGGAAACTGGAAAATACGTAACTGTACCTTACGATTTTGATTTCTCTGGATTCGTTAACGCGAACTACGCCATACCTAACCAAGACTATAAATTGGCTACGCTTAGAGAAAGAGCTTTCTTGGGATCTGAAAATTTACCTGAAGCCTTAATGGCTGCCAAAGGTTTGATGATTGCCAAAAGAGCAGCAATGGAAAAGACAATTAGCGATTTCAAAATCATGAGTCGCAAATCTAGAAAGGACCTTCTTGATTATATGGACTCTTTCTATACAGCACTTGAAACTCAACAACAACTGTAAACTTCTTAGACAGCATTCAGTAACCCCAAATTTATTTTCCTAGACATCAGATAGAAGAAGCCAGATCGCTAAGTTGACAGAAGCCCCACATTTAGCTGGAGACCTCTCATCTCGCCTCTGTCTTCTCAATGTCTAGCATAAACCCCATATTTCAACCCCAAACCAAAACACTAAATTAACAAGAGTTCCACCTAGTGGGGCTCTTTTTTTTTGGTTATACTCGTCCTTGTTTTCTATAAATGATTTGCCAGAATGGCTGTGCAGGTTTACCTCTCGCATGCTAGACCGCTATTATTACCGTATCCAAGCTTTGCGATGAGGCTATTTGTTTCCCATAGGTCAGCGGCTTCAAAATCCCACCTTCTTTGCTTATCCTGAAAGCTTGATTCCCAAAATTCCATGGGTTGCATTCACTTACTTTTCTAGGAAGCCATCAACTGATCGCTCGCCAATCCCAAGGCCTTTTTTATTTGAGGTATTTGCTCTAAGGCTTTCTCATATCCTAATTGATAAACAGTCTCTAACTTGCCTGTATTCAACAAACCAAAAGGATACAGTTCATTTGGTGAGAACAGGTAATTACAGCGTTCAAATTTCACATAGGATTGTGCATGAGTAACCAATTCGTAGGAGCGCCCAACTAAATTGAAGGAATTCCACATCTCTTTGGCTTCGACATGGCGCACGGGGCTCACATAACTGCCTAGAATATGAGTACAATGTTCTTCTAAGGGTTCAATGGGAAAGTTATTCATGATACCTCCGTCAGCATAGTAGCTGTCATTGATCAAGACTGGACTAAAGACTGGCGGTACGGCCGCCGAAGCAGACAAAACTCTAATGATTGGCCCGCTATCCATGATGACTGGACGTCCAGCACAAACGTCTGTGACGGATACGAAAAGGCGCTTTTGGAGTGCCTCAAAGGTATCATCCGGCAAGAAACGGAGGAAATATTTCCGGTATTTTTCAGTATCGAATAAACCTGGTTTCCAACGAGTTACATTGTAATTCGTCCAGCTAAACAAAGGAGTGTTCGTAAAGAGTTCAAGGCTCTGCTCCGGGGAGCAGCCTGCCGCATACATTGCCCCAACCAATGCTCCAGCACTTGCCCCTGCGATATAGTCTGGTTCTATTCCATGCTCCTTTAGTGCCTGAAGGAGCCCTATGTGAGCCATGCCGCGGGTTCCTCCTCCTGAAAGGACTATTCCAAGTGTATTTTTCATAAGTCTTAGGTTTTGGGGTTGCTGTTTTACCTCTTAATGGGAACGTTTTATATTCGCACAACGTTGTTTGGAGATAAAAAATTCACACTGACAGGAACTTCCTTTATACACGTTTAACTTTACGAAAACAGGAAGGAACTAACAGTTCATACATCAGCCTATCTAATATGAGTGCACAAAACAAGTCTGTTGTCTTCAAAGCTGCTGAAAACGAAGAAGAATTACAACAAATCTTAGCCCTACAACAAATCAATTTACCCAAAAACATATCTCAGGAAGAAAGTAAAGACCAGGGCTTTGTCACGGTAGAACATAACTTTCCGCTCTTAGCTAGCATGAACGAAAGTGCGCCGCAGATCATCGCTAGTGCAGCGGGACAGGTGGTAGGTTATGCCCTAGTTATGTTGGAAAGCTTTTCCACTCAAATCCCAGTTTTGATTCCCATGTTTAAGATGCTTTCCACTTTATCTTATCAAGGGAAGTCTTTCAGCGAGTATCGCTTTTATGTGATGGGGCAAGTATGTGTGGACAAAGCCTTCCGAGGGCAAGGTTTGTTTGACGGCATGTACCACGAACAACGTCGACACTTGTCGGGCAAATATGACTTTGTAGTCACCGAAGTCGCTACCAGGAATACCCGCTCCATGCGGGCACACGAGCGCGTAGGCTTCGAAACAATCCATATTTATACCGATTCCAATCATGGGGAGGAATGGGCCATCATTCTTTGGAATTGGAAGTGATAGCTTACCGCCCACTTAGCAACTGAATAATTACGGGAAACAAGCGGCTAAGCAAGAGAACTATCGATTTGATAAGTATCTCGAAAAGTCTTCGGTGAAAGGCCTGTTTTAGATTTGAAGAAACGAATGAAATTGTTGGGTTCGGAAAAATGCAGGCTGTAGGCAATTTCATTAATGGTGGCCGTAGAGAAGAGGAGGGCTGTTTTGATTTCAGCAATCAAACGATCCTTAATCATTTCTGAAGCGGTGACGCCATATTGTTTTCGAGTGGCAGTATTCAAGCTAATCCGACTGATTCCTAAAAGCGCCGCGTAATCCGCTACTCGCTGTTTCTCCACTATGTGTTCTTCCAATGCGGCTTTAAAGGCATAAGCGTAGTTATTGAGCGCCGTGTCCTCCTCCAATTGGTGATACCGACAAAAGGCACGATTCATTTTGATCAACATATAGTAGAGAATGGAACGCAAGAGATGGTTGGAGTCGGGCCGAAGATGCTGCAACTCTGAGAAGATCTCATCAAAGATATCGTGAGAGTAGGCAAACAAGCGATGATTGGGAATAAAGTAGGAAGGCGTTTGTGGATTATAGAAGTACTGCATTCTGTACACAAATAACTTATCCGCAAAGAAGTTAGCCAGAAAATCCTTCTCAAAAATGAGAAAGAAGCCGGAAATCTCTTTGGCATTGGTATACCATCTTCGCTTTTGGAAAGGAGCCACAAATAGAAAGGTATTATCTGCAATTTCGATCTTTTCCGCATCCAATAGCAGGTATCCGTTCCCTTTCCGGAAAATCATGATTTCGAAGAAATCAGTACAATGTACCTTGGATGAAAAAAAGAACTTAGGTGTACCCTCGAAGCGACCAAGGTCCATCAATAATTCTGTACCATATTTGGTTTTGTCAAAGCGAAAAGTGCGCATACCTAAGCAAAGTACGTTTAAGGATTGATCATTTTAGATTAATGAAGGACACAGTATAAATTTGTTGGCCTTTCCCTACAGTCAAGGTATAATGTCCAGGCGGTTCATTGCGGACATTTACCTCCAAATTTCCACGCCCCAGGGTCCCTTGTTGCACCGCTCTCCCTAAACTATCCACTATACTATAAGTCCAGCCTGGCTTTCCGAATTTATTAATCACTTCTACGCTTCCATCACTCCTAACTTCAAAATCAATAGCTTTCTCTTCGGATACTTGCGTTGTGTTAGAGACTAATCCGTAGTCGTACTCCATCCATTCAATCCCTCCCGGCAGTAGTAGGTTGTCATCAAAGTCAAAAAAGGTCGCATGCTCTTGGTGAGAACCCTGCCCCCATTGCGTGGAACAGGGAGTGGATACCCAGGAAGGTTCCCAGTAGATCACCCCTAGTCCTTCTTTATCGATCACTTCCTTGGTCAATTCAATCAGCCAATCCCGCTGGTTGGTCGGTGAGGCCGGGGAAAAATCTGGATGTACTTCGCTAATAATATTGTTGGCATTGTCGGCACTTTCCTGAGTCCAGATATAACCCGTTTCCACAATCAACACCTCTTTGCCGGGATATTTAGTCCGTAAATCCTCGATAATAGTTCCGGTCTGGGGGATCGTCGTGGGCTTGTGCCAAGCCCAGTAGTAGGAGATGCCAATGATATCAAAATCCGTAACTGCATTGGCCACAAAGTTTTCGACGTACCATTCCGTCTCCGCTGGTCCTGCCAAGTGGAGCACTACCTGAATCTCCTCTTGCTCACTTTCCTCCACATCGCGCACCGCTTTAATAGCTTTGTTAAATAAAGCGGCATTACGCTCCCAATCCAGTGTCCAAGTCTGATTATCCTCTGGGGAGAGGAGAATCCCACGGTTGGTTTCGTTTCCGATTTGGACCATCTCCGGTAATAGATTTTCAGCTGCCAATTCGGATAAGGTAGTATGGATATAATTGTAGAGTGAATCCTGGAGTAGAGGCAAGTTGTCCACTACCGACAGCCAAGCCGCCGGGACCAATTGTTTACTGGGATCTGCCCAGTTATCGGATAGATGAAAATCGAGCAATACAGCCATATCGCTAGCTTTGGCTCGAGCAATACTTTTCTTGACATCAGCCAGGTCACTATATCGACGGCCTTCATTGAGATCGTCATACCAATTAGGGGTGTGCCATAAACGCAAGCGAACTAAATTGCAGCCGTGGTCACCATAGATCGAATACACGTCCTTGGCTACATTATTTTCTTTAAATACGGCACCGCAGTCTTCCATTTCATTGACGTAAGATTGATCAGCCCCGAAGTAGAAATCTTGTGCCAACAGCACTGAAGTAGAGAGAGACAAAAGAAAGGTAAGTTGAAAAAATAGCCGCATGGTAGAAGTTTTTGAACAGATTCCTAAAGATAGGCTTCCGTATTCAAATCCCCCCTTTTTCACAGCTATCCAATGTAACCTTCTGGCATTTTGGTTTGATCTTCGTTTACACTTAGGCGGCGGAGCAAAGCCTCATGGGTAGGGTATGCCACTAGTAATTCTTCTAAAGGAGCCGCTTCAAAGTCTTTTCCCATAAAACCGGGAGCCATCGTACAACCGAACAATGCATATCGCCCTCCGCTTCGGATTTCCCCTGCCTGCCAAGTATGCGCCGGCACGACAAATTGCACCTGTTGCCCCTGCAAGGGATCAGCTCCCATCGTGACTACCTCGATCTCCCCCTCTTCTTTCAATAGGTACAGCTGCAAAGGATCTCCACCGTAGAAATGCCAGATTTCATCGTAGGGTAAACGGTGAAAGCAGGAAACGCTCTTTGGGTGCTCCGCGTACAGGCCCAAAATAGCCGTACCCGCCGGAGTTCCATCAGTAGCCTGTTGAGCGGCCCGATAGGTGGATTTGTAAAAAGTGCCTTCCACGGGAATCCGATCGAATTGGTAGTGGTCAATGATGGCTTGGGTATCGGGATGAGTCATTTTTAATGGAGAATGTTGAATAATCAGGTTGAAGGTAAAAAGTAGAATTAGGAATGTACAACTAATCATGTACAATGGGAAATGTGCCACTACAAAGCGGATCCAGGTGATCAATTTATACGAGGGGATTCTATTTCTACTTATTCATCTTGCAAATACTCAATGGGATTAATGTTGGCAGCCTTGAAAGTTTGGAAGCCAATGGTTAGCCAAGCGATGAATAAGGTAGCTAGGCCCGCACCTGCAAAGAACTCCCATTGCAATTCGACCTTATAAGCAAATCCATCGAGCCACCTGCTAAGGACCAGGAAGCTGACTGGTAGGGCAATGCCAATAGCGACCAAGATCGTTTTAGTGAAATCTCTAGTTAGCATGCTCATGATATCCATAATACTGGCACCAATAACCCGCCGAATGCCAATCTCTTTGGAACGCCGCTCAGCGGTGAAGTTAGCCAAGCCAAACAAGCCTAAACAGGAAATAATAATGGCAATAGCTGCCATGTAGTTGGAAAGTGTAGCCACCTGACTCTCTGATTCGTAGAGTGCCTGATAATCCTGATCCATGAAGGTATATTCGAAAGGATGCTTGGGCAGGAAGCGCTCATGAATAGCCATTATCTGCTTTATCGCAGAAAGCTCCGTCCCGCCTTTGATTTTTACCAGTACATCTCGTCCATTCGGCTCAAACCTAAAGAAGAGCGGATCAACAGATTGCCGAAGGGAGCCATAATGGAAATCTTTCACCACACCGATAATTTCACTGCCACCATTGTATCCAAGACTTTTGCCTATGGGGTATTCAAGTCCAATCATTTTCACCGCAGCTTCATTCAGTATCACTCTTCTCTGGTTATCGCCTTTTTCAACTGAGAATGTCCGCCCCTCCAGTAATTCAATCCCAAGGGTCTCGATCATATCGGGGCCAATAACAGGGGACTGGAACAAAAAATCTCTTTCTGATTCGTCGCCTGTCCAAGTGATATTGCTTTGACCATACATTTGATTGACAATACTACCTGTCATACTAGAGGCATTAAGCACGCCCGGCAGCTCTTTCACTTGCTCCATAAAAGTCTCAAACTGGTGGTTGGATTTTCCTTCCTCGCGGACAGCATACTCACTATATAGATCCCCTTTCCAACGGAAGGAAAGAATATTATCTCGGTCATATCCCAAGTTTTTGGTTTGTGTAAACTCAATTTGATCATTGACGACTAATAGGCCCACGATAAAAATAGCAGACACTGCAAACTGAAAGATTACTAACCCCCTTCGTACCCAAGCTACCCCTGTTGCTTTATTTAGCCTTCCTTTTAGAACCATCATGGGATTGAAGCCTGAAAGATAGAAAGCAGGATAACTTCCAGCTATCAATCCAGTAAGCAGGATAATCCCCCCAATCACCAAACTTTGCTGAAACCCAAGCTGCAATACCATTTCTTTTCCCGTAAATTCGTTGATTTGAGGTAGGAAGAGGCTAACCACCATCAGAGCAACTTGAAATGCCAAGAAACTTACGAGCAAGGCATCGAACAGGAATTGAAAAATCAAGGACTTACGCGTAGCTCCGACCGTTTTCTTCACCCCTATTTCCTTAATCTTCAGGGAGGCTCTCGCGGTCGAGAGGTTCATGAAGTTGATGCATGCGATAAGCAAGATGAATAGCCCAATCAAAGAGAATAACTTGACATAAGATATACGCCCGCCAGCTACTTTTCCATTTTCGTATCGATTATTTAGATATCGATCAGAATATCGCTGAGCGAACAGTTCAAATTGCCCCAAGGCTTCATTCTTTGTTTCCTGATAATTCGCAATTTTGGTGTTGAACGGATTGATATCTGTTCCCTCCTTCAACAATAGGTAAGTCTGAGCATAACAGCCATTCCACTCTCCGGCAGATCGATCATTTTCCAATAAAACATCCAAACTAAAGAGTACATCAAATTGGATAGAGGCACTGGCTGGTGGGGCCTGAAATACACCCGACACCTGAAAAGGTCCTTCAAAATCTGGATGATCCCACTCTAGAGTTTGCCCCATGCTGGCTTCTACCGAAGGAAACAGCATTTGTGCCAATCGATCTGAAAGCACAATGCCATTCTTCTCTGCTAGCACCGATTCTTTATTCCCAACCAACAAGGGATAGGAGAAAACCTGAAAATAATCAATACCTGCATGTGCACCTTTGGCTTTGAAATGGTTTTCACCATTGGACAGGATGCCCTCTCGGCTACCCCAGCTAAAAAAATCATTGACGGACACCGCGTATTCTACTTCGGGCATCTCTTCGGCCAAGGCCGGAGCCAATGGAACCGGTGTCACATCGAAAGTCTTGATATCTTGGGAGAAAGTCATGTTGTTCATGACTTGATAGAGGCGTGAATCACTTTGGAAGAATTTATCCACACTCATTTCATCCGCTACCCACAAATAGATAAGCAAAACACAGGCTAAACCTACGGACAAACTTGTCAGATTAACCAAGAATGAAGTCTTGTGTCTAGCAAAATTTCGGAAGGTCAAAGTAAGCAGATGACGGATCATATCAAGCGTTTTGAAGATTCTACCTCTCTTTTAGTCCCAAAACCATACCACACTACACAAGTAGCTCATAATCAGTTAAATAAACCAAAAACAGCTAAAATAAGGCCCAAAAAGTGTCCGTTTCCGAACAGCTTTTGTTCAGTCGTGAACAAAAGAATAAGCCCTGACATAGGCAGCTTGAGCAATTTCATCGCCTCATTAAGTCCCTCTTCTATTACCGATTAGTAAAGTAAAAACAGCTAGCGTTCCTGTCACGATGGCCAATGCTATGCCAACCCCAAAGCCATCTGCCAATAAACCTAACAGGATAGATAAAGTAGCTGTAGTCAAGGTTTGATAGGAGGATTGGACGGAGATAACAGAGGTTAGGATTTCATTGGGAACTTTGTCCACCAAGAAGCCGGTCAAGATCGGTTTTCGTAAGTTCTCTATGATGTAAATCACTATAAAGAATAGCAGGGACAAAAACCAATACTCGTAGTAAAATAAAATGCCACTTACTACTCCTGCGGCGAAGCCCCATAAAAGTGTTTTGTGCTGGATATTTGGAATCCCCTTTCCTGAGACTCTTCCTGCATTTCTAGAGGCCAAGGAAGTCATGAGAAAAATGAAGAAATAGGTCACACCGACGACCAGCCCATTCCTGCTTTCGGCCTCTATGGCAGAGAAGAAAGGTAAGACCAAGGCTAAACTCACGATTAAAGGCTGAATATAGTCTTTGATGGACTTCAAGTAGGCGGAGTGCAAAGCCGTAGAATTTACGATACGAAGCACTGGCCGTCGCCTTAAAATAAGCCATAGGTTCTTTATTATGGCTCTTGGCCCTTTTCTACGCTTCTTATTTTGCTTCAGCGGGTGGTCCAGTTCAGTCGGATAGGTGTAAATATTGATAAAGTTGAGCAGGTAAGGGGTGATGGAGATCAGGTAGATGATTCGATAATTACTAGCGTAAAAGACCGTGATACCAGCTAAGAGGGCCGATACTGCCGACCCCAGTTGCGACCAAGATCGAGTATGCCCATAGTAGTTAATCTTTTGCGCTTCCCAGCCATTTAATCGCAGGTAATCCATAATCATGCCTTTGTGCGTCCCAGACCGGAAAGCATCCCCTACCCCCACGAAGATCATAGCCAGCAGTAGCGGAAAGAAATCAGCAGAAAGATAGAAAGTCAGAAAAGCCAGCATGTAAACGAGAAAAGCCAGTAGCAGCGATCTTTTCCGGCCATAGACATCCGCTAAGATCCCCGATGGTACTTCTAGCAAATTGGTCGTTAGTTCGCGGGCAGCATAGATCAGCCCAATCTGACTAAAATTTAAGCCATTATCAATAAAAAACAGCAACAAAAAGGCATCGTAGAATCGGAGATTCTTGAGAAAGCCATATAAGCAGAACTTTACGTATTGACGGTCCTTTTCGAAGCTATTCAAGGAATTTCATTTAAGTGTTAATAGACTACTTCTAGTTCACAAAGGTAGCCAATTGGTCTTGGAGGAATGACTTCAAGTAGGGGGTTCAGAAGACAGAGGTCAGAGGCCAGAAGACAGAGGTCAGAGGCCAGAAGACAGAGGTCAGAGGCCAGAAGTCAGAAGTCAGAAGACGGAAGACAGAAGACAGAAGACAGAAGA
>JAHQWA010000596.1 GCA_019634045.1 Saprospiraceae bacterium
CACCACGAAAGGGTCCGATGTTTCTCCACTGCAAATTGTTGTAATAAGCCACATTGAACAATGGGCGAGAAAAGGAAGAGGGGTGCTTTGCCTCCGGCTGACCGAACAGTGCGCAATACGCCAGCAACGCCAAAAAGATGCCAACGCTCCTAATTGTGTGGTGCTTCATTTTTCTGCGGTTTAGCGTCGTTTCCGGCCCTAACCGACACTGAAATACTCCGTTGCTGGTGTAGATAGCAAGTGTTTTCTCGGCAAATAGCGCTTTTCACTTGGTTCCGGGCAAAAGCGCCATTGCTGTTCTGTGTAGTATTTCTCAATGTCGGGAACATATTAAAATTCTAGCAATACAATCCCGTAGGGCCAAATATAAATCAAAAAAATGAATTCTCGGGAATGAGATTTAAAGAATTTAGAGTCCGTGAACGCCTGATTTTCAATATTTAAGCATGAAGCACTTGTAGCTAATCGTGAACCAGCACTGGTATAGAAAATATTCGTAGCCTGCCATGGAAAACCCGGAGTATCCAAATACTTGCCATTATTTCCTAAGTCGGTTCTGCGGAGTAAACATTACTGACGCATAACTACTATTTCAAAAATCAAATTGGACTGAGACTCTCTTTAGAAATCATTCCTTAATACAAAAAAAGCAATAGCAGGAAGTAACCAGCACCATGGGGATCGATCTAGATCAATCTCAAGCGAATCATACATGGGTATTACGCGACGTAAAGTACTGGGCTACTTCGGGTTACAGATTCTTTATTGTGAAAAGAAAGGAGGATGAGTATTTAGCCCATCTGTTTCTTTTGACACATCAATCAATGGATACAGTATGCTGCTGACGTTCCTTTGCAGGGATCTTATAAATCACAGCAGGATGATCCCTTCACATTTTTGTAGTTCTTCACTCGTTTATTGTTGGAACCTTAAGTGTGCGAAACTTTAGTTTGAATAAGAAAAGAAGTGTACCACTTCTAGCCAGTTACAGATAGATGCAATGGGGGGGTACCTACGATGGGTGAGTTTGTTTCTGATCGGTAATCACCAGCTTTCTACCGGCATTACTCAGTAAACTATTACGGAAGAGTTTCCCGATAGTTGCACAAAACTTTGTTTTTTCTATATATCCTTTTTCTATGACTGTACTTCAGGTGAGAATCATCGCAAAAAGGGCAAGCTTAGTGGAGCGGCAGCGAACCAGCAATATAGCTGTTATGCCCGCTGCCTTTAAGGTGATATGTCAATAATTAAGGAGTACTAATGTATACATTTAGATAACTAAAAGCCTTTTCCCTGTCCAACAATAGGTCTTGGTAAGCTTTACTCGCAAAGGTTTGTTCCAATACCTCTTGCGAGGGAAAGGAGGTAATAGAGACTACACTAAGCGGATCATCTCCAAGAAAGTGTTCTCCTATTTTATACTTCTGCTGCAGCTCAGCTCCGGCCTTCTTGAATACTTGCTGGGAAGCCTCTACATATCTCTGCAGGGCTTCTGTTTCTGCAGGCTTAATCCTGGCAGTAACTATCATGATACAATTTGATTCCATCGGACTTATATTTTGTTCTTCTCTGACAATTTTTGTGGTTCTATCTGGCGGCTAGACAGGCAGCGTTTTAGATGGAAGACTCGCGACCAAGGGAAGTAGGGCTTTCAGCTAAAAGGCTGACTCAAGAACACAAAAATTGTCGGAGAACCTATTTTGTATGGGTGAAACCATCCATAATTGGCAAAAGTAACCACCAATCAGCAACATGGTTTTCCAATTGAAATGAAGACTCATGAGTCAAGAAATAAATGAAATCATGAGGTGAGGTCTAGATACCTCGAACGAGCCTAGTATCGCAAAACATCCAATTTTCAACGGATCTTAAGGATGATTGTCCACGACTAGTGGCAATCTATTCAAAGGCTGCCTCCACGATCGGAAAACTCGGGGATGGCGGGTTTTCTCCGGCGAAAAGGGCTTGTAATCGAGCATACTGGATATAAAGTTTTCCTTCCGCTCTTGTAAATGTGGTGGGGAAAGAACCAGCTCCTGTCTTCGTCTCGTGGGTAATGGAAGCAGAAGACCAGTTATCTTCCGATCGCAATCGAAATACCGCATTGTCATGAGCGGCAGCGCCCAAATTATTACTAGCCAATACCATTTCATCTGCATTTTCGAGTAGTACCCCATCAATAGCAGGAATCAAGCCGCTTGCAATTTCAATTTCCGTGAAGTTATCGGGTTGATCTATTGGGATTTTAAAAAGCCTCCCTTCATCATATTTGGCTGCAATCAGAAAGCCCGCAGGGTGGTAGGCTAGTCCATTCAATCCGAAGTTCATCGGCTGCGGCAAAAAGCGGTCGTCCTCAATCAACTTACTGACCGTGCCTTCAGGCGAGACCCGATAGATCACCGGTGAAAAACTATCACTTACATAGACATTGCCATGATCATCCAAGACCAAATCATTGGCCAAATGAGGTCCTTGACTAGCCAGTTTAATGGTCCGAACCCTTTGCCCGGTCTGAAGATCATACGCAACAATTTCAGCCAATTGTCCCATGGTTTGCTCGGTGCTGCGTTCGGAAAGGCCAGGATCAGTATTGCAGGCCCAGAGCCATCCTCTTTCTTGATCAAGTTCCAATCCCAGGGTAGAGATGAGGTCCGGATCATCGGCGAAGTGTTCAAAGGTTCCATCTAAATGTACCTTCGTAATGCGTCCTTTAGCGACTGAGCTTACATAAAACACAGCTTCATCAGGGTCATAAGCCAGCCCTTCTGGATATAATCCTGGATCGTTGAGCAGGATTTGATCTGGAAGCACGAGTGAAGGAGAATCATCCGTTTTATCACAGGCAAGCAAGAAGAAAAACGAGGTAAATAAAACAAGCATTCTTGTGGTACTCATATATTTTGTTTTGTAAATGAATACCCCAAAATTGCAGACAAAACCGGAGTTCAGGCTATCTTAAAAATGTCAGAAACTATCGTAAAATATTCAAGCAGTGACCTGCTTAGGCGTCACCCCAAATTGCTTTTTGAATAGGTGGATAAAATGCGATACGCTTTCAAATCCAACCTCCATGGCGACCTCACTTACATTTTTATCGGTACTCTTTAGCATGACCTTGGCAAGATCGAGACGCTTTAGTCGCATCCAACGAGCAGGTGTTTCTTTAAAGACTTCCAGGAATTTGCGGCGAAAAGAGGAAACACTCATATTGCTCAAATGAGCTAAGTCTTCCAAACTTAAAGGGCGCGTGATGTTTTCTTCCATTAGCTCCCGGAAATTTCGAGTCACTCGCTGCCCTACCGAGGCCAGGAAGGAACTGAATTGTTGGTTATTTTCTGCAAATAGTAGATTGAGCAATAGCTCTTCTACCTTGAGTTTTAAGATGGGTTTGGCAATGGGTTTGCGGCTATCAAAATAGGGTAACAAAGATCGGATATAACTGTCTAATTGTTCATTGCGCTCCACTTTGAACATGTTCACACCTTTCGCTTGAACTTCGGACAGGTGGGATCGATACTTGTTTTGAAACGACTGTATAAAATCCTCGTGGATAAAGAATAGCATGGAAGAAAACAGGCCATCCTCCAAAATCTTTTCTGAACTCAAATAAGCCCCCTTCTTCAGAAATAGCACTTCATTTTTATGGACCCAGGTTTCGCCCTGTAGAGAGATCATTTTCTTTCGCCCATCCAGGATAAACATAATCAGATGCTGCTCCAATCTAACGGGCCGCTTTTCACATTCTTGCTTGCGGTGATAATGCAGATAGGTCTGATTGTCAAATCCTAAAATGACATCCTCCTTTTCAGCTGGAAATTGGCTAGGTATCTGTAAACTCATAGCGCAATATTACTGCAGATCAAATGAAAAAAGTATCGTATTCTGTTCAAATTTTCAAGGAATAGTTCCTCCCCTGCCGTTTTGATACCGTTTATAAGGACTAAGTATCATTTTACTAACTTGAGCCTGCCGAATGGCAGCACTGTCCAAATAAGCCTTATTTTAGGCGTGACAATATTCATTTACTGTCATTAGTTACTATGAGTGAAATACAGCGTTTGTTCGTATACGGGACCTTAGCACCGGGGAAACCAAATGAGCATATCCTAGCGGGAATCAATGGCCATTGGCAACCTGCCTCTGTGATTGGTACTTTGCACGAAGAAGGTTGGGGTGCCGATATGGGGTATCCGGGCATCAAACTTTCTAAGCAAGGAACTCTTGTGCAAGGTCTTATATTTAGCTCTTACGAACTTGAGCAGCACTGGTCCAGATTGGACGTCTTTGAAGGGGATGCCTATCACAGGGTGTTGACCACCGCTAAGTTATCAGATCAGCGCCAGATAAGCACTTTTATATATGTCCTGGCGTAGCTAGGGAGGAATAGTGGAGCACGATTGCAGATATGTCGAACGAATTTGGAATTTTCCCAAACATTCTTTATCCTGCATATTGTCAACCCAATAAACAGCAGAAAATTGGATAATAAGTTTCTAGATTCCATTGCGAAATCCTTTAATACCGAGATGCCGGCAGCAGAAACGCTGGATGAGTACTTGGATAAAGTATTGAAGGTGGTAAGGCCATGGAGTGAGGACCTTAAGGAGACCAGCTTCTATATTGGTAAGCACTGGATCGAGGTACGGGATGATGAAAAGTTTCACAGCGTGGTGATGCACATCTTCAATGAGGATGGCGAATATATCCGGGTGGTAGATGGAGACTTAAGTTCTGGGGAGTGGAGGTACCTAGGGAATAAACTGGTCTTTGAGGATGAAGTCTTTGAACTAGCCTTTATGGATCCAGAGTTTTTCATCCTGACTAAACATGGTAACCCAAGAAAATTTGGTCGTAGGTATTATGTATATGTAGCCGAGCGATTAGCCAAACGCTTCACTTGGAGAGAATTGGTAGAATTGCTTTTCAATAAATACCGCGACAACAATAACTTCTATTTGACGATAAGTGTGATCATTATTTTGATCATCGCCATTATATTCTTACTCTCCTAAAAGTTATCTTCATTCAACTTTTGGAGTTCAAATTCAGTGATTTTTCAAATTCTTTATCCTTATTATTGGGAAGATTTTGCTGGAAGTCTAAGGAGGCATTCTATGAAAGATAGAATCTCCGCAGCTTTCAATAAATCCTGAAAACAAAAATGACGAAGACTCCGTGTAACACAAAAAGACTAGTAATAACTTTTTTTCTCAGGCTTCCCTTCTTTACATCTTATTATTTAATGCAAGTTGCGATTCATTCTAAAGAGCCCAAATGCCTTAGATATTTGCGGCAAAACCAAGTTCTCGGCTGTGTTTTTTGCAAAGTCTTCCTTTTTTGCGCTCGTTCATCGCAACTTAGGTTATTTATTTAAATCCAATTCTATGCATCGATTTTATGCTCTAATCTATTTTTGTTTATTGAACATAGCACTTCTTGCGCAGGACGGAAGCCTACTATTGCAGGGAGGCACTTTAGTTGATGTCGAATCAAAAACCATCCGGCCCAATACCAATATCCTGATCGAAGAGGGTCGCATTACCACCATCAGTGATCAACCCATCAATACCCCTGCGGATGTCAGGCGTATTAGCTTGAATGGCCAATTTATTATGCCTGGGTTAGTCGATGCGCATATCCACCTCTTTCAATCCGGCGGATTGTACACGCGCCCGGATGCAATCGATCTGCAAGAATTCCATCCTTATGAAAAGGAAAGACAATGGGTAAAGGACAATGCCGAGCAGATCCTCAAGCGGTATTTACGTGTGGGTGTTACTACCGTTATTGATGTAGGAGGTCCCTTGGCGAATTATGAATTGAGAGATCGTTTCAAGGTAGATAGCGGAACCCCAAATGTATGGCTGACTGGCCCGCTAGTATCTACCTATCAACCCGCCGCTTTTCAAATTGATGATCCTCCGATCATTAAGGTTAAGAATGCTGAAGAAGCAAAAGCCATTGTACGCAAACAACTCCCCTACAAACCAGATTTGATCAAGATCTGGTATATCGTACGGCGAGGTGAAGATGCCTCTACCAACTACAATTTGGTGAAAGCAACAATCGATGAAAGTCACAAACATGGGCTTAAGGTCGCCGTTCACGCCACTCAACTCAATACCGCAAAATTGGCAGTTAAAGCGGGGGCAGATATTCTGGTTCATAGCGTTGACGACCCCATCGACAGGGGCTTCATTAGCTTGCTTCAACAAAACAATACCGTCTATATTCCAACCTTAGTAGTGAGTAGAAAATACTTAGAAGTATTTGGGCAAAATAATGATCTCTCCTACGAGGATTTTACGATGTCCGACCCGACGGTATTAGGTAGTCTGTTTGATCTTAAACATTTACCCAAAAAGGAATTTATTGCTACCTATAAACAACGGGCCACTCAGCGAATGGCGAATACCAAAGCCCAAGATCAAGTCAGAAAGAACAATTTGAAAAAGCTTGCTGCGGCTGGGATCACGATAGCCACCGGCACGGATGCTGGGAATATCGGAACCTTGCATGCCTCCTCTTACCTACGCGAACTCTTCGATATGCGATTGGCTGGAATGGATAACTTTAGCGTTCTACAAGCTTCCACCATCAATGGTGCCAAAGTACTGGGTCGAGATAAAGACCTTGGAAGTATTAAAGAGGGGAAAATAGCAGACCTTCTCATTCTCACCACCAATCCAGCCGAAAACCTTGATCACATCCAGGATATCGAATATGTTATTAAAGATGGAAAAGTATATGAGCCTGAGGAAATCTTGCCAGACAGCCCCGTCGATCTCGCCCAACGACAATTAAACGGATACAACGCCAGAAACATTGAAGCCTTTCTCGAACCCTATAGCGATAACGTGGAACTCTACCGTTTTCCTGATCAATTGATGGGCAAAGGTCGAGCTTTTATGCGATCGACCTACAGCAAAATGTTTGAGAACACCCCCGATCTGCACTGCGAACTTGTGAATCGAATCGTACAAGGGGATACGGTCATTGACCGAGAACGTGTCACTGGCTTTGGCGCCAAGCCCTTGGAGGCTACCGCCATCTATAAGATTAAGGATGGGAAAATCGTAAAGGTTTACTTCATTCAATAGGAGTCGACTACATACATCCGAAGGTATTTCCGGCATATAGAAGATACCTTCGGATGTCATATTGAATATTTATTTTACTGCTTCAATACCGGAAGTCGTTGTCTGGAGCGGGTTGAAGGGTCAACAGCCTCCAAATTATACCACCCAGCTGGCCAACTGGCTCGAATGCGAAGGGTATTGCTTCCATTGGTTTGTCGTTGAGCCACTACTTTTCCCTCACTGTCGTAAACCCGCATGTGTAGATTATTAGACTGATAGCCAGGTAGAATACGAATCAATAAAGCCTGGTCCACAGGATTAGAAGACCGCAATCGAATCATCCTCTGCGTCTCCAGCCACTGCTCCTCTACCGCAGTAGGTTCAGCCCGGTAGGGGTCAGTCCCTTGTTCCCATTCCATCGCATTCAGTTTGCCATCCCCATCCGGGTCATCTTGCGGGCCATATTTCACCGTTAGCAACTCCCTCCACTCCCACTCATCAGGTAATCCGTCTTGATCTCCATCCGGTAAATCACCTGGCACGCTAGGGTGATCAGGGTTTAAGGTGACCATTACGGCATCCACTTCCTTTAAATAATCTCGCAGGCGTAGGCAAAGGTCCTGGAATACTTCCGGCTCCTGTGCAGCAAGATTATTGGATTCTCCTAAATCCGTTTCAAGATTAAATAGGGCCAGATTGTCGGTCTCATACTCAACGAGCAATTTATACTTTCCGTCTACCAAGGCCGATTGTGGGGCAACATTAGTACTAGTATTGTAATGAGGTGAATGAAAGATCAATTCTTTAGCAGCTCGATTCAAGGTCGCCGCATCCCCGCCCTCAAGTGTAGACCGAAGACTAACCCCATCCAAAGCCGCTGGCGCCCCAGTCAGGTTGCCTTGCACCCAATCAATGATGGTAGGATAAAAGTCGTAGCCGACCACTGCTTGGCTATTGTACACATTTTGCGGAATATTCGGACCCGATACGACCATAGGGACCCGGATCCCGCCTTCAAAACATGAATTTTTCCCGCCTTCCAAGGGGCGATTATTCCCTGGCGCTCCATTATCGGACATATAAATGACGTAAGTCTTGCCACGTAGCCCCATCAATTCCAATTCATCCAACAATTCTCCAAAGGCTACATCCAAATCACTAGTCATCGCCCCAAACTCCGGATCATCATGCCGCTGCCCCAAGGGGTGCAAATTCTCATTCTCCCACTCCAACAAAGAATTTTGTCGAGTTTCTGTAGGGGAATGCGGTGCATAGTGAGAGAGTTGGATATAAAAAGGGCGATCATCAGCCACAGCATCCTGCATCACCGCGATTGCGGAGTCTACTAAGCTAAAGGCTTTTTTGGGGTCACTTTGAATCAAACCTCCTTGGTCACCTTGCGAGTTGGAGGTCGTTCCATCCGAACGATCAAAACCATGAGCCGCTGGCCCACCAGCTTGTATATGCCATTTTCCAAAGTGAGCCGTCAGATAGGTCGGATCATACAATTTTAACCATTCTGACAATAAGGTATCTTCTGTCGGGACCTCTCGGATGGTAGTCCCTTCTATTAGGCGAGTGTCATCAGCAATACTATTGTCGGTATAGGTAAAGCCGCTACGAGCCGTTGATTTACCTGTTAAAATGCTACATCGTGTCGGTGAACACTTGGCCGCCGGGGCATAAGCCTGCGAAAAGGTCATCCCTTCTTGTGCAAAAGCTTCGAGGCGAGGCGTCAGATAATAATCACTTTTAGAGTTTTGTCGCTCTGGAAGCATCTGTAGTGAAGTTCCTCCCCAGCCCTGATCATCTGTCAGGAATAGAATCACGTTTGGTTTCTCCTGAGCAGATAGATTGGCACACAGCAGATACAATAAAATCAGGTTGAGTGTTCGCATACAGTTCTTATTTTAGCACCTTGGACAAATTCAGTTCCAATAGGTTTAAAGGCTTAGTCAGAGAATTGTTGCATTACCTGCTAGCTAATTCCTCTTGGTCCTCCATACATAGGATGATGTCCTTCCAAAAAACTTGCGGGGCCCATCTATCAATAAGCTGCGATTATCGTATCGGATACTGCTCAATAGGCAAAAGGCGTGAATCCAGTAAGGCTGCCCTACGATGCCCTGCCCCACGCAAATAAGCCTCGTTTTGAGCGAAGGCTAGAAACGCCGCTATCGAAGGATGTTTAACCAGTAGTACCGCATCCCATTGCGCCGCATCCGGGCCAATCAACCAAGGTCCGCCTTTACCGAAAAATAGCACCTCACTTCCGATTTCATCTAAGAATGGTAGAGTATGATCTATGTAGGCTTGGTAGGCGGCTTGACCTGAGATCGGCTCGGGAGGAGCCAAGTCTCCCTGCCCGCTATAATCCGCCACTTTCCGATATCGCAATAAATTCAGCATGGTGACGGGCCCTTGCATTTGGCGCAGATAAAATGCCTTACCAGCAGCTTGGCTTGCCTCTAAGTACGTTTGTTCTTCCATCGTCTAGTATTTTGATGGCTTCAAAATTGCAGCAAATTTCGGAGAAATGACATTGACGGAGGTCAAGAAAATTTGGGCTTTGAGGCTAGCCTTTTTCGAATTCTACTCAAAGTCTCCGGGCTAATATTTAGGTAGGAAGCTAGCTCGTATTGAGGTAGTTGTAAAACCAGTTGCGGGGCGCCTTGGACTAAGCGGAGATATCGAGTGGTGGCATCTTCCAAGCGGAAACGTTCTAATTTATCGTGTAGAGAAAGATAGTGCATCTCCGTCATCTTTCTCGATAGGCTTTCTACAAAGGGGTGCATACGAGCTAAGTCTTCTATGTCCTTTTTTTGGGCTATCCGCAAGCGGCAGTCACTCAAGGCTACAATGGCTTTCCTAGCAGGTTGGGATGTAATGAAACTCCGATAGCAGGTAACCAGCGTTTTAGGAAATACAAACTCATCCACTATCTCTTGTTCTCCTCTTACATACACGCATTTAAGGATGCCGGTTTCGAGATACCCTACTTGATCACAGATCTCGCCGGCATGGATAAAACGCGCGCGCTTCGGCAAATGAATGGGATAGAATAAGGCCTCAAAATGACTTGCTTCCGAGGCAGATAAACCATGCTGTTCCGTGAGAAATTTCACCATTAGATAAACATTGATTTGAGAGGCTGTTGGAGTGAAGATAGGATTTGTCGGGCATAAAAAAAGCCCTTCCTAGAAGGAAGAGCTCTGCTATACTTGGAAGAATTCTATAATAATCTTTTTCTATTCGGTTCTGAGAGACTTAATGGGGTTAACCCTGGCCGCACGGAGGCCCTGCCAGATAGTGGTGGCTAGTGCAATGGCGATGGCCAAAACCCCGCCGACTACATAGGCCCAAACGGGCATCTCCACGTGGTAATGGAAATTTTGAAACCATTTATTCATGGCATACCAGGCCAAAGGAGAGGCTATGATTAGTGCGATCAATACGAGATACAGAAAATCCTTAGTCAATAATCCAATGATATTGGGAATAGAAGCCCCTAAAACCTTCCGCACACCAATTTCCTTTAAGCGACGCTCTGCGGCAAATGTAGCAAGCCCCAATAGGCCCAGACAAGAAATGAATATCGCCAAGAAGGTACCCCAAAGTATCAGTTTGCCTAATCTTTGATCCGCCTGATAGTTTTGCTGCAACTGCTGATCTAAAAAATAGTACTGAAATGGTTCCGTCGGGTTGACTTCCCCCCAACTGTTCTCCAAGGACTGTAGTAAACCCGGTAAGTCCTTGCTTTCCACATTGGCAATCAAATAATTGTGGGCATTATCTGGATTAAAGAAGAAACTCTGCCCTTCGATGGGCGTATGTAAGGACTTGGTGTGAAAATCTTTAACCACACCGACAATCGTAAAATCATATCGTTCTGGCCCCCACTCGTAAAACATCTTTCGTCCAACGGCTGTCTCGGTGGTATAGCCCAAGTTCTTCGCTAGTTTTTCATTGACGATAATCGAATTTAAGGTATCTGCCAGATGGTCATAACTAAACAAGCGGCCTTCCAATAATTCAAACTCCATCAAATCTAAATAGTCTGGCTCAATAAAGGTCATATAAGCTTGTTGTCCTTCTTCGGCCGTTTTGCCTTCCCCAAACATAATCATGTCCTCCACATTCGTACTACCGGGATAACTGGAAACACCAGAAGCACTAATCACGCGACTGTCTCTTAGTACCTCATCTTTCAGGTTGTAAAAATTGTCATAGGAATTAGGACTATTCAGGGGAACCAAGAGCTTCTGCTCCGGATTAAAACCCAAGTTTTTATTCCGAACATAGTCCATTTGTTCATTGATCACAATCACTCCTTGGATGAGCGCAATTGAAATTATGAACTGTAGAACGACCAGCCCTTTGCGAATATTCTGGGCAGAAAACCGGTCAGTAACACTACTTCGAAAAATCTTGGTGGGCTGAAAGGAGGATAAGTACAGGGCTGGATAACTGCCTGCCACTAAAGTAGTAAGTAGCACAAACCCGATCAGAATTACTAGTACAATCGGATCTTGCAGCATATTCAAGTGCAAGCCTTTACCTAGCATTCTATTAAAGACCGGTAGCAACACCTCCGCGACTAAAAAGGCAACCCCTACAGCCATAGAGGTATAGACAAATGCTTCACTCATGAACTGCCCAAAGAGGGAAGAGCGCGAGGCTCCGATTACTTTTCTCACCCCTACCTCTTGAGATCGCACCGTAGCTTTAGCCGTTGCTAGATTCATGAAATTGATACAGGCAATCAAAAGAATAAATAAAGCGATAGATCCTAAAATATAGAAGTAAGCTATATCTCCTGTAGGTCCAGGCTGCAAAGCGACCTCCGAGTAGAGGTATATGTCCTCGACAGGCTCCAGGAAGTGGCGCTTGCTGAATCCCATTTGTCGTAGGCGCTCTCCAGCATAGCCTTCCAACCAAGCAGGGAGCTTCGCTTCGAAGGCCGCTAGATCCGTATCGGGTTGAAGTTGCAAGTAGGTATAAAACAAATTATTTCCGCCCCATTCTTGCAAGCGATAAAATCGACGTCCGAGTGCCCCACTATTCATGGAAAGAAAGAATTCTGCATCAATGTGAGACGAATAGGTACTAGGATCAAATACCCCAGTCACTTCAAACAACTCATCTCCCCAAAGGCTTTCTACTTTGATGGATTGCCCAATCGGGTTTGCCCCAGCAAATAGCTTTTCAGCAATGGACGTAGATAATACCACGGACATCGGTTGATCTAAGGCATGATCTGGATCTCCTGCTACAAAGTCATAGGTAAGGACTTGAAACAGGGTGCTATCTGCATAAATACCTTTTTCCTCGAAGTAGGCCCGATCCTCATACTTAAGCAAGTATTTATCCACACTTGGTGCCTTAATGAGTCTTGCACTTTGAACTACTTCAGGAAAATCCGTACGTATAGCCTCCGCTAAAGGAGAGGGTGTAGTCGCCGTTGGATCAGCAGTATTTCCGATAATAAATTCTGTCGCTACACGATGAATCTCACCTACATTTTGGTGATGTTTATCCACCTTCCACTCATCTCGCAAATACTGAATAATCAACAAACAGCAGGCTAGACCAATGGCCAGGCCAAATATATTGATACTGGCATACCCTTTGAATTTTCGTAAACTTCTAAGGGCGATCTTGAGGTAGTTGTACCACATGTCGGGTTCTTTTGGTGATTTCTGATCTGAAATCAGCAAAATTTATTCCAATAAGACAATTCAAAGACTATCAACAACTTACCCTCAAAAGGATACTAAAAACTCGTTCAAGTCCGAACAATTAGTGTACGAAAATGAACATCCTTCCTCAATATTCTGCTAAAATCTAAGCATGCAGGATTCTTCGCTCGCAGGCGATTTTCCAAGTTCCTTCGATATTGAACAACACAAAGAAAACGGTACCTTCCTCTTTCTGCCTGCTTGCTTGGAGGATAGCCAGTTTGGACTGAAAGAGGTTAATGCTTTTGATTTCCGATAATTCGAGATCTGCCTGGGGAAGATTAATAAAGAAATCGGGCCTAGATTCTAGAACTAAAGATCCTTGTGCATCCCAAAATTTGGCATTCCATTCCGGATCCAACAGCTGCCCTAAATACTGATCATGTGTACTCTTTATCGCATCCTGATAAGTATGCAGCAAGTTTTCTAACACCTTATATTCAGCGACGGTATCCAAATCTTCGGCTGGTTCTCCTTCGGTATTGATCCATATCTTATCCAAGATCAACCATCCCGTTTTCGTCTCGACCAGAAAAAAGAGGGTGGAATTCCCACTTGTTGTCTTGATAATCTGCACAAAAGCCCATCCTTCTGCTAGCACTTTCAAATCCGCCAAGACACGGTCAGCTGCATAATTCTTGTACGGCCCGTGATTCCGAACGCGCTGAATAAAAGTTGGCTTGTCCTCCACATTAATTCGATCTCGCTTAGGCACATCATTGTCTCGCATCGCCCAGGTCTTGTGGAAAACATCCTGTAGCAAATCGAGCTGAGCTTCTTCGACGCCCTGGTAATACTTGGCCATCACTTCGTAAATGGCGGCTTGTTTGGCGAGGTTTCTTTGTTTGATTTTTTCGTGGTAAAACAGTCGGCTATTCATCTTTTATGGGTTGATTTCAATCTGACTTCCGTATTCCATAGACCAGTTCATCCTCATAGCGCCCATCTTTCCAAATCGTTTCCTCAAATCGTCCTTCTAACACAAATCCGGCTTTTTCCAGGACTCTTTGCGATCCTTTATTCGAACCAAAGGGCCTGGCAAAAATTCGATTTATATCCCAGGTCTTAAAACTATAGGCGACCATCCTTTGAATTGCTCTGGTCATAACCCCTTTACCCCAAAATGGCTCCGCTAACCAATAGCCCATTTCGGCATTTTTGCAAAAGATATCACTTTGCGGATGAACACCAATCGCTCCGACCGCCTCTCCTTCGATATCTATCGCAAAGATATTATAAGGTTCTTTTTGGGAGGCCATTCCTATAAATCCTTCCCCACTTTCACGGGTGTAAGGGTGAGGAAAATGGTTGGTGAGGTTCTTGGCGATCTCATAATTGTCAGCATACTGAACTAGAGTGTCCAGATCACTAAGTTGCCAGGGCCTGAGGGTAAAATCCATTGGTCTTTTAGGTATTGCAACGGGATGATTCGTCAGAAAATT
Organism: Saprospiraceae bacterium; assembly: GCA_019634045.1. Classification (GTDB taxonomy): domain Bacteria; phylum Bacteroidota; class Bacteroidia; order Chitinophagales; family Saprospiraceae; genus DT-111. Next base: position 14,263 of record JAHQWA010000596.1, read on the forward strand.
CCACGATCAGCTACACTTTTTGCCCCGAACACGCTGTATTTGGTCCGGATATGTTATTTTAGCTATACGAATTTTTCTCCATCAGTATTTCAGTCACCAGATCTCTCTATCATTTTTTACCTGAACAATTCTACCATCTATACATCTCGTTATCAACCCAATGTAAGACATATCTCTAATTTTAATGGCAACAAACACTCGCAAATGTCCCCTCTTAAATTGAGCGGGATCCTTAACTTGATAGTTGATTAAACACTCAGCATGAAAAATTTATTCCAACTCATAATATGTCTGCTACCTATTCTTGTTTTTGGTCAAAGCACAGAAATAAGCCTAAACCTCGGTCACACCGATGCCATTACCGGCCTACGTTTTTCTAAGGACAGCAAGTTCTTATTATCCTCTTCAGCGGATGGTACTATGAAACTGTGGGATGTCGAGAGTGGCAAACTCTTGCACACTTCCAAAAAGTTGAATGAAGCCTATGCTGGACCTATTTTTCTTTTTCCAGATCAGCAACTGGTCAGTTTTATGCCTGCCTCTGAACGGACCCACAATTGGATCTGGAACTATAAGAACGGTACCATGGAGGATGGTAGCCATTTAAGCCCGAAGGCGATTACCATTGCCCCTCCTTCTCTTCTTGATTTGGAAGAAGAAGGCCAGGAGCCTGAAGGGCCTACCTTCGAGGAGAAGCTCAGCAATGTATTTAACAGGATCGAGTTCACCAATGGCTTTGGATATGAGCATACCGGACTATATACGAATGAAGCCTACCACTATCAACGTACCAATGATCAGGTAAACTATTTTGGAATCTGGGATGAGCAGTCCTATGGGACCATCACCTACCCCGGTCTAAGTGAAAAATTTAGTTTTAGTAGTAACGGACAATTCCTTTTTGGTACCAGCGATCAAGTCGTTACGATTTGGGAACAAAGCACGGGTAAGGTACTGACCAAAATTAATCTGCCTGCCAGTACCCTTGTCAATGATGTATCCCCTAATGGTAAATCCTTATTGGTGACCGATAGGCAAGGACAATCTAGTCTTTATGACGTGGCAAACCAAAAACGACAAGCTATCGGCCAGGACTTACCCAGAACCCAGCTGCCCAATAGTAATATTCCTGTAGACAAAGTCAGTTTCAATCAAGCGCTAATTTCTCCTAATGGGCAATACATCGCGAGAGGTACCGCAAAGGGGGGAATCTACCTCCATAGCTATAAAAGCAGGAAAGTCAAGAGAGTACTACAGGGCTATACACAGCCGGTAACTACCGTACAGTTTAGCACAGATGAACCCGTACTCCAATGTCAACTACAGGATGGATCTTGGCGGAATTGGAACTTATCCAGTGGCATTGTAAAACGTATAGCCTCTCAACCCACGCCTGCCAGCCGACCAACAGCCCAGGTGATGGCATGGTCGGATGATAGGCAATGGGCGTTGGTAAACAACAATGACCTACTGGAGTTATGGGACAAAGCAGCCAATCAAAAGATCAAAGATATCGGGGATATTAACACGATCTCTCCCCCTGCCCATGCCATCGAAGGAGCCCTTTTCACCCCGGATAAAAAACACATTTTCTTCCAAACTAGATTAGAAGCTCGCAGGGCTGTTACGACTAACCTCATTTGGAGTATCGAGCAGAATAAGGAGATCCAAACTGTCGTCGTTCCGATCTCACGAGGTACCTATGCCTCTACATTTTCCCCAGATTCCAGGCAATTGCTATTAAGTGATGGAGATGGAAACATTCAGATAGTGGCGATTGGCCAGGAATCTGAAGCACAGATCAGCGCTATCTCCTCGGACCCCATCACTCAAATGGTCTTCTCTAAGCAAGATCATACCAAATTAGCCGTCCACAGTGCGACACCAGATGGAGCCGTAAAGCTAATCGATGTAGCTTCGCAAAAGGTCTTGGCCACCTTACATAATCTCGGAGAGCAAGATTGGGTGATCATTGCTGAGAATGGCCTGTTTGATGCTTCGCCTGGTGCTATGAACCAGCTTTTTTACAAAATTGAATACGAGGGGGAAACCGAAATTATCGAATTGGAACAATTGAAGTCTCGCTACTATGAGCCTGGACTCTTACAAGAACTGATGGGATATTCCACCGAAAAACCCCGAAACATTGATAAGCTGAGTTCCGTAGCCCTTTATCCCAAAATAGTCAAGGCGGAGATTCAAGACAACCAACTCAAGCTAGCCATCAAGGAGCGCAATGGTGGAATGGGTAAACTAAGTCTATTCATTAACGGAAAGGAAGTAGAAGAAAACCTTAATCCTCGCCAAAGTCCAAACCTGCAAATAGACCTTAAAAACTACGCCAAGTATTACTATCCCGGCCAGGATAATCAAATTAGTCTTCGCTCTTTCAATGCGGAGGGCTGGCTTAAGAGTCAGGCTTATGAACTAGCCTATACGCCAACCTTTGTTGACAGTAGAGGAGAAAACGGTACGGAAGAACAGGGAAGTTCATCTAGAAACAGCAAACCACATTTATACGGCCTGATTGTGGGTACCGCAAAGTATAGCGGAGGAAAACTGAATTTGACCTATTCTGATAAAGACGCGGCTTCGATACATAAAGCTTTGCAATCTGCCGGCAAAGCCCTCTTTAATGAGCGAGTTGATCTTCAGCTGCTCAGCACTGACCCGGAAGCAGGGGGACAAGTCTCTTCCAAGAGTAATATTAAAAAAGCGTTAATCTCCTTCGCTACAAAAGCCAAAGCCGAAGATGTGTTCGTCATCTATTTTGCTGGCCATGGTATCACCTACGGGCAAGCCGAAAAATTGCAATTCTACTATTTGACTAAAGATATTAGTACGGCTGACTTGAGCGATCCGGAAATCCGCAGCAACTATGCAATTTCCTCCAAAGAACTCACCACCTGGCTCACCGCCATCCCTGCCCAGAAGCAGGTGATGATGTTAGATGCCTGCAATTCTGGCAAAGTAGTGGAAAATCTGATGAGTATGAGGGCCTTGAACTCTAGCCAAATTCGAGCTTTGGATCGGATGCGAGACCGAACGGGTATGTTCGTCATTTCCGGAAGTGCAGCAGACAAAGTAAGCTATGAAGCTAGTCAGTATGGGCAGGGGCTGCTTACCTACAGTTTGTTGAAAGGTATGCAGGCGGTCTCTGCGACTAATAGTTCCTACATCGATGTCATGCAGCTTTTCCAGTACTCCCGGGATCAAGTTCCACAACTAGCCAAGGGGATAGGAGGTATACAAACCCCTATGCTCGCCTTCCCCAGCGATGGCTCTAGCTTTGATATTGGCATCGTGAATGCTTCCGTAAACATTCCAGTAGCTCAAGTAAAACCCATTTTTATCCGCAACAACTTTCAAGATGAAGCAGCTTTTCGGGATGTCTTGGGACTGGGACAAAAGGTTGCGGATCAATTTAAAGCGATTAGCAGCCGTGGAGCAGACGCACAGTACATTTACGTAGATGCTAGTGAGTTGGCTAATGCCTATTCTGTTAATGGCCGTTATTCAGTTACGGGAGAGACGGTGAAGGTAAAAGGCGTACTGATCCGTGGTAATAAAACGATTGGACCTTTTGAGGTTTCAGGTAAGAAGGGGGATCTAAAGACGCTAGTGGAAGATATCATTTATGAAGTGGAAGGGATGGTGGAGTGAGTATCCCGAGCTCACCGCCGTTAGAGTATTGG
>JAHQWA010000597.1 GCA_019634045.1 Saprospiraceae bacterium
AAAAACGATGTTCTCCAGCAGGCAAAAAATTGGGTGTACTGATGGTCTGCACCTTCTCTCCGGTAATCGTCATTAGATCCGTTACCACTTGTTCCAAAGGCTGATCCAATGATAGTTCTATTACAGCATTAGAACGCAGAGGATTTGGAGATACCTGAAAACGACTCACTCTCTTTTCCACCTCCTCATTAGCAGAAACGATCTCGAAAACATCAGAGGAGTTGGCATTTACATATTCGTAGCGTTCTCCTACTTTTTCCCAAAGAATGGAAACGATATCAATATTGCTGGATTGGTAGCCAGTGGCATTCAAGTTAAAGGAATGCTCTATATCAAATACTTGATCAGCATCCACAGATCCTGCCACTAGCAATTCTCCGAAGTCATTATTGTCTATTGAACCTCTGAAAAGGTTCTTGTGCTGAGCGTCATTCCCAATTGGGGATTGATAGCCCACAAAGTCCTTTTCAACGATATAAATACCGAGGTAAAACTCTCCAGTGGCTGTTTCAAAAAACTGCGCTCTGGCCTGTACTTTTAAAGATCCATCCGGAAGCATTCCCAATTTCAAGGCCGATTGCGCTGTAGGGGCTTGGCTAGTCATCGTGTTGATGCTATTGGAAACCATCGGAATCATATTGGTGAAGTTTCCCGAATTAGCCGAAATCTTTTCCGTGCCCATGTAAAACTCGGGTTGTCCAACGATCCCAAAGTTATTGGCCATCGCCTCACCAGCTGAGGTTCGATAATTCCCGCTGTAATGGGTCACCATCATAATGGCCTTGCTTTGATTACCTTCCAACAAACCTTCAAAGAAATTCCATCCCCAATTGCCACAATGAGGGCACCAGGAAGCAGAAATCTTAGTGATTAGAGGAATCTGAGATTTCGGAACGTCAATCTCCTGAGCTTGTAGAGAAAGTCCGCCGAAAACAAGAGCAACAAGAAGTAAAAAACGCTTCATAGGATATCTTTTAAATATTTTATTTCTAGGAAAGAGTTTGTAGTATCTTTTATTTTACTGCGATCGTCTACTCGATGCCCAACAATCCATAATATCTTGTCCTGGGCATCTACCAAAATCCAAGTGGCTTCCTTTTCGTACCTGGACAAACCATTATTGGTAAAAAAGTCCTGGAGTTTTTGCCGATGACCGTTCATGCCCAGCGGGCAAAATGTATCGCCAGCCTTCCATTTTCGCAATTGCAGAGGGTACATTAGGCTATCCGCATCTAAATATGCGGATCGGTCAGGTGAGGCGAAGGAATCGGGTTTTCCCGTCTTAGTCTCAAAGATAAGCAACCCATCGGATAAAGTGATCATCTGTGTTTCTTTGCTTACCTGAATACTGGCTGAATTGTCGTCTGGTTTCTGCAAGGGTTCCAAAATCAAGTACACTCGATCAATCAATAGCCGATGTGATTGGCTGTAGAAGATAGCGCCTACCCGTTTCGATTGCAATTGCTGCAGAATCTTTTCTAGTTGCTTATAGTGAAAACCCTTCCCCTTAAGACATTCGAATAGTAATGTTTGTTGCGTTTCCACCTGGCTTTGTAAGCCTTCTATACTAATAAATACCTGCTGGGCTTTGTACCTTACCCATTCCTCTTTGAAGCGATCTATACTGGCCTGGTACAAAAGAAAAGATTCTTGCAAAATAGAGAAGTTCCGGGCTACTGTTTCTTCAAGCGCAGGATTAATTTCTTGTAGACTCGGAATAACATGATGCCTAATTTTATTCCGGGAATACTTATCAGCTGCATTGGAGACATCTTCTCTAAATGAGATCTCTGCTCGCTTCGCGTAATCTAAAATTTCCGTTTTTTTGGCGAACAAAAGCGGGCGAATCACCTGTCCATTTTTTGCAGGTATTCCCTTCAATCCAGCTAATCCACTTCCTTTGGTGAAGTTATAAATGAAGGTTTCGAGTGAGTCATTAAGGTGATGCGCCGTGGCAATTTTCGCATAGGATTCTGCCGAACGGATGCTTTCCAACCAGTCGTACCTAAGCTCCCTTGCGAGCAATTGAATAGACTTCTTTTGCGCTCTGGCTAATTTTTCAGTATCAAAACGGATAGAATAGAAGGGAAGATTTAGTTGTTGTGCCCATTGCCGAATGAAGGCTTCATCTCCGTCGGAAGCTGTTCCTCTTAGTTGAAAATTACAGTGGGCCAATCCGATGGCAAAACCTTGTTGCAAACACAAATGCGCCATGACCATTGAGTCAACTCCGCCACTGATCGCCAATAAGATGCGATCTTCCGTTTGGACTAAATTCTCTTGCTGGATATAGGTTTGAAATTGATCAAGCAGGCCCATGCCCTCTATTTCCTTTTCATGACCGGCACATCTTTTAAGACCATCTGTACCGTTTGGCGAATGCGCTCTTCCAAAAGTACGATTTTCTCAGCACGTAGCTCTTCTAAAATCTTTTCCTGATAATGCCGAACGGTAATCAACTCAAGGCCACGATCAATGATCACCTTAAACTGGCCTTCAATAGCCTGGCTGAAGTCTGCCACTTTGTTATCCTTATCATTGACACAGATGGAAAAGCAAATCGCAGTATTCTGCATCATATTCACTTGCAAACGGTGTTCGGCAATCACCTTGAAGAGGTGACTCATATGATGTTCCGCCACGAAAGAGAAATCCCTAGTGGAAATATGTAAAAGCGCCTGCGCTTTCTCGACTGCTACCAAGGGCGGGTAATTGTCTACTACCTCATCTGAAATATAGGTTCCACTACCTTGTGGATCAATAAACGATTTTACCAGCAGTGGAATATGCTTGTTTTGCAAAGGCTTGATTGTTTTTGGGTGAATGACCTTGGCACCATAGTAGGTCATTTCTATAGCCTCTTTGTAGGACAACAAATCTAGCTTGCTGACATTGTCAAAAAGTCTAGGATCCCCCGTCAGCACACCTGGGACGTCCTTCCAGATGGTCATACTTTTCGCATCTAGGCAATAGGAGAAAATGGCCGCCGTATAATCCGATCCTTCCCTTCCAAGTGTGGTGGTGAAGTTCTCGCTGGTGGTACCTATAAACCCTTGTGTCAGGACAAAGGCTTCAGTAGAGATCATCGGCTTAACGATACGGTTAGCATTTTCTTGCGTTTCCTTCCATTGCACCCATCCTGCTCGGTATACGTTATCAGTAAGAATTACATCACGAGCATCCAACCACTGCGTAGGAAGTCCCTGCTGGTTCAAGTAAGCATGGACAATAATGGAGGACACCATCTCTCCCACCGAGACGATTTGATCATAAGTATAATCGTAATTCTCGTGGGGTTCTTCCTCCAACACCCAATCAATTTCTACCAAGGCATCGTTTAGACTCACAAAAACCTCATGGCTTTCATCAAATAAGCCCAGACAGGTTTCAAAGGTCTTCCGCTTAAAGGCATCAAAAAGCGCTGGAGCCTCGCCATTTTGCTCGGCATGTGCTTGCACAATCTTTTCTAATTCATTGGTTGTCTTGCCCATCGCCGAAACCACGATCACCAAGGCTTGGCCTTTCATATCTTGTAGGATCTGGCCTACATTTTGGATGCTTTCAACACTATCCAAGGACGCTCCTCCAAACTTAAAAACCTGTAAATCTTGATTCATTCTCAATACTTAAACTTAGGCTTTGCTGCCCAGATAAAACATAGTAAACCCACGTTTCAGGTGAAACTGGGCAAATATACTACCTTATCTGACAATTTTAATGATCGCTGAAGTCCGCTTGCGGCATTGCCCAAAAGCAGCAAAAAATCAGGAAATCGAAAACAAATCGACAAGGTACAAAGCGTGTGGAGAAGCGCTGCCGTGATTAGCGTCAAAGTCGATTAAGCGATGAACAGTAGTGGTATCATTAGCACATTGATACCACTACTATTATCATAATTTAGGCCCCTGCCAGAGCAACTTTAGCCTCCTTCATCCGTGTCAACAAGCCCCAAGAAATGAGTGCGAGCGCTGTCTCGACCCAAATCCAGGTGCTAATAAAAGCATTGGGACTTCCGTCAATAGCTAAACTATAGAACCGACCTAGTGCAAAGCCCGTGGCATATAAGGCCAGAATTAGCAATGCCTCTCGTTGCGCTTTGAAAGCACCATAAATGAAGTAGGCTGCAAACATTAGGTGCATTCCTCCATAGATGGCTCGAGTCGAGCTTTTCCCACTGGGGTTACCCAAAACTACATCTACATTATCCATGATAGCTTGCGGGTCAAAAAAAGCTTGTATTCCGACCATAAGGGTTGGTAGTGCAACTACGATTAGAAAAATCTTTGTGATCAGATTATGGTTCATTTGTAACTAGATTTTGTGATTTAAAATCAATACTGCAATTTTAGGAGTCTTTTGTCCAGGAGGAAAGGAGATTTCACGCCATTAAAGGGACAGTTGACGACAAGGAGTAAATCGTCTATGGATATTAAGGTACAGATGTCAATTATAAAGGACATCATTTATGAATCAGCCAATTATGGAGCCAATAAGAAGCTGCTGGCGGAAGCTACCGGTTTCACTTTGGCGGAGCTGGATGATGGGGAACGCTGGGTGGATTTGCCGCAGGCACAGTTGGTTTGGGCAAAAGCAGTTGAGTTAACCCAACAAGCCCAGTTGGGCCTATTGATTGGCCGCAGCAGCAATCCGCATGTGATTGGCCTGTTAGGCTATTTGATGGAAAGTTGTCCAGACCTCGGGCAAGCTTTTGAGCTCTTGACTCGTTTCAATCCACTTTTTGGAAATATGTTTTCATATCATCATGAAAGAAGCAAGTCCCATTTTCGAGTCCTGTACGAACCCCATCCGGAATGGTGGGCCTTATACCCCGAAACCGCTAGGCAGGCTATCGAAACGAGTATGTCTAGAACCCTCTCAATCATTCATCGATTCAGCGGAAAGCGAATATGGCCGCAGCGCGCCTGCTTTAGATATGCAGCTCCTGAAGACCTTAGTATCTACCGAACCGTCCTTAATACGGATTTAATCTTTTCGGCAGAAGAGAATCGCCTCGACTTCGACCAAAGCTTGGCGAAAGTGCCAGTCGCTAGCCATAATTTCACGCTTTATCAAGAATTCAGAGCCCTAGCTGAGCTCAAACTAGCCGAAATTCAAAACCCCCATAACATAGCAACTGCCGAAAGAGTCAAAACCATCTTGCTATCGGCCTTAGATCAACAACTCCCCAGCATAGATCAAACTGCAGAACAACTCCAATGCTCCACTCGGACCTTACAGCGTCGATTGCGAGAAGAAGGTACTAGTTTTCAAAGCATCCTAGAAGAGATCAGAAAGGAACTAGCCATTAGATTTGTTAAGAAACGGCAAAATAAATTAGCCGAAATAGCCAGTTTCCTTGGTTACTCTGATCCGCGGGTATTCCGTCGGGCCTTTAAACGATGGACTGGATTTACACCTAAGGCCTACGCCAATATCTCACAGTCTGAACTTTAGAAGGATATCCCTGTTGACAAGACATTACAATCTAAATCTTGCTAGTATGAAAAAATCTGTACGAATCATCTGCGTATCCGCCCTGATCGCCTTCCTTGCAGGTGCTTTCTCTTTTCCTTACCTCGCGCCTTTGATTAGTCCTGTGCAGGTGCAGTCAGCAACTGAAATAATGGACTTGCAAATGACGCCTGCTGAAATCGATTCACTGCTTCCGGAACTCGAAGACTATAGGAAGAGTTTCCAAGCCCTACGTGAGCAACCCATACCGAATGATCTAAGCCCCGCCATACAGTTCAATCCAATTCCCAGTGGCTTCGAAATGCCAACCGGCAACCATCAGATCGAATTCGGGCCACTTAGGGATGTCCAATTGCCGAAAGATAAAGACAAACTAGCCTTCTACACGGTACGGCAACTAGCTGAATTGATTAGAACAGGACAAATAAGTTCTGTCGAATTAACCCGCTTTTTCCTGGAAAGACTCAAGAAATATGATCCTACGCTGCATTGCGTGATCACTCTGACAGAGGATCTTGCCATTGCCCAAGCCACTAAAGCAGACAAAGAAATAGCAGCAGGCAATTACCGCGGAGTCCTACATGGGATTCCCTACGGAGCAAAAGACCTATTGGCAACCCGTAATTACAAAACGACCTGGGGTGCAGCCCCCTACAAGGATCAGGTGCTGGACTACGATGCTACGGTCGTGCAAAAGCTTGAAAAGGCAGGCGCTGTGCTATTGGCCAAGCTGAGCATGGGTGCCTTAGCCTGGGGAGATGTATGGTTTGATGGGAAAACGAGAAATCCTTGGGATGTAAATAGTGGTTCTAGCGGCTCGTCTGCTGGCTCTGCTTCCGCAGTCTCAGCAGGCTTACTTCCCTTCGCCCTGGGGACCGAGACTTTGGGTTCTATCGTCTCTCCTTCGACCGTCTGTGGGACAACTGGCCTGCGTCCAACTTTTGGGCGGGTAAGCAAACATGGAGCTATGGCTTTATCCTGGTCAATGGACAAGATTGGTCCGATTTGTCGTTCTGCGGAGGACTGCGCAGCCGTCTTTGCAGCCATAGCTGGCCCTGATGGCAAAGACCTTTCCGTAATAGAAGCGCCCGTTCGCTATGCTAAAAGCATGGCTAATCCCAAGATGATCAAGGTCGGTTACCACAAAAGTGCATTTGAGCGTAACTATCCCTTTAAAGGGCAAGATTCCCTGGCCCTAATCACCTTACAAAAACTGGGGTACGAACTGGTTCCGGTGGAATTGCCAGACATGCCGGATATAGGCATGATTCTTAGCGTAGAGGCTGCCGCAGCATTTGATGAGTTGACCAGAAGCGGGAAAGATGATGAATTGGTGCGACAAATTCGCAATGCCTGGCCAAATGTATTTAGAGCTGCTCGCTTTGTACCAGCGGTAGAATACATTCAAGCGAATAGGCTTCGTACCAAGCTAAAAGAGGACATGACCAAAGTCTTCGAAGAAGTAGATTTGTACGTGCATCCTTCTTGGGCTAGTTCCAGCCTCCGTATCACGAATTACACCGGACACCCCTGCGTCGTACTACCCAATGGATTTAGAGCTGATGGGAAGCCTACTAGTATCACATTTACTGGAAAACTCTTCGATGAAGGTACGATCTTGGCCTTAGCTGCAGCTTTTCAAAAAGCAACGGATTGGGAAGATCAACATCCCAATTTAGATTAGCGAGGGAATCCCCAATATCCATTCAGCCAAGACATAATGGATATTGGGGAGTTTATGTTCTATTTTAAATATACAGTAGCTTGACCGAGATACATCGAG
>JAHQWA010000598.1 GCA_019634045.1 Saprospiraceae bacterium
ATGGCTATGTTATGGTTACAATCGACCGTAAATCCACCTATCTTTCTGTTGATAAAACGCATGAAGGCCAGATTGTCCATGTACTTAGGTTTGAAGGAGGGATGTTACAGCAGATGGACATCTATGAGCACTGCTAAAAGAAGTGGTCCACAACTAAGTAATGTGAAAAGAGTAATCGATTAGGCAAGCGCTAGCCAGAACAAAGATAGCCCTCAGCCTTGCAAAGTCTTTTTCTATGGCGCAGCACTTTGCAAGACTGAGAGCCGCCCGCATAATTATCGGTTTATTCTTAAGTTGAGCGTATGCTGTTACTTCTGTTTTTCAAAATACATATTAGTAGCTCTTTTACTTTTGGTACTGAGATAGAACCCTTCTAACTCCCTATCATTATTTCGCACAAAGCGAAAATCACCGAAATAGCCATCTTTAAAATAGTCCGCTTTAATAGCCACCATCTTAGATATTTCCTTACCCTTCAAGTGAATGTTCAACTTCGTTTTATTCGGGCTTAGCTGATAGGCAGTTCCCAATTCCTTGCTGTAATAGGTACCCGCAAAGTCATCCAGTTCTTTAGTGCTATATGCTGGGTATTCGTACAGCTTCATGGAACTTTCCTGCCCCTGCACGGGTCTAAAAATTAGTTCTTTTACCTTATCACCAATCATCACAAATTCAACGGTAGAGGATTGCTTTTGCTGAGCATTCACTATTCTAAATTGGTGTTCTCCAACTGGGACTAATCTGCTCTCAAAATTATCGGGACGATTATAGCGGAGCGATCCACCTTGGACATAGACAATCCGCGGACGATTAATGCTTTCATTCCAATAAGCTCCAGTGTACAGTTTGAGTTTCTTCTTGGGAACTTTAATGACGGGTAAATTCTCTACTCCCTCCTCACTTGCCAATTTCCCTTCAAATAGAATATCAGCTATTTGGTAACTAGTACCGTAGGCATTAAAATCCGCAGCATTGGTCAGCACTATGATGCTCATTTGCTCCTCCGGAAACTGTAGAAACTGGCTGTGATAACCGCCCATATCACCAGCATGTGATATCGTCCGTAATCCTTTGTAATCATTTATGAAAAGTCCAAAGGCATAATTAATCTCTTCCCTATTTGATAGCCTTCCTCTTTGTAAGAGCATGTCTTGCAAAGTCTTCCCACCAAGCACTTGGGAATAAAAATTCTCATCCCATAGCGATAGGTCTTTAATAGTAGAAAAAATTTGGTCCTGCGCTGCGATCACCTGATCTGATCTGACATACCGACCTCCTGCTTCTTTTCTATAATCAAGCGCTAGCACTTGGTCCTGCCCACTAGTAGGTTCAAGAAATCCAGTATTATTCATATCTAACGGATGAAAGATTCTCTCCGTGATAAAATCCCTGAAGTCCATCTTACTGACTCGGCTGACGATCTCAGAAAGCAACAGATAATTGGAATTAGAGTATGAAAATTGGTCTCCAGGTTCAAAATTCAAAGCACGCAATCGGCTCAATAGATGAATACCCTTGTCCAATGGAATAAGTCCTTTGACTTCATCTCCTCGAAAGACCATTAGATTGACATAATCCTTCATCCCACTAGTGTGATGAATCAAATGTTTTATCCTTACCCCTTGAGTATAACCGTCTAGTTCCGGAAGGTGAGTAGAGAGTTCATCTTCCAAGCTCAATTTGCCGTCCAGTACCAATAGCCCAATCGCAGTGGCAATGAATTGCTTCCCCATAGAAGCCACCGGAAACCTCGTTTCAGTACTAATCTTGACTTTATCATGCAGATTACCAACGCCAAAAGTTTTTTCGTAAATCAGTCTATTTTCATGGGTAATACCGATCGCGAAGCCCGGATTCAAGTCTTCTCGCCCAGAAAGTAGCCGATCAATGGAGGCTAATTGCTCCGTTGAGATTTGTCCTGCTAATGGAAAGGCATTTCCAAGAAGTAGGCATAGAGGTATCAGTATATACTTGCGCAGCATATTTCTCATGGAAGATTGGTTTATCAAGAAAACTTAGAAATAGTAGGTCTACTCAGAACGCAAAGCCTGAACAGGATTAGCCAATGCGGCTCTAATAGCCTGAAAACTAACCGTAAATAGTGCCACTAGGATAGCCATTAGCGCTGCTAAGACGAATATTGGCCAACCTAAATCCACTCTGAAGGCAAAGTTCTCCAACCATCCATTCAACAGGTACCAAGACACGGGTATAGCTAGCAGTAAGGACAATAGCACCAGTTGTAGGAAATTTCGAGATAAAAGCACCACGATATTAGCCACAGATGCACCAAGCACCTTTCGGATACCAATCTCTTTTGTTTTCTGTAAGGCAATAAAGGTTACTAAGCCAAATAGGCCTAGACAGGATACAATAATAGCTATCGCCGCAAAAAAGTAGGAGATTTTACCCACCAGCAATTCCCCTTCATACAATTTAGCATAGGCATCATCCACAAACTCGAATTCTAAGGGATAACCCGGTACGACTTCTTTCCATAAGGTTCGAAGTTGAGCAATCACCTCAGTGGTGCGGCCATCTTTCACCTTGAGGTACATCAAGCCTGTGCGCGTGGGACGATAGTGCATGATTAAAGGCTCAATTTCATTGTGTATGGATCTAAAATTGAAGTTCTTGGCAATCCCCAGAATAGTCCATGAATCTCCATTGATATCCCTTATAGGTTTACCAACGGGATCTTCCATTTGGATAAAATCTAGTGCTTTTTCATTGATCACAATTCCGTCCGCATCAGACTGGATATCTCGATCGAAGAACCGGCCTTCTTTCATTTCAATCTGGAAGACATCATCAAAGCTATCTTCCGTATTTAGGAGGTAGAAATAGTTATTATCATCGGGGATTTGCCCTTCCCAAGTATAGCGGGTTCCGATCCAATCCAAGTCGACTGGAGGGCCAGAGGTTCTAGCGATCTCGGCGACATCACCATATTGAAATAATCGATCTCTTATAACCTCAAAGTGCTCATAGACCGGACCGTTCAAGCCCATCGAAATAACATTATTCCGATCCAGTCCCAGATTCTCGTGCTGAATGAGATGCAACTGATTCCGAACTGTCAGAGTAGAAATGATCAAGATGCCGGATAGAACAAACTGAAATACCACCAGCATTCTTCTCAAATAATCTTTTCGTACCCTCATGGACACTTGCCCTTTTAATACCGAGGTAGGTTTAAACCGGGCCAGGACAAAAGCCGGATAAAGACCAGACAAAAGGGTTAAGGTTAGTCCAAAGGCAATCATCCCGATAATAAAAATTGGACTGGTCCAATTAATACTAATAGCTTTATTAGATACAGCATTCAACTCAGGCACACAAACCCCAACACAAATCATTACTGCCATTAGCACCAGGAAAATCAAGAGGCCTGCCTCTGTCAGGAATTGTCGAATCAAATTTTGATTCAATGCACCTACAGTCTTGCGAACGCCTACCTCCTTGCCGCGTCTCGTAGCTTGTGCCGTACTGAGGTTGATAAAATTAATGCAGGCAATCAAGAGCAGAAAAATTCCTGCCCCGATGAAGATGCGCACGTATTGTATTCTACCACTTATCGCCTTTCCTTGTTCGAATTTAGTCCAGAGATAATTTTTTTCAAAAGGAAACAACATCAAAGCTTCCCCTCCAATCCCATATCCATCGGTGGTCGCATAATAGGGATTGATTAAATCTTCGACCTTTTCTGCACTGGTTCCCTCGTATAACTTTGCAATGACGGTGGCTTGCTTTGCACCCCAATTATCTTCCCAACCACCCCCAATAGCCATTTTCAAGAAATGAGCATTGATAATATAATCAAAGTGGAAACTGCTGTTTTTGCCAATATTTTTGAAGATCCCTGCCACCTTATAATTGGTCTCATCATTCATCAACAGAGTGCTCCCAATTAAAGTATCTGATAGTGATCCTCCATAAATTCGATGTGCTAAATCTTCCGATAGAAAGATCGATTGATCATGCCCAACCGTATTTTCTACCCCTCCCATTAACATGGGAAAATCAAACAGCTTAAATAGAGAAGGAGTCGCCCAAGCACCGCCTTCTTTCAACAGTTTGTCCTCAAACTTTCTAACCGCAGGGTTCCGCACGTCAAAAAATAGCGCGTCTTCAACTCCCGGTGTCTCCATTAACTTCTTATACAGTGCGTATGGTGATGAGCCTTGTGTAAAAGTGATCTCTCCCTCCTCTGAAACACCATTAAAATAAGCTCGATACATCCGGTCAGTATCCGGGTGAAAGCGATCCACTTGCCACTCATCATAAGCCCAGAGTAGAATTAGAACACTTACGAGAATACCCAAGAAAAGGCCAAAACCATTAATGAAGGTATAGAGGGCATTGCGGCGAAAACTCCGCATCGATATTTTGAAATAGTGTGCTAACATAGTCAGGTGATAGGTTAAGTTCAGGCCTGTTTCTTTCTTCCCGAAGAAAAAGGGCTTTAAATAACGGATGGCGGTGAAAAAGAAGCGTCTACGGGCTTTTTTCAAACCATATACTTCTACTTCCTCCTGAAACAACTCAAAGAGATCTCCCTCTACTTCTTCCAGGTAGATATCAGCGCAAAACCAGCGCAATAAGCGCATCAAGTATCCCGGTGGTTCAGGATAAGAAGCAGGTGTTTTAGCCATTGATCATGTGTATGCGTGATCTGCATTCCGGTCAGGTCAACCCCACCCAGAATGTGCAAAATTACTCGGTCCGTAAACTTTCTACTGGATTTGACAAAGCGGCTTTTATTGTCTGAAAAGCTATTGTTATCAACGCGATTAGCATAGCTCCGACAACAGCCAACAAGTACGTATCCATACTGTTATTTATGCTGTAGGCAAAATACTCTAACCCTTTTTCAGCCGCCATATAGGCGAAGGGTACCGCTACCAATCCCGCGATCAGAATCAGCAAGGCAAAGTTTTTACTCAACAGGATTACAATATCCTGCACAGAAGCACCCAAGGTTTTTCTGATGCCCACTTCTTTGAGTCGACGAGCAGTGGTAAAGGTCGCCAGTCCAAACAAGCCTAAGCAAGCAATAAAGATCGCTAGCATAGAGATATAGGTAAAGACCCGGCTAAGCTGTGCTTCTGTTTCGTATTGTTCTTTAAAAGTCGCGTCCAGAAAATTGTACTCGAAGGGCACATCTTTCACGAACTTTTCAACGGTATGCTGAATAGTGGTGATACCTCCCTGCAAATCAGCTGATTTTAACTTAATGCTCATAAACCCATATCTAGGCATTTGGATCAAGGCCTGAGGGCCAATCTCTTCCCGCAGAGATTCTGAATGAAAATCCTTCACCACTCCGATAACTCTGGCAATCCAGTCCTTCGCATTCGGGTCTCGAACGATTTGCTTACCAATCGCCTCCTGTGCATTTGCCCAACCAAATTGTCGAACGGCCTCCTCATTCAGAACGGCTACCACTTCTTGTTCCTCCGCTCCTTCTTCTTCCAGATTCCTTTCCTTAAAGGCTTCTCCAGCTAGCAAGTCCAGGCCGAAGAGGTCTATAAAATTATAATCTACAAAGGTTTCATCTAGTGAAAAACTCGACTCAATATCTGCCCCCTTTTCAACGTACAAGTCCCCTCCTCTCCCAGGTTGACCTGGGACCTGGGAAGACATCGTTACATCCAAAAACCTCGGATCCGCCAATAGTTCACCACGTACCGCTTCATACTGACTAGACAAGGACCGAGCTATGTTTGGCGGAAGAACGACTACCCGCTCCTGATCAAACCCTAGATCGTAGTTGCGCATAAAGCGGATCTGCTTAAACAGCGTAATGGTAATGATGATGAAGAAAGCAGAGATCATAAACTGAAATACCACCAAGCCTTTCCGCAATAAGGCCCCTTTCTGCGTTTTGCTATATACACCCTTCAGTACTAAAGCGGGTTTGAATCGAGATAAGAAGAAAGCAGGATAGCTACCGGCAAGGATGCCTACAATCACCCCCAGCACCAACAAACTGGCCAAAAAGGGCGCTTCGCGTCCATAATCGATAAACAGCTCTTTACCTAGATACTCGTAGAAAATAGGCAAGGCCAGCCAAGCCAATACCGTGGCGATGGTAAAGGCTAGAAAACTAATGACCACCGACTCTCCTAGAAACTGCGAAATCAACTGTTTCCGGAAAGCCCCCACTACTTTGCGTAGGCCCACCTCTTTGGCACGCATAGCAGAACGAGCGGTGGCCAGATTCATAAAGTTGATACAGGCAAGAAACAGGATAAAGAGAGCCACCAGAGAGAACACATAAATGTAAGTTTTATCTCCTACTGGACGCATTTGCCCGAGGCGCTCCCCATCTAAATAGATCTGATCCAAGCGCTGCAAATCCGGCTCATAAAAATACCCTCTAGATCGGGTAGCATCCCCAACGTATCGCTCCTGAAAAGCTTCAAACTTAGCCGCAAAGGCTTCGACATCTGCACCGGGCTTCAATTCCAAATACGTATACCCAATCAATCCTCGCCAATACCAGGGACTAATATCCGCCTCTCCATTAATATCCCCTCCATACACATCATTTAATATGCTGGATGGTAAGAGAAAATCAAATCGAAAATGAGACCGTTCTGGTACATTGGCCAAGACAGCAGCAACCGTAAAGTCGTAGGTATTACCATTGAGGCTTCCTTCTCGATCCCGTTCTTTCGGATCAATCGTCAACACTTTACCGATCGGATCTCCGCCCTTGAAATACTTTTCTGCCATAGCTTCCGTAATCACAATCGTGTTCGGATCATCCAAAGCCGTAGCTGCATCTCCGTTGACCACAGGCCAATTGAACATATCTAAGGTGGCTGGATCGGTATAGAGAATTCTCGCCTCGGAAAAGGAACGATTGCCTACCGTAACTTCCCAGGGATTGTCTGGACTTGTACGGGGAACAAATCGGGTATAATTTTCTACTTCCGGATAATCTTTCTTTAAGGCCGGCCCCCAAAGGATCGGTGAAGCCGCAATCAAGTTTACATCGTTCTGATCCCCTACCTCTAGCGAACGGATAGACAGTCGGTAGATATTTTCTGCTTTGGGGTGGTAACGATCATAAGAAGTCTCGTCATGCACATACACTAGGACCACAATACAACAAGCCATAGCGATAGCCAAGCCACTGATGTTGATAAAAGAGTAGGCCTGTTGCTTCGTGAGTTGACGGATAGCTATTTTCAAATAATGCTTTAACATAGTCAGGTGATATTCAAGTTGTAGGGTAAAGTCCTTTTTCCCGAAGAAAAAGGGTTTCAAATAGCGTAGGCCGGTAAAGAAAAAATTTCGCTTGGCTTTCTTCAAGCCGTGTTCTTCTACTTCTTCTTGAAACAGTTCATAGAGATCCCCCTCCACCTCTTCGAGGTAGATGTCTGCACAAAACCAGCGCAAAATGCGCATCATTCTTGGTGGTGGGTCGTGGTATAGCGGGTCGGAGTCTACCATGACCACTCAATTTGGAAGGTTCCCGGGGGAATACGTAACCACAATCGTTGTCTCAGATGCTGAGTGTCGAGCAGGGCTTGCTGCCCTTTCAAACTTACGGTGTATAATTTCTTCCGCTTCCCTCCCCGCTTCTCCGATTTGTCGCCGAAGGCCGCTGTTAAAAAACCTTTTCCTTCTAAGCGATTACAAGCCGTATGCACCGCGCTGATGGTTACTTTTCTCCCAGATTGCTCTTCCAATTCCTTCTTAATTGCTAGACCATAAGCCTGGCCCTGCAGAGCCGCTACAGTCAATAAAATCAATTCTTCAAATTCTCCTAAATGCGTTCCTTTCATTAGATTTCGATACCGTTTAAGCTATTTTATACATAAATGTAAATAAAACATTGACGATTGTCAATAGATGAGCCATTATTTTATTCACAAAAATGTATAAAATATCACTTTAGGCCTAAATCACTACCTTATGAGCCCCTACTTAGCTAAAATTAATCCCTAATGTTGGCCCAAGAAAGGACTTCTTCGTAAGCTTCAGATTCGGATTGCGGATCCTTCAAAAATTGATCGTACCCTTGCTCTTTGACTTCAAAAGCATATTGGGTGAGTATTAAATGCCGGATATGTAGACTGATCGTACCTTCCCCTTCCGACAGCGAGAACCATTCATACGGGTCCAGTTTTCTTTCTTCATAGTCTTCTACCAAACACTTGAGGTCGTATCTCTCCCCTAGTGTTACATATTCGGCATAACCCTCCCAGCGCCACATCGGATATCCTCCCAAGGGATTAGCATCCCATAGACCATGATGTTGAAATTGGAGGTTGTGAACGAGTCCATGAGTGAAAAACTGACTATACTTAAGCTCACGATCCCAGAGCTGGAATCGATCATAGGTCTCTAGATCTTGGCCTAAGAAGACAACTTTGTTACTAAATGCCGTAAACACATCCTCGCCTAAAAGGCTTCGAACAAGCCCAGGATAGCTTGATCCATCATTCAAACAAAGGTCAGTATGCCATTCCGATCCCGCAATCTCAGCCTGCTGAACAGTTTCTAGGCTTTTATCGATCAACTCAAATAAGTCAGCTCGTAAAGGAGTTTGATGATAGATCGTGATGTTTTGATACACCGTCTTGTTGGCGTACAGAAAGGAGGGATTCAATAGGAAAGTGATTAGTAATACAAATAGGAACAGAGCTGTTCCCAACAATTTAAAGAGCAACTTTCGGATGCGCATATGAAAGAGTTTTTTTTTCAATTTACAACATTTGCTTAATATCTGCAGCTAGGCTTTTGGCCCGCCAGGCTTTCTTCTTTGTAGAATTTACAATTCAGTTACATCCTTTTACACAGATCATAAAAGTCCAATTTGTAAAAAAGCTAATTTGGCAGCATTCAACAACCGACTTAATCCGTCAGCTATGACATCAAGAAATATCATTTTGGTCCTAGCCCTTAAGATTCGATTCCTACTATTGCCTGTATGGCTGATCACGGCTTGTAAAGGACAAGACCGAGTGGATCCCCCTAGCGTACAAACCGATCCGGCCTTTAATTTCCCGGTCGACGTTGACCCTTTCTTCTCCGAAACCCAGACCATCAATAGCTCTATTGGTCCGAATAGTATTACGCGGAATATCATAGAGGACAAAAATGGTAATATCTGGCTGGCCACCTGGGAGGGCATTTTGCGGTATTCCGATGGCACCTTTACTAACTTTACCAATAAGGCAGGCCTACGGAAGTTTCATGCTTTTGCAGTGATGGAAGAAAGTACGGGAGACCTCTGGTTTGGAACCATTGGTGCAGGTGTTTACCGCTACGATGGAGAGAAATTCATCAATTTCACAACGAAGGATGGCCTACTCAATGATCGAGTTTCCAATTTATCGGAAGATAGTTCAGGGAATATTTGGATTGGATCGGAGGGCGGGATAAGCCGTTACGACGGAAAAAGTTTCACCAATTTCACCACTGCCGATGGCTTGACTGCCAATGATATAAATGACATAGTGGAGGACAAAAATGGTTTATTTTGGATTGGGACTCGTGGACAGGCCTGTACCTGGAATGGAGAAACCTTCAGCCTGATCACCAATGAAGAAGGGGATTCCTTTTCGAATGTTCGTTCTATCCTAGAAGACAGAAATGGTAACATCTGGTTGGGTGGCAATGGTGGGCTGTGGCGGTATGATGGACGATCCTGGGCCAACTTCACGAAGACCTTCGTAGGATATATCCATGAAGATAGCAATGGGAATATCTGGACCAGCTCAGGAGTTGGGAACTGGGCATTGACTCGCTACGAAGGAACATCTCTTTCTCCGGATCAGGTCAAATCTACCGAACTCAGCGTTTATGAAAGAATGTACTTCGGAATATTGGAGGACAGCCACGGCGATATGTGGTTCGGCAAGTTGGATGGGGTGTATCGCTACGACGGGGAATCCTTTGAGGATTTTAAATAATCTAGCACAACCTGTGCTACAGAGTCCTTTAGCTCTTACCTAATGTACATCTATCTTCATTATTTTCGAAACACCAAAGAGAGCAAGCGCGGTGGCGTTTGCTCCTCCCTTCCCTCATCAAACCATTCCTTTAATTCTACCAGGGTGAAGCCATTTTGCTGACCCGCCCGAACAAACTCTGATATGTGATGAATGTATACCTCTAACTCCTCTACCCCATGCTCCGTATCGTAGCGAGCTTTGCTACCTATGTATTGTTTGAAAGGATGCAACTCGCAGATAAAGAAATGTCCACCCCGCTTAATCTTTTGATAGGCCTGTTGAAAGATAAAGTCAAGGTCAGCAATATGTTCTAAGATAAGGCTACAGGTTGCCAAATCTACTTCAGGGATCTCCTGAGACCAAACCTCCGTAATATCCGCTCGTAAGAATCGCGCCTTAGGAGATTGAATCTTTTGCCTCGCCTTTTTTAGCATACCTTCCGAAAAGTCCACTCCAATCACCTCGGCCTCCTGCTCCAACAACCAAACCGTATTCTTCCCCGTTCCACACCCCAACTCTAACACCCGATCAAAGGCATACTTTCCCAAGGTCTTCTGCGTGGCAACCCGATCTAGGTCCCTAGTCTTGTTTTCGTTAGAATCGTACTGATTGGCCCATTGGTTATAAGCTTCTGCAATGCTCATCTTTTTGATTTCAAATTTAGCACGATTGAATCACTTATTAACTGATAAGCTCATCAATATATTTACTAGCCAGTTCTTCTTCAATGCCAGACCTGGCTTTTTCTTTGGCTTCCTTATAATGCTGTAGGGCCTGATCCTTGGAGAGGGCTGTGTACAATTTCCCCAGCAGAATATGATAGGCGTAGCTACCTGCCAAGCCTAATTTCTCAGCCTCTTTGATTCCCAATTCATGTCCTCTTGCCATGGCTAAGGCATAGGTTCGATTCAAGGCAGCAATGGGTGAATATTCGATTTGTAACAGCTTATTGTAAAGTTGTAAGATATGCTCCCATTTATGGTCCAGTTGTTGCTTAGTAGAATGCCAATACGCGATGGAAGCTTCCAGATGATACTTGGTCACTACCTCCCCTTTGGCACTTTCGATAAGGAAGTGATTGCCTTTGGCGATCAACTCAACATCCCAGAGGTCCCGATTTTGCTCATCATACAAAATCGTACTCCCATCTGCCCCGATCCTCGCCTCAAAGCGGGAGGCATGAAAACACATCAAGGATAAGAGTGCATTGACAAAAGGTTGATGGGTAGGTGGGTATTGCAGTAGTAAATGATTGAGTCGCATCGCTTCAAAACATAGGTCTTTCCGCAGCTGGCGCTCCTCCAAAGGCGAATAATACCCCTCGTTGAATACGAGATACAGGATATGCAGCACATTGTGAAGCCGTTGTTCCATCGCCGCAGGTGCTGGCAGATCCAACGTAATCCCTTGCTTCCGTAGCTTCTCTTTTGCTCGATACAAGCGTTTATTGATAACCGATTTATTCGTGAGAAAAGCCGTAGCAATTTCATCGATACCGAATCCACATAGTACCCGCAAGGCTAGTCCAATCTGAGCCTCCTCAGGAATATCTGGATGGCAAATGGCAAACATCATCCGGAGCTGACTGTCACTTATATTATCATTGGACCAATCCAACTCAATTTCTTCTCCTTGCTCTTGTCCAGCCTGTAGGTTGGGAACTATCTTTTGCGAAAAATGCTGATGGCGGCGCAAGTAGTCCCTAGTTTTATTCTTGGCTACACTATACAACCAGGCAGTCGGGTTTTCAGGCGTTCCTTTTTCCTTCCAGCTTTCACTTGCCGCCAAGAACGTATCGCCGACAATGTCTTCCGCCCATTCTACATGTGCCAACCCAAAGGCTTTGGTCAGCACCGCAATCATCTTACTACTTTCAGTCCGGAATAAGTGGGGTATGAGATCAGAGTTCTGCACGCGCTTGTATTTTACAGGCGATGGGTTTCAGGATTTTCAAGCCCCTGAAACCCATCTCAATGTTACTGAGGCAGAGCCAGGATGTTTCGGACCTCCACATTACCTCCATACGCTAGAACTGGGCAGCCTTCAGCCATCTGAAGCGCCTCTTCTAGTGAATTGGCCTTTACAATAATATTGCCCCCAATAATTTCTTTGATCTCTGCATAGGGACCATCCGTGACCACCTTGTTGGCCTGTAGGGTTTTCCCCTCATAACCTAGTCGGCTAGTACTTACAAATTTTCCTTGAGCAGCGATCCCTCCGATCCAATCTTGCCATTGCTTGATACTTTCTTGGATTTCTTCTGGGGTGGGTTGCTGTTCTGGATTCGGGGTGTGACGGAAGATCATCATAAACTCACTCATGTCTTTTGTTTTTTGTGGGTCT
Organism: Saprospiraceae bacterium; assembly: GCA_019634045.1. GTDB lineage: Bacteria > Bacteroidota > Bacteroidia > Chitinophagales > Saprospiraceae > DT-111. The sequence continues at coordinate 12,318 of JAHQWA010000598.1, forward strand.
CTTTGTAATTATTGGAGAGACACTAGGTTTTGAAATCAATTTACACCCTAGTATCGAATGGCCCAAACAAAATAGGACAAGCATGAGAAAATAAATGATCGAAGTCCCTAAATATTATTTTGGCTTTACGTACAAGAACAGCAATACAACCAAAAAGGACGCCCCCGCTACCCAACCCAAAGAACTATTGGATAATGTAGTTTTCATGGTAGGATTCGGAGGCGATCCTCGATCGACTGCGGGGGATATATAAGCACAACGCTGTTCCTGTTGCCCCAATTGGCAAATTTGGTTCGACTGGGGCAGTTCTATTTTCACCTGATTGCTAATTCGACGATACACATCCGTAAAACTCTTTAACATCAACCGATAACCCGTGTAATCTCCGGCAAATCCATCGACCTGAAAGGTCATCACCGCATCATGTCCAGCCAGATCCGCATTCAGAAAAGAAAAACCAAGTGACTTCTCTTCCAACTTTAAATCAATCGTTTCATTGAAATAGGCCGTGAAGGTGTCATAGTATTCATTTGGATTAATAACAGACTGATCTTCCAAGTCCGGTAAAACCGTCGTTAAAAGATCTACGGCTCCTTTGGGTGTCAGATGGATTTGAAGCGTTCCATCTCTTTTAAAATCATAGGTGATCTGGCTGGGATCATGAGCAGTGGCTTGTCCTGTATATAGAAAAGAGCCTAACAGGACAAAGGATATTTTCAGGTATTGGATCATTTTCTTGGATGGTTTTATTGGATTAATGGCGGGGGCGTGGTGGGCGTGGTCCTCTCCGCGGGCGCCTATCACCGGGGCCTCCACCTCGCCTTTTTTGGAAATCCTGGGAAGGATTGCCGCTAAAACATAGGGGGACGGATGGAAAATTATCGGTAATGATATAGTAGTATTCATTTTCGCTTTCCGGTGTTTTTCCCCAACGTCCATTACATTCATCGAGTACAGTTAAACCTGCTACATATTCGTAGTCGTTAAAGTAGCGTCCATTATGGGGCCCATCAGGGGCTGTTTTACCATTTCCGGGGCGCTCTCCTTTCTTTAGCTGAAACCCACTTTGATGGGCGACAAGCTGCCCCTTCTCATCGTAGCCATACTTGTAATAAATGGGAAAGCCATCTGCCGCATAACCTACCTTTACCATCTCGCTACCGTCAGCATCCAGCTCTGCCAAATAAGCGGAAGGTGTGCCATGGTAATGGTATTTACCAGTTGGTTGGACGTGCGCATTATTGCAGTCGAGTCCCAAGTTTACGGTGCTAGTCAAGGTCGTAATATTCCATTCTCGGTTCATGGCACCAGTAGGGCCAACGAAAAACTCCGCGGTAAAAGGATCGATCGAAACGCCACTAAACAAAACGCCCGTATCAAAGCCTTCCCCAGGTGTCTTCTGCTTAGCTATTGCCGGTTCAAGTGGGATAGAAAAGGATTGTTTGACCTCCTTAATTGTATTGGGATTTCCTCTAGAGGGAAAGGCACCTACATCATGAGAAGCGACTCCATTAATGACCACCTTTCTAACTTTTGCCTTTTGGTCAATCACTTCTTCATACACGCTCCGCTTCCCGAGTTTAGCTTCGATATCTACAGCGCAAGTGCTGGGGTCTAAATTGATCGTGTAGGTATCATCCGCGAAATCTTCCGGGACATCAGTATTGATCTTGGCAGCCTTATTTAAGGCTATTCCACGTTTTACCCCTACAATGCTCAGTGCTGCAATGGCGGGTATGATGGCTGCATACAAAACGTATTTCATAAGCTTTTCTTTTGGTCTGCGTTAAATTTCAGGGGATAAGTTTGGGCTTATCTTTTATTAAAACTTTGATCAGGGGTTCCAGAGAAACAAAGTGGGACAGAGGGAAAATTATCAGTAATTACATAATAGTACTCCCCATCAGGAGCTTCTGGCGTTTTCCCAAATCTGCCGTTACATTCATCTAGTTCCGATACACCTGCGACATATTCATAATCCTGAAAATAGGTGCCATCATAACATCCGTCAGGGGCCGTATTTCCATTACCGGGTCGGTTTCCTTCTTTGAGCTGATAGCCACTTTCAAAGGCTACGATAGTACTCCCATCACTGGTGTAGGCGTATTTGTAATAGACCGGAAAACCATCCGCCGCATAGCCCACCTTAGTCATGTCAGTGCCATTTGCCCCTAATTCAGCCACATAAGCACTGGGGGTGCCATGATAGTGGTATTTTCCGGTGGGTTGGACATGCGCATTATTACAATCCAGTCCTAAGTTGACTGCCGTAGTTAAGGTGGTAATATTCCAATCTCGATTCACGCCTCCAGCAGAAGTGCGGAAGAACTCAGCCGTATACGGATCTACTGCAACAGCACTAAAGAGCACGGCTACGTCATATCCTTGGCCATTGGTGACAGCATTAGCGATTGAGGGATTCGTAGTTGTACTGAAGCTTTGCACTGCTTCGCCAATGGTATTAGGATTACCCATTCTTGGAAAGGCTCCCACATTATGATTGGCGATACCATTGATGGTCATTGAACGAGTGGTGCCGTTCACGGATTCCATATACTGGCTATTGATACCAAGAACAGTTTCGATATCTACATTACAGGTATTGGGGTCCAAATTGATTGTAAAGGTGCTGGACACATTGGTACAATCTTCAGTGGGCATGCCCTCTCCCTGTCCTCCCTCATCATCATCTTTCTGACAGGCAGAAAAAAGCGTAATACTAGCTAATAGGAGTAACAGAAAAAATGACGATTGGATATTGATTCGGAACATTTTCAATTTTCTTTTTGATGGCCGTTTTTGGCACTCTTGGTAGAGAAAAGCGAATTCCAAAATTGTGCTTCCCTAATTGAATTTGTTCCTTAGATGCCCAGTTGGACAGAAAACTTGCGGTGTGACTGTAAAAAAAGATTCTACTCCTGATTCCTGAGTGATTGGCTTAGATTGATGGCTTTTGCACAACAGCAATCAAATGGGTTCCAGATTCCAACATACCTTCAGATTGACAAGCGCGAATCTCCATTTCCAAAAAGTAATTCCACCCTGCTTCATCTTTCTGTAATTCTTCCAACTCCACTGCCCTGGCCGCAGACAAACAGTTTGAGGCTGATAAAGTCTTTACCTCAAAGCCTACTTGCTGGAGGTTCGTTCGCAGTTCCTTCAATCGAAACATATGGCAATGATGATCAGAAGGTGTATAGGAAGAAGGGTGTAAATTCCCTGTCTTCAAAACTTTCTCATTGTCCTCTGGCGTGGTGACCATCATGATTTTGAACAGATATTCGTGGACTGTCCCCCAGAGATTCATCACACTAAAGAGCAGTATGCCGCCTGGTTTTAAGACCCGCTTCATCTCATTCAGTGCCGTAATCTTTTCATCAAAGACATAACTGAGTGGACCGCCGTAGCAAACGATTTTATCAAAGGTATGGTCCGCCCAATCGGAGAGGTCGCAGATATCAGCGATCCTCCATTCTTGGACCTTATGGTAGTACTTATCCTTTTGGGCACGCTGTTGGTTGAGTTCTAATTGGACAGGCGAAAGATCGGTAACAATGATATCGTCGCTGTATTCCACCAAGGTCTGGGTAAACATGCCTGTACCCGCTCCCAATTCCAGAATCTTATCCCCTTCTTCCAGGTTGCTCCGCAAATGATGTCGATGTACAGCTAATTTGACTTGCTCTATGCTTGACTTTTCCCAACGCTGTGTTTCCTGCTCAGCGTAGACATTGTAAAAGTCTTGGATATGCTTTTGATCGTATAGTTTCACAACCGCTTCATTAAAGGGTTTAATAATGTAGATTACGTTCTAAAGGCTATAATCTACAGATTAGTTCCCAAAGACAAGACTGTTCGATGGAGGTGAGCAGGAGTTCGACTAGGAACAGAAGGGCCTGCTGGAGCGGGAAATTTCGCAGTACGGCTAATTTAGGTTGGATTGTAGACGAATGGCCTGAATTTTCTGTCCCAATAAGAACAACTGTTGGCCAACAATCAGAACAAAAACGATAAATCCAATCCTAATAGCAATGGGGGAAAGCGCAATGTGTATACCCCTTAACTCACCACTTTCCGCTAAGCGCTGGATTACAAGTAATAAGCCTCCGGCTAAGGCCAAGAAAGAGAGCAAGGCCAAAAGAAATATCCATCGAAAGTCTCCCTCCTTCTCCGGCTGCTGTTCAACTGCAACCAGCAATTTCATCATGAAATCTTCGCTGGGCTCCATTTCACTCTCTTGTACCAGCCTTTTGATGTTGTCTTCTTTCATATTAGATGTTTTGATTCATCCCCCATTTGCCGACGCAAATGAGTCAACATATTTTTTCTTGCTCGATGAAGTCCTACCTTAATTTTCGAAGCGCTGAAGCCAGTGGTCTTCTGAATTTCCTTCACACTCAACTCTGCTAGATAGTATAGCCTCAGCAAGAGTGCTTCTTCTGCTTTCATTTGCATAAAGACCGCTTGGATATGCTTTTTGCGCTCATGCTGCTGCAATTTGCTAAAGATCTTCTCTTCATCTATCACGATCAGTTCTTTCGGGTTTTCCGCCCGTCGAGAACTGTGCCGCTGCTCTTTTTCAATAGCTGTATAAGCTGCATTGACTACTATGCGGTAGAGCCAAGTAGAAAATTTAGCCCCCTCCCTAAAGGACTTTAGGTGCTTAAAGACTTTCACAAAGGCATCCTGCAAGACGTCTTCAGCCCGCTGTTCATCTTTCACAATAGAACAGGCTAAGGTGTAGGATACATTCTGGTATCGCTCCACTAAGACTTGGAAGGCCTTTTTATCCCCTGCCCTGATTCGATCGAGCAAGTATTCGTCCGAATCTTTAAGCATTCCCTTCGAACTTGCGTCGAATAAAGTAAGCAGCCAATAGCCCTGTCCCTCCAAAGATCAAAGGAAAAACATAACTCATCAGTTCAGCCAAGACCGTCCATTGGCCACCTGCTACATAGAAGAAGGAGGAAAACCCTAAGCCAAAGCCGAGTCCGACCATTAAGCAACCCAATTCTAAAAACCGGATTTTGCGCCGCGCAAAACGTTCGTACTCTCCTCGATCTAGCAAGGCTTTTTTCAAGAGATAGTTGTACTTAGTAATGAAGTACGTAACGAAGATCAAGGTGCTAGAAAGAGCGATCCCCATTACGATGTTTTCAAGATGTGCCATAATCATTTCTAGATAAAATAAATGGCCCCTTTTGATGGAAGTGTGAATCAAATAGGGGCCATTAGGTTTTACATTTTATAGTCAAGGATTGGACCAATCTGATTTAGAAAATCTTCGGCTTTATCGCCATTGACAAAGAAGACCAGGCCAAAGCCATTATCGGGATTGAAACTGCAAAAAGACTGGAAATCATGGTTATTACCTGTGTGGAGATAGCGCATTCCATTCTCAGTGGGTCGGCGTGCAAACCCAAGCCCCCAGCCCGTTTGGCCAATCTCCCGAAGCTCATGCCCCTCTGGAAGCGAATTCTGTTCTGCTTTCATTAGCGCAAAGGAGGTTTCGGAGAGGCCTTGTTCCCTGAGCATAGCCACTAGGAACTTAGCGTAGTCTTTTGCATTAGAATGTAAGCTGTAGCCTGCCCCAAAGGTCTTCCCATTCCAGCCTCCTGTGGTGTTATCTGTCGGCTTCCCTTCTTTATGTCCAAAGGCCTTATGTGCTGCGATGGTCTCATTCCAGGCGAATGAAGTTTGCGTTAAGCCCAATGGTTTAGCAACTTCTTCAATAAAAATCTCATTCAGTTTTTCCTTCCATCCCACCTCGTTCAATTGACCAATCACTGCTGCAAGATATTGATAGGCTTCGCCGGAATAGGAAAAGCCGTTCCCGGGTGTGTATTTCAATTCTACCAGCTCTCCCTTTGCCCAATTCGGAAATCCCGTGCTATGGCTTAATACCATCCGTGGCGTAATTTGCTGTACCCGCTTATCATTGTCTTTTACATAAGGATAAGGGAGATAGGTGTGTAAGGGCTCGTCAAGATCAATGATTCCTTTTTCCGCCATTTTCATTACAAAGTAAGCGAATATGGGCTTAGATAGGGAGGCCGCCTCAAAGACGGTCTGGTGACCTACCGACATATCAGTGTCTACCTTGGTCACGCCAAAGGCTCCTTGATATACAATTTCCTTATCATTAATAATGGCAATGGAGAGCCCAGGGATTTCTGCCGCTTCCATAGCAGCTTTGATTTGTTCGTCAAAGGTTTTCGTCTCGACTTGTTTTCCACTGGGTGTTTGGAAAAATGAAATAGATTGTTGGCCAGTAACAGTCAGGCTAATGCAAAGCGCATAGCAGATTCCTATCCATCGAATAGAGAATTTCATTTCGTTGTGATTTTAGTATGAAATAATAGTTTCGAAATGTGAATTCACGGCCATTAGACCAGGACAAGAGAGAATCGGTTACAAAATTTTTAAAATCCCTGAATAACCGACAAATCCGAACATAAGGGCCTGAAATATTTCTTCACCAGTGCTGAACAAAAATCTAAGTTTGATGCTAATCCTGAGAAGTATCTTCCGCAGTTTGGAGGTTGATGCCAGGGAGCTTTGGCTTTCGGATGAAAAAGGAATGGAAGCAAAGGCCAAAAAGAACTGGAAACAAATCAGAGACTACGCTTTTCATCCACATACCGTACAGTAAAAAAAAGAGGGATCGACCGGCTTATTGATCGATCCTCTCCTTCTATGGTCATAGCAAAATGATTAGTATGTAGATTGCCGGAGGATGTCGAATCCCCACTTGAGGCTTATTGGTCAAACCATTACTTACTCAATAATCTCACCTGAATATCAGGGAACGCTGCCTCCAGCGCCTCTTTCAAACCAACTACATGGCCTGCACCAACCACCACTACATTGCGTTGCGCCTCTCCTTCACTAATTTGGCGTCCTATGTTTCGCGCCATTTCTAGATTTCGTAAATCCCAATACTTAGCTCCTTCATTGCATGGCTCACATTCGGTTGTTCTGTATCGAAAGGAGTTAATGAGATGATACTCTTGCGTAGTTTTGGCCGAATTGGTATACATCCCGAATCGCCCAATTGCTCCGTTCCAGCGCTCCTTCCACCAGGCTTTCTTGTAGATTTTCTTTAGGTTTTTAGACTCTCCATCCTCTTTACTAGCCCTCGCACAAGCTCTCCATGCTTGATGATACTCTTTGCGATACCATTGGTTATCCATGGCCCTGATCTGCTTTATGCCTTGATGTATCGCTAGTTTTGCGGTGAGGTCGCCATTCTCATTTCTTGTAGGTTTCTTTGATCCTTGAAGTCCATTTTTTATTAGGTAAGCATAGAATTCTGTATTCGCATAATCACGGCTGATCGTAAAATGCTGTTTAAGCAAACTAAAGTCGGCCTTCGTCATGGAAGATAGTGGTTTAGCCAAGATGATATCTACTTGAGCCTGTTCAACAGGATGGTGAGTAGATATAGAATCTGCGCGAGACAAAAACTTACTGTATACGCCTTCCAAACTTCTGCTGTCCTCAGCCTGAGGACGCTCCACATAGATGGCTTGTGGGTCATAAGCGATGGCTTTCTTCAACAAGGGCTTATAGCTATGCTTAATGATCTTAGGCACCTCGTGCATGGTTCCAATAATAAGTACTTCTTTTGGTTCTTCGGCTTGTCCTACAAGTGTAAAAGCGGTGAAGATAAATTCGAACATAAAGAGAAAGATCTGGTTGTACTTTTTCATGATCTGTTGTTTTTTAATCATTTTGAAATGACCGATATCGTTCGGTTGATACAAATGTAGGGGCAGCAGATGCGCTGTTCAAAAAGCAATCTGTGAAGCCTGGGATTCCGTCGGTGAACCCCTATTTTTGTGCGGCTTTCAGTTGACCGATAAAAATGGCCAGTTGACCGATACAAGGGCGAGGCTGGGGAGTTTTTTTAGGTATATGCGGGGCTTAGGCTTACTTTGCAGGTATGAAATTCAAGATCAAATCACTAACGCTAGTCTTTCTCCTCTTCTACTTTATATATGAACCCTTGCGGATCATTATGGAGACGGGAGACTTCTCAAGGCTTACTAAAGATTTCACAGACCTCTTGAGTTTTTTGGGCTTCTTGACGACCCTTATCTACTTGTATTCCTATTCATTTGGAGCCTACTGGCTCTTCTTCAAAACCTACAAAAGAGAAAAACGCCACCTATCTTTTGCCTTGTTACCCCTGGTAGTACTTGCGGCGATTTTCCTCCGCTATTTTTTGGAAGAAATTCTTGGGCCCACCTTCTTTAATACACGGAATTACCCAGCGAATACAACTTTATGGCGGTATATCTTTGATAACTTATACTTTGCGTTTGTATACATTAGTCTTGGCGTGGTTTTCTTCTTTGTCCAATACGCTCAGTACAAAGAAGTACAACAAAGAGAATTGATCCTACAAAGTCAAAAGACGGAGCTATCGCTACTACGTTCGCAACTCAATCCGCATTTCCTATTCAATATCCTCAATAATATCTACTCCTTGATCTATTACAAATCGGACAACGCTTTAAAATCTGTGGAGAAGTTATCGGGTTTGCTTCGGTATGCACTCTACGAAAAGGCGGAGAAGGTGAGTGTGAAGAAAGAAATAGGCTATCTCAATGACTTTATTGATTTACATAGAATGCGGCTTGACTTCGAACCCGAAATCGACTTTAAAACGGCAAGCGACGTACTTCCGCTACAGGTAGCACCATTTCTCCTAATTCCATTTGTGGAAAATGCCTTTAAACACGGTAACCTCAAGAATCCAGCTGCTCCCATGCGCATTCATACCCAAAAAGAAGGCGCATATCTTACTTTTACGGTGAGCAACGAAAAAAAACCGCAGGAGAAAGACGAGGTAGGAGGAATTGGGATACAAAATGTACGCAAACGCTTAGCCCTCATATATGGGGATAAAAGCGATCTACAGATTCAAGATACGGAAGAGACTTTTGCAATTCAACTCAAAATAGCCCTGGACGTATGTTAAATTGTTTGGTAATAGATGACGAACCCTTAGCCATCCGATTGCTGTCAGATTATATCGATAAGACGGATGGACTGCAGCTGCTCAAAGCCTTTTCTAATCCCATTGAAGCCTTACAGTTTGCCGAAAGTCAACGGCCTGATCTGATCTTTTTGGATATCCAAATGCCAGAGCTAAGCGGGATACAATTCATGAAAATTGCCAATGGTAAATATCCCATCATTTTAACAACCGCCTATGATCATTATGCCCTGGACAGCTATGAGTTTGATGTGATTGATTATCTGTTGAAACCGATTTCATTAGATCGCTTCATGATCGCGGCCAAGAAAGCCAAAGAACGGCTGCAAGCCAGTCCGACCCTTGCGCGAGAAAGTACTACAATTGCTGCTAATCACCCGAGCTATATCTTCGTCAAAAGCGACTATAAAACCTTGAAGATTGACCTAGCTGATATCTTATACCTAGAGGGCTTGGGCGATTACGTCTGCATTCATGTACCGGGGAAAAAGATCCTAACCCTGGAAAAGATGAAAAACCTGGCGGAATCCCTGCCTGACCATAATTTCATTCGAGTGCATAAATCTTTCTTAGTGGCGATCGATAAGATTGAGTTCATAGAAAGAAACCGAATCGTAATCAATGAGCAGCGCTTGCCAATTGGTGCTACCTATAAGGATGCTTTTTGGGATAAGATTGGAGGAGGGGGGTAATGTTGAAGAAAGAGGGCAGATTAGTCGATAGATTCTTACAATCATGTCAATTTAGTACGCCTTTATTTCCTAGAACTATCGACCATGGACAATGGACGCATCTCCTGATGTTTTCTGACATCTGACACTGTTCTCTGACCTCTGACCTCTGTTTTCTGACCTCTGACCTCTGACCTCTGTTTTCTGACCTCTGTTTTCCGGCCTCTATACCGGAACCTCCTACTATGGGCTATCGACCGAATGCTCCTAATCTCCTATTTCTCACCACGTTCTCACCATAAAGTCGATGGCATTTTGATAGGCGAGTTTTTGGGCTTGCTCAAGGGAAAGTCCTCGGTCATTCAGATCCTGGAGGATACGGGGGTATTTAGTGGCATCGATGTGTTCGGGAAAGAAAAGCGGGATGCGGGTAGGGTCTTTTAGGGCGAGTCGATAGAAAAAATCTGCGCCAAAGCAGAGGTAGTCTTCGGCTACTTTGGGGTCCATTCCATATAGAATATGAAGCAGTAGATATTCTGGGTTAGAGGGGTGAATGTAGGCACGTAGAAAGTTCATGCCGATTAGTCCTTTCCGGTTTACTACCTCTTTCACCAAATCATCGGGCAGGTTGCGCACATGATCACAAAGGTTCCGGAAATTGGAGTGGCTAGCGATGACGGGTACATCCAGTGATTTGGCGTCAATATGATTAAGAATACCATAGGCGAGATTATCGCTAGCGTGAGCAAGATCAACGGCAATTCGTTTACCATCCATGTATTCCAGGAGGCGCTTTCCGTCTTCCTTCAAGCCTACATTATCGCTATAGTTTCCTCCACCAAACCTGTTTTCTGTATGATGTGTAAAGCCGATATAGAACAGGTGTTGGCATTCCTTGATGAACTTATCTAAACGCTCAAATGCCCTATCCAGAGGTTCGTCTTCCAAGGCTAATACGCTAGCATTTTCGATGGCGGCTGTCACGCCAATTTTTTTGCTGCTAGCAATATCCTTAGCCGTTTCGGCATCTACTACTGGATAGAATTCATCTTGCTTTAGCAGCGATTTATACGCAGCAAGTTCTTGTTCTCCCCACTGTACACTTTCCTCGTTAGTGGCAGCAAAAACAGCCATAATTTGATGGCGTACCTGGCCTAGCTTCATGAAAGGAACCGTTACCCCAATATCCTTTACGCCATAGAGATTCGCATCTGGCACCTTGGCAAGATACATGAGCAAATCGCAGTGCAGATCGATGACGGGAAGTGGCGGTAACATACTGAATAAGTCTGATGAGGCGCCAAGGTACAAAGGCTAAGACAATTCCGCAGCCTCCTTTTCCGCCAAATCCTTAATTTGTTGAAGAACGGCATCCCAGCCCTTAAGGCTATCCTCATACCTTTGCTTGCCTTGGTCTGCTCCTTCAAAACCACTTTGCTCCATTATAAGTTGAGTTTGCTTTCCTCGTGGCACCAAGCGATACACCATCTCAAGATAATTCTTAGGTAGATCAGCGAGCCCCATATTGGGGTCAAAAAGAGTCAAGCGCAACAGCTCTTCTTTTTTGTACTCCAAAAGATCTCCTTTTACAAAAACAAGCTCCTGTCCATCTGGTCCTACGCCTGTCCAAATCACTGGACTCCCAATCTCCCAATCGGATATAATTTCACATCCAAACATATAAAGGCGCGTTTTCTCGCCTTCAGTCAAATAGCG
>JAHQWA010000599.1 GCA_019634045.1 Saprospiraceae bacterium
ATCGACTGAGCTCTCAGCGGTTTCTCATGTAGAGTGCTTCCGTAAATTGGACCACATGTCTCCGCACTGTTAGCCCGTTTATGAAACCGGAAATGCGAAGGCGGAAGGCGGAAAACCCTCCGATTTAGGGTCTTTTTCCGATTTCGTACTTCCGATTTCCGACTTTCAACCAGATTTAGCTTGGAAAACAGCAGTCAAAAATATGTAAACGCCTTACATGAGATGCTGCTGACCTCTACTATGGGTTTCTAATAATTAGGATAGCTATTGAGGGGTGCCGTTCAGCCAGTTCTTGAAGCTGGCCACTCGGTCTCTACTAACAATGAGGTCAAAGTCGGTAGCTGGCTTTACGGTAATTTTTAAACGACTATTGAAATAAGGATGAATCTTATCAATGGCGTTAATACACAAGATGACCTTTCGATTAATCCTAAAAAACTGCTTGGGATCTAATTCATGCTGCAATTGATCCAAGGGCTGATCGACCAGGTGTTTTTTGTTGTGCTGCGTTTTGATATATACGAGACTGTCGGCAGAAAAGAAGTAACGAATTTCTGAAGTCTCGATAAAGGAGAGCTGCTGGCCCAGCTTAATTAGAAATCGACTTTTGAAGACAGGTTGTTGAAAGGATTGCAGCAACTGCTGTAACATCGGATGATCAAAGGATGGAGGGGCAATGAAACGCTCCTCAAATTTCACGATAGCGGCTTGTAGTTCTTCTGGTTCAATTGGTTTCAACAGGTAGTCTACACTATTGACCTTAAAGGCTTTTAAGGTATATTGATCAAAGGCCGTGGTGAAAATAACGGGGGCACTAATTTTGACGGCCTTGAAGATGTCAAAACTTAATCCATCTGCTAGTTGGATATCCATGAAAATCAACTCCGGCATTGGATGTTTGGGGAACCAGTCAACCGCTGCCTCTACGCTATCCAGAACCTCTACAACCTGGGTTTGTGGACGGAAAGCATTGATCAATTTCGTGAGCTGCTTAGCCGCAGGCAATTCATCTTCAACTATTAGTACCTTCATCTGTAAGTCCTTCGTTGAACCAAAAATACAAAAGCCTATGGCATTGGTCAAATTTGCTGGTGAACTCGAATAGGAAATTGAGGTAATGAACGGGATTACTTAGCTGTAAAGAAGCGACAATTGTGAAGGAAATGGATTAGCACCCATGCTAATCCCACCATTTCTTTAGTTTCGTATCAATCTCTTGCACATCCTGTGAAAAATCAAATTTGACCTCATCAAATTTTGGCAGGCGCCATTTGGATTTGGGTTTCTTTGAAAAGGCGTAGGGCTCGGAAGGAATGCCCAGCAGATTGCGATCCATCTCTCCATTGGCATTCACATCATGAAACAGGGCCATTGCATAGGTGCCGTAAGGTAGGCTGTCAACTACGATTTCGTGGTATCCCTTTTGCGAAACATCAATCTTCTTTAGAATGGACTTCTCTTTAATGAGATAGGTGTCCGCAGAATCATACAATCCGATCCAAATAATCCCTCGGTCTTTTGAAACATTGTTGATCTTGATAATTAGCCGGCCTATTTCCTCCTCATTCAAATTTGTAAAACTATAGAGAATTGGAAGCGTCAGGATTAGCAGACCAAAAGCAAAGCTTTTCTGGCGAATGTTGAGGAAGGTATGCGAAGAAGAAAGCGGGGGATTATCAGGAAGTGCAGGTCGAGATTTCTGGAACAGTCGAATCATGGAGATTTTTCTCCAAAAATAGCTAACCCAAAGCATATTATACTGTCTCGGTGAGGACCATTGACAATTTTAAAAGATCCTTAACTAAATCGGTGAAAAAAGTAGGCTAGGTTGAAACCTTACTAATCAAATAGAGTATCTACTACTTAATGGACATTCTATCTGGGTATTTTAGGAGTGTTTTGGTCTCTAAAAAGTGACAGCATATCGCTCTAGATAAAAAATGAGCGAAACACGGTCGCTGGACGGGGCAAGTAAATCATCTACCTGTAAATTACCGGATAACCTAAACCTCAGCTTACAATTAGCAAGCACTTAGACAAAATCACTAAACTCCCCGTTTAATTTCACATTGCTTTTTAGTTTTATATAAAAAATTACTATTTTTCCGTTGTATTTGGAAAAGTATGCCATCCCCTCCTATATTGGCATAACATTTTAGAATATCTACATTCCTACATTACACGTTTTTAGGCCCGGAAACTGGCACTCCCCATTTAGCTTTGAATAGGCTCCAGGTATATAGAACGAATCACTGAGACTTAGCTCATAAGCGTAAGATCATGCTGCTCTAGGGTAGCACAAATGATTTCCCTTGCTAACGTTTCTCGCAATTGTGAGTCCATACAAAATTCCTATGTAAAAACATACACTGGGAAGGAACGAACGTGCCTTCTCATTTAAACACAATCGGTTTAAGTCATGAAGCGAGGACTGACGGCGAATGCAACTAGGCTACTTATAATTTTAATCGGAATTAGCAACCACCCAATTTTAGCCAATGAAAGCTGGGAAGCAACTGATATTTCTTCCTGCGAAGCTTCCATAATATACCCTTCCTATGGTTTTTCTCAAATCTTACCCTCTTGTCAATCAAACATAGGTTTACTGTATTTCCAAGCTGGACTTCAAGGAGCCTGTGAAGAGCTTCCCAACTTGCTTGTGGCGGTGGAACCCGCTACTGATGTTGCAGTCTATCCGGTGTACGATCAGGGCGGACTAACCACATATGCTTTGCTAGCTCCAGCTGGTGAATACCAGGTGCTATTGTCCGCCACTTTGGACGAGGATAATTCAGTGGAAGCTAGCTTTCCAATTGTCTTTTCAGCGGAATCCTTTCCCGGAATCCAGTTGGCATGTAATGATACTTTACAGCTTCCTGTCCAAGACCATTGCCAAGCCTTGATTACGGCTGATATGGTATTGGAAGGAGAGTTTGGCTGTTTGACCAATGAAGATTTTACTATCGAAATATCCGATTCTGATCCGTCTAACGGTCCCATTGTGGATGGAGCGGGTGTATTCAACTATAAAATTGCCCGAACAGACTTGCTACCGACCGAAGGCTTTGCTGGAGGGTTTCGGCAAGATCAATGGCATCAAGCCCAAAGTGAGAATGCTTACTTGAATTGGACGGAAAGCAATCTCAAAATAGACCTACAACCTGCTGAAGAATCAGGCTATGCGGTCGCTATGGTCCAAGTTCCCCAAAGCGGGACCTTGAGCTGTGATTGGTCCTATGAAGGGACAGATCATCTGCCCTTCTTTATGATGTACCAAGCTCATCCAAATGGAACTATTGATGTGTTGCACACTAGCAATAATGCAGAGAGCGGAAATTTGTCTAGTGCATTGGTTGGAGGATCCGTCTTGGTGGTAGAGATTCGTACAGGACTGTCAACGACTGAAGCTTGTGCTTTACATCTTAGCAATTGGAATTTCCAACCCACGACCACTCCTTCACCCTTCTTTTCCTGTGGTGGAGTGCTCGATGTTATCGATGCTGAAGCCCCCGTCCTAAACTGCCCTGAAGTTTCGGTGCAGCAGGTCATTTGTACGGATGAAGATCAACTATTAATCAGCCAATTGCCGGAAGGCACACCGACCTGTTATCTTCTAGATGCGAATGGCGAAGTTGTCTTCCCGGAAGAAGAGGAAACTGCAACTGCTTTAACCGCATTATTGGATTGGCTTTCAGGTTTTGGTTACCCGCATGCCAGTGATGAAACCTGGCACGGCAGTGTTTCGGAGATATGCCAGCCCGTAGAGATTTGTATCATAGATCAAATGGAGTCAGGGGAACAATGTCGACCCGGTACGATTCGGCGTACTTTCACGGCCACTGATCCAAGTGGGAACAGCAGTAGTTGCGAACAATTGATTGAAATTACTTCTCCGGGCATTGATCAAATTATAGCCCCAGATTTAGTAGGCTACATTGCGTGCGACATGGAATATCCGACGGATCAGGCTGGGAATCCCCATCCAGATTTCACCGGGTGGCCCCAGGTGAGCACGGCATTCGGTACATATAACATTGCTCCTGAGCTATGTAATTTAGTAGCCTTTTATGACGATAGCCCAATCATTGATATTTGTGAGAATGCCCAACAATTCATTCGAACTTGGCAGGTAGTAGATTGGTGTGAAGGAGGAGAACCTTATGAGTTTTTCCAGACCATCAAAATTGGTGATGTAACGCCGCCTACTGTCTATTGCCCAACCAATGGTGCTCACGGAGATACCTTACTATTTAGCGTAGGCCCATTTGATTGTACGGGTAGCCTTTGGGTTCCATATCCGGAGATCGAAGATAACTGTTCGGAAAGCTGGGTGTTGACAAGTCAAGTTGTTTCCTATCCGGTCGAAGGAGAGCCTGCAATCATATTGGCGGAGGTTCCAGATAATGGAGATCCGCGATTTGTCAGTAATATCCCGCTAGGAGTTCATTTCTTTCGATATACCGTGATCGATGATTGTGGCAATGAGACCATAGCCGAATGTCCGTTTCTAATGCGGGATAACACCGCTCCTGTAGCTGCTTGTACGGATGTTTTGAACGTTGCATTAGATAGCAGAGGAGTAGCGGCTGTGACGGCGGATCAGGTAGACGAAGGAAGTTGGGATGAGTGTGGGGTGGAAAGTCTGGCGGTGCGTCGTTGGTATAAGCAAACGGAGAGCTGTGTAGATACCGCTGAGTACTTTTCGGCATGGGCGGACCAAGTTCCGTTTAACTGTTGTGATATTGATAGTTTGGTTAAGGTGGAACTCCTGGTGACGGATTTAGCCGGAAATCAGGGTTCCTGCTGGATGAATATACTAGTTGAAGACAAAGAACTGCCATTATGCATAGCTCCACATGATACTACCATTCTATGTAGCGATCTTCTTTTTTTGGGTACGGATTCCATTGAGATAGATGAATTGCAGTCCCGTTTTGGTTTAGCTAGCGCAGAGGACAATTGTCAGGCTACTTGGGAAGAATTGCCCCCCATCATAGATCTTGATCAGTGTGGGGAAGGAGTGATCAAAAGAATCTTTCAGGTTACTGATGGATCTGGAAATCAGTCTGGAGGTAATTGCGAACAAAAGATTAACGTTGGCTTAGCGCATCATTATGAGATTCTCTTCCCGAAGGATGCTAGAGCGGAATGCGGCTTGCCTGCACCAGATACTATCATGACCTACGAAGTGGGCTGTGATCTACTAGCCGTTAGTGTAGAAGATGAGCGATTTGATATCTCCCCGGATGCCTGTTTTATCATCAATCGAACCTACCGAGTGATCAACTGGTGTGAGTATGATGGAGAATCGGATCCGATCCGAATCGGTAGAGATGAGGATTGTAATGGAGAAGTGGGAGAGGAGGCCATTTGGGTAATTAATCGTAATGGATTAGCTTTTATCGATAGAGATAACGATCCTGAGAATGCTATTCCAGGTGCAGGAGAA
>JAHQWA010000044.1 GCA_019634045.1 Saprospiraceae bacterium
AATCCATCATTAGGCATATTGATCTATTTCAACTTTTTTGAAGATGCACGAACAATAAGCTCGGGCTGCAATACAATTTGTCTGGAAACGTAGTCTTTGCGGTTGGCAATACAGTCTAAAAATGCTCTAGCTGCGAGTCTTCCCATATCTCGCCCATGCTGATTCACAGTTGACATGGCGGGCTCAATAAAGGAAGTAAATGGTTCGTTAGCGAACCCTACAATTGCTATATCGTTTGGGATAGAAAATTTTCCTTTTAGTATTTGCATGGCTCCAAGTGCGGCAAAGTCACTGGAGGAGAAAATGGCATCTGGAATATTTCCAGAGGCGATGATGTTTTGGGCAGCTTGTCGCCCTCTTTCAATATTTGAAGGGCAATTAATTACCCAAGCCTCATCCAAGGCAATTCCGGCATCCGTTAGAGCGGCTTTATAGCCTCTAAGTCGTTCCTGATATACTTTAATATCCTGGTCTCCGGCGAAGTGGAAGATCTTTTTGCATCCCTGTTCAATCAGATGACGCGTAGCATCATATCCCCCTTTAAAGTCATCAATCACTACGGCACTTACACCTAATTCATCAATGGAACGGTCAAATAGGATCAGCGGTATTTCATCCTCTATCACCTTTTGATAGAGTTCCATGTTACCGGAAGAACGTGTGGCGGAGGCGATAATGCCGTCTACCTGAGAACGGAACAAAGTATCAAAGGCTCGTTTTTCGTGCGTCAGGTCGTCATAAGTCTGGCACATGATGATACCATATCCACTCTTGGCCACTTCATCTTCAATCCCCCTAATAATAGAAGCAAAAATACTTCGCTCAATCATTGGGACCATTACGCCAATATTCATACTTTTGCCGCTCCTCAATGCAGCAGCTAAGCGATTTGGCTTGTAGTTCATCTGGCGAGCCATCTCCACGACTAATCGCTTGGTATCCTCGCTGATGGCCGGATGATTATTGAGCGCCCTAGACACTGTGGAAGAGGTCACACTCAAAGCTCCGGCAATATCATGTATCGTTGTTTTACTCTTCTTCATATCATGCAAACGATTGCACGAATTTAATAAAGCGAATTAAATTACCAAACACTATATGATAAAAATAAAAAAAATTAGTGAAAAATTATGCCTAACCCACTCTTTTTAGAAGATTAGTTAGGTTATGGGGTTCGAAGATTACACAAACGATTGCATTGTGAAGTGCATAAAAAAAGGCCTGCCGAGTGAATTCGACAGGCCTCAATGAATCTATCTATATTGACTTTGACTTCGAATCAATTGATTAATGGATTCGCCCGAATCTCCGTAATTGTAATTGGGAAGAAGGTACCAGGATTTAATACTGCATCGCTATTGGACTGCCAATCCGTTGCTGGCTCTTCAAAGCGATAATGATCCGCAATTCTTCTTCCTTGTAGGAATAGATTTACTCTTCGCGAGTGCTTGAGCAGTGTCATAGCATCTACTTGGCCAGCGTAAGCACTTAATTTAGAATCTAGCGCACGTAGGGCATTGATTTGAGTGGTAAACCCTGCATCATCCTCTTGCGCCAAGGCTGCCTCAGCCAGAATCAAATACATTTCTCGCGCTGACACCATAGTGAAATCAACAAACTGTGCCTGGGTAGAAAAACTTACTACCTCATCATAGATTACCGGATCAGCGATATTATCAACTGGATCTAGTAGGCTAATGCTCGTAGAAGCATCTCCGTCACCAAGATTGGCCACACGTTTGTTCTCAGCGTCAGGAATAATGTAATCATTAGAAAGACGCATCTCCAATCGTTGATTTACTTGTTGACCAATATCTAGGGCTCCAACAACATCAGGAGTAGTAGGATCGGTTTCCAAAACGAATTTGTAATCTGCTCCCATTTTACTGAGTGCCTCTTGGGCAAACTTTATAGCATCAGGGTCATTGACTAGCGGATTACTGATGCCCATAGGATTCAACTTAGTCCATAATGCCTTGGAATAATGTACCCGAGCCAACATCCCCGAAAAGGCAGCATCCAGATCTTCACTTATCCCATCTATCGCAGCTCCCTTGGTCAAGTAGCTTATGGCTTGATCATAGAGACTAGACATGTTTTCAGCTCCTACCGGAGGTGCTGCCTCACTTTTATCTGCATCGACAACAAAATCATCAAACATATCGGCAATAACCGTATAGATGATCGCTCCGTACAAATAAGCCCTGGCCAACTGCACTTCGTCGCCCGCCAGCAACAAATCCTCAGATTGAAAAGCCTCAATTCTCTTAATCACATCATCACTCCACCAGCGTGCCTCACCTACGAAGAAAAAAGCCGCATCTGTAAATTCATTATTGGGATTATCAAAATTCCCAAATTGCAATTGTTGCCAAGCATCTCGGGAGCCTATCCAGGTCAACTCATCGCTGGCCGTAGCATACGGAGCTACGATATTAGCAAAAGCCCGGGTTAAAGAGGCTTGAACGCCATTAACCATAGGTAATACCGAGCGTGGATCCTGTAGATCCTCCTCCAACAGATTGTTGGGGTTATCAGCCTGCAATAGATCGCTGCAAGCGGTAAAAGAGCCTAAAACAAACAAAGCTAGCAATAGCTTTAGGCTATACTCCTTTATATATATGATTAGATTTTTCATAGATCTTTCTTTTGCCTTCTAATAAGAAGGGGATAATCGTTTTAAGTATGCTCCTATTTATTCTAAATACCTACTTTCAGCGTGAACATCAACTGGCGAGGGATTGGCCAGCCAAAAGCTTCGATACCTACGCCGAAATTCTGATCAGTGGTATCTGACTCATCGCCATCTCCTCCTCTACCAAAAACGTTGATCTCCGGATCGACACCACCGTAACCAGAAAATAGGGCCAGGTTTCTACCCGCTACCGTAAAGGAAGCATTGCGTAAGTTCAACTTCTTGAGGAAGGACGTAGGTATCTGGTACGTAACGTTCAATTCTCTCCAACGAATGAAATCCGCCTTTTCGATTGTATTCAGTCCAGAGAAAGGTGCTAGGGCCAGGTTTTCAAACAACCAACCTTTAAGCGCCTCGTAACGTACTTCTCCAGAATTCTGAGCATTACCCTGACCATCCGTTCCACCGGATAGATAATCACGCTCCACTTCGGCAGAACCTGGGAGATTACGGCCAATACTCGCATTAGCCTGACGGAACGCTCCTGTCAAATTGTTAATGCGGAAATTGCCCGTTTTGTATTCGAAAAGTGTAGTTAGACTGAAGTTGCGGAACTTGACCGTCCCCCCGAAAGAACCTTGCCAATCTGGCACGCCTTTTCCTAAATAGTGATCCAAGAAGTCGCCATCTCCATCTTCATCCTTCAATAAGACTCCTCCTGCCCCAATGGTCGTCGGCAAACTAATATCTCCTGGCTCTTTTGACCCTAAGAAAGCTACGATCTCATCTCTTGAATCTGGCAAACCATCGCTGTTGAAATCTATCGGCAATGCATCACCCGTCGTTTCCACCAATTCCGCCCCAAACTGAGCACCTGGTGCAAACCCTTCGATCAAGAAATTACGATAGCGAGGATAGGAACCGCCTACTTTCACCGGAGGTGCTCCTCCTAGAGAAACCACTTCTTCCTTGATATAAGCGGCATTGGCAAACAATTCTACACTCCAATCTCTGGAGCGATAAACAGTTCCATTCACCTTTAATTCTACTCCATTGGCAGAAAGCTCTCCGATATTCACCAATTGCCGGCTTCTCCAACCCCCTGAAAGGGCGAATTGACGTGCAAAAAGTGCATCTTCTACGGTACGATCCCAATAAACGGCTTCCACAGAAACCTTATCATTGAATAATCCAACGACCGTTCCAATCTCCCACTCTTTGGAGATTTCTGGTTCTAGGTCCGCATTACCTAGGTTGTTGGGTACGATACCCGCACCTGAGGTAGAGGTTAATGCCTGATAAGTCGTTAGGGCATCAAAGGCGCCAGGCTGTAAGCCAGCCCATCCATAGGAACTTCTCAATTGTAAGCTACTGATGGGCCCAATATCATTCCACCAATCCGCATCAGAGGGTATGTAAGAGAAGGATACTTTCGGGTAAACCGCAGCATTAAAATTAGAACCAAAGGCACTGTGACCATCCAAACGTGCGCCTAGCGTCAAGAAGAATTGATCACTGAAGCCCACTTGCTCTTGCACAAACACCCCTGCATTGATCACCTCCGAAAAGAATTCAAACAATTGCTGATTGGCGGCGGCACTCGAAATCTCAAATCCTGGTCCAGGGAAATCTGTCCCAGATCCAGACTGGATCAGCTCCTCCTGACGAATCAATTGACCACCTAGAATTAAATTGGAGGAAATGTTAGGTGTGATTTGATGATTCATCGTCGCCTTTACCTCCGCAGAAATGGCGGTGAAGTTTCGATCCGTGTAGTCTTTCTGCCCGCTGGCATTGTTACTGGCAAAACCGTCAATGTTCCAGCCGAAAGGAGTGAATTCCACGCTACCTTGGTTAGAATAGTCTACGCCAAATACCGCGTCCAGCTTCAGCCAATCCTTGGGATAATAGTTCATAGCGATACTACCATTGTAGTGACGTACATCCTGGCTAACAGACAGTTGTAGAGCCTCATTAACCGTTGCAAAAGCAATGGTGCCCGTTTGATTGTTTGGCCCAGCCAATTCCGGCTTACTGAATTGTGCCAAAGAACCTACCCCGTAGATATTGTTATTGGTCTGCAAGGTCGTAAAAGCTGTATTGGAATAGCCGGAAGTAATTCGGAAATTGAATTTTTCGCTAGGGAAGATGTTTAGGTTGACATTCAACTGTCCCTTGCGATCCGTATCGGTGGCCTGAGTCGTGATACCTGCCGGGTAATTCCGGTCCTGTCCTCCGAAAGGTCCGTCTTGATAAAAATACCGACCGGAAACATAGTAAGAGATCAGGTTATTGCCTCCTGAGACACTGGCCGATGCATTATTGGAGAAACCTGTTTCGAATAACTCCTCTGTAAAATTCCGGCGGATCAAGTCATACGCTTTGATATCTTCCCCGTAGAATGAAGACAGTGCCTGTGCTTGGCTCGCCGTTCGAGCAAAACCGACATTATCTTGGAAACGATTTGGGTAGTCCATTATACCTTGGGCAAACTTAAGATCTACCTGAGGCTTACCGCTCACCCCTTTCTTGGTAAAGATCTGAATCACCCCATTACTCGCCTCCGTTCCAAATAAGGTCGCTGCCGAAGCTCCCTTTAGGATTTCTATTCTTTCTATTGATTCCGGATTGATATCATCCAAACGGGAAGGTGCTCCACCACCACCTGCGGAAGCAAAACCACCTGCTCCAAAACCACCGCCATTGTCTACCCGGATACCGTCAATAATTACGATGGGTTCATTCAATTGTGATAGAGAAGCTGAACCGCGAATCCGGATCTGAGTGCCTTCCCCCGTCAAACCTCCAGAAGGTAAAGCAACGATCCCGGGTTCTCTTCCAGTGAGTAGGTCAGAAAAGGAGTTAATGGGTACATTTTGCAATTTCTTGGTAGAAATGGAGCCGATCGTGTTCCCAATTTTCTTCTTCTCGACTGGTCCCCCTGTTCCTGTAACCACAATAACATCTAACTCCGTGGCGCTTACGCCCATCGTCATGTCCAAACTTAATTCTTGACCAGCCGAAAGGGTGATGGTTTCGATGGTCTTAGCAAAGCCAGTGTAGGTGAATTCTACCTTGTGTTCTCCCGCTGGCAAACCGGCAATCACGTAGTTGCCATCAAAATCAGTAATTGTACCAGAGCTCGTTCCAGCAACAATTACGGTGGCACCGATGAGCGGTTCATCGGTGTCTTCATCGAGAACCTTCCCCTTGATCGAAGCCGTACCTTGACTAAAAATCAAGGCCGGAATCAAGAAAAGGCTCCCCAGTAATAACAGCCTAAGTTTCTTACTAGTAAGTAGCATCATTTCAAAATATTTAGTTAATACAATAGTTCCAGAAAGTTGGCTTAATTGAATGGGTAAGTGCCTAAAGAGGATTCAAAGGGGCATGAAAAGCCCAGGGCAACAGGAAGTGCTTCCTATTGACAAGCTTTGAAAATCTTTGTGCAGGGATTAAAATCGAAACTGGTAGGAAAAGCTTCTCAGAGAGAAGGATAGGCTGGGCTATTACTCCTCTGAGAAAAGGAGAAATACCTATGTATAAGCACCAGGCTACGTCTTTTTTACTCCTTCACCTAAGATGGAGAAGGGGTTATCAGATCTCTTTTTTACCAGTGGATATTTAACCGCTCACTTACCTGTAGACATAGCAATGCTAAACCTAAATCAATCAACAAATCGAAATAGGTCGCACCATGGCTATAAGCCCACAATAGTTGACCCCATTGAAAGTCAGGACAGATAGGACATCCAATACGTTGGCTAAGTAAGATTGATATACTTCAATCTTACTATCTGATGGATAGACCAATCCAGTACCATTGATTAATGGGTCGTTTTAATAGAGAAATCACCAAAATGTCGCTCACATGGAAATGTCGTTACTGGCAGAACGCTGAAATGCTAAGGCTGCCAGTGTGGGAATTCTTTAGATATTCCCTTGAGAAGAGTTTTTAACATACATTCTTCCGAGTAGGAAGACTTCTGAAGTATAGTAAAGTAAACAAAATTAAGGCAGTTAAGCAAGCATTTCCCTCCTTTTGTAAGCTGAAGTACAGACTGCCAGATTTTCATTTTAGGTATACCTACCTTGTGTCTTTCAGCTTAATTTCAATCTAAAGCAACCCTAAGTGCGAAAAAAATTGCAGCAAATCTTGCGGGTTTCCCAAGAAAAGACAATCTTGCAAGTGCGAAAAAATTTACACTATGTCTAGCGAAATTTATGATGACTTAAGTAAGCGGGAACGCCAGATAATGGATATCATCCATAGATTGGGGGAAGCAAGTGTAGGAGAAGTGTTGGATGAACTGAGCAACCCGCCAGGTTATAACTCGATCCGAATGCTGATGAATATTCTGGAAGAGAAGGGACATCTAAAGCATCGGAACGAAAAGAACAAGTATTTCTATTCCGCTACCCTACAAAAAGAAGTCGTTAAGAAATCTGCCCTTAACCATTTGCTTAGCACCTATTTCAACCGTTCCGTTCCCGAGGTGATGTCAACCTTATTAACGCAAAAGAAAATATCCCCATCCGAGCTCGAAGAACTGTCCGCACTCATCAAGAAAGCCAAAGAAGGCGACATTCAACAAAAAGATAGCTGATGCATTCATTCACTATTTTACCACATGTCGGAGAAAGCTTTTGGAGTATTGATCTTTTCCTCAACTTGTTGTGGAAGTCAAGCCTGCTGTGGGTGCTAGTTAAAACGCTGAGCGGGTGCTTTTCTGCTCGACAAGCCCAATGGATTTGGCGCTCGGGCTTAGTTGGGCTGCTTACTATATTTTTATTTTGTTCTTCCTCCATTTGGGAAATCCAATCCTATACGCCCACAGCGATCACGCCGCAGACGCAGCTTGCTAGCGAAGAATTTGGCCCTTACTCCCCCAAGCGCTTGCCTGATCAAGGGCCAAAGCAGGCTACCCCCACTACTTCTAATTTTGCAGGGAAGTCAGACATCCTTTGGGTTGGGCTTTGGCTGCTCGGCTTAATACTCGTGGCGGGAAAGGCCATTTTAGAATTTATACTGCTTAGACATGCTACTAGGGGGGCGCAAAGCTTTAAACTTAGTCTTGTTGCATTTGATTGGAATCTCCTGGTTCAGCAGGCAGGTCTATCCAAACCGCCTAAGGTATTGCTTAACAAATCCATTCCAGTGCCAGTGACTTTTGGATGGTTACGGCCTGTAATCTTACTCCCAGAACAGGCTCAGACTTGGGAGGATGAACGAATCCGACAAGTTGTATTGCACGAACTCATACACATCAAAAGAAGAGATTACTTTTTTAATATCCTATCCGTGGTCATAAAGAGTATTTACTGGTTTAATCCGCTAAGTTGGCCCCTTTTGAGACAATTTCGTTTGAACCGAGAATGGGCATGTGATGAGGAATTAGTTGCCTTGGGCACTGATCGATTCACCTATGCTGAAAATCTAATTGCGATTGCCACCCTAGCACAAGCAAGTCCTCCTCGGCAATTGGCTCCAGCCTTTGCTAAATCGCACAGTCTTTCGACCCGGATCAAGCGGGTGTTGAATCAATGTCCAAAGGCTTCTTCCTCTTCCCGAATCTCTGGATTTGCGATGGTAACAGTGGCGATACTTTCTCTTCTGAGCATGAGTATGAACCTCCGCACCATCGGTGAAAAGCCGTACTCCGGAAAAGCCTATACCCAGGCTATCCAAAATCTTAGTCTAGTAGATGACCAACAAAAACTCGAACGTCTGCAGCAACTAGGTATATGGGGGCGAAGGAATGCCTTTCAGTACATCAAACCCCTAAGTTTAGATAACAACCCGGAAGTACGAAAAAAAGCCCTTTGGGCTGTTCAACAAATTGGTTGTCTTCCAGCTTTTTGCCTGATTAGCCAGCGATTACAGGAAGAGGATCCAGCGCTAAAGCAATTTGCTAAAGAACTACTAGCCTCCTATCCTAGTTCAAAGTTGCAAAACTATTTTTTGGACTACCTAGAGGAACCTAGCATGAGAGATTGGTTCATGCAACAGTTTGAACAAATTGAACTTCTTGAGCAAACGGAGCAACTGACCCACCACCTAAGTGGAGGAGATGCTATCCT
Organism: Saprospiraceae bacterium; assembly: GCA_019634045.1. Classification (GTDB taxonomy): domain Bacteria; phylum Bacteroidota; class Bacteroidia; order Chitinophagales; family Saprospiraceae; genus DT-111. The sequence continues at coordinate 8,717 of JAHQWA010000044.1, forward strand.
ACAATCCCAAATTCAACGGCAATTGGAGTCCTCGCAACAAGAAGAGGTACTTACTCAGCTGCAGCAGTTGCTGCGGGAATAAAAACCTATCGATATATTGCACAGCTAAAGTATTTTTGAAGCAATGGAATTACCAATTCGTACCTAATCAACAGATCTTGAAGGACAAAATAAACGGTAGTTATAAGGTGGGGAATCTGATTTATGATGCGAATATTTATGATGCCATGAATACCGACCTCGCTGATTTGCCATTTTACAAACGGTGGCTACCTACTAATCAGGATGCTCGAATACTTGAGCTTTGTTGTGGTACCGGTAGACTTACCATCCCCATGGCAATGGATGGATACAATATTAGCGGGGTAGATTATACAGCTTCCATGCTTGAAAGCGCAAAAATAAAGGCTTCCGCTGAAGGATTAGACATCGAGTTTTTCGAGGCAGATATCAGAACCTTGGATTTGCCGAGCAAATACGATCTCATCTTTATTCCCTTTAATTCCATCCATCACTTATACAAAAATGAAGACTTATTTAAGGCATTTAAAGGGGTAAAAAGTCATCTCAAAGAAGGAGGTTTATTTCTGCTAGATTGCTTTAATCCAAGCATTCAATTTATTGTTGAAGGAGAAAAAGAACAGAAAGAAATTGCTAGATATACCACCGACGATGGAAGAAATGTCGTGATAAAGCAAGCGATGAAATACGAAAGTAAAACTCAGATTAATCGCATAGAATGGCATTATTTTATAAACGGTCAATTTGATTCTATTCAAAACTTGGATATGAGGCTGTTTTTCCCTCAGGAATTAGACTCCTACCTAAAATGGACCGGTTTTACTATCATACAAAAATTCGGTGGTTTTGATGAACAAGCATTTACGGATCATTCCGAAAAGCAAATATTCGTTTGTCGATAAGCCACATAATGCCCCCGAGCAGCCAATTCGCTTCTGCGGCCATAAAAAATAAGAGAAGCTATTTTTTTAATCCAAAGTGCGAAAAAATTAGCACTTCAATAGAAAACATCATGTTTAAGAAATCACTCCACTTAGCGCTACCCATTATCATTTTAAGCCTTGGTCTTGAGTTGATCGGCCAATCATTGTCATACCCACCGAGTAAACAAGAGGTCGTAATCGATAAATACCATGGACATCAAATCGCTGATCCCTTTCGATGGCTAGAGGATACAGAAAGTGCCGATGTACAAGCATGGATGCATGCGCAAGATCAATTTCTTAAGAACTACATTTCAGACCCACAACAGTTCCAACGTATTCAGTCGAGAATTGAAGCCTTGGAAAAGACCGGAACCAATCATAGTGTACCACAGAAGGCTGGGGGAAAGTACTATTATAACACTTGGCCCAGGGAACTCCGACACGCCCTACTCCATCAGCGTTCTGGTTTGGATGGGGTCAGTAAGGTCATTGTGGATCTCAATAAAATTCTACAACAAGATAAGCTGACCTACAACGGCTTTTCCGTTAGCCCAAATGGCAAATATCTCGCCTTACTGATCA
>JAHQWA010000600.1 GCA_019634045.1 Saprospiraceae bacterium
CATATCATACTCATCATCTAGAGCATCTACCAGCATGTGTACTGCTATATTCACATCGGTCATTTTTTCCTCATTATTTTGCCAGGTGTGGCCGCAGCTAAAACACGACTTTGGCTTTGACTTATAGTGACCATAGATAATTTGTGTTTCCGTACGCTTAATGGCATCTAGGTATTTACTTTGGCGATGTTCCTTGGGCGGGTCATTGGATACCCTAGAAGTGAAATACTTTACAGAACATAGAGCTTGATGAGGTTTTAAGAGGCTTTCAGCCAGGCTTCTGACATTGAGCCATTTGATCCCTTTAAACTTTGAAGTCATTCCGAAGTACAAATTGAAGCCATCAATGTACACGATTACGCGTTCTTTCATCAGAGGAGAAAACTTTGTTAGATCAAAAAATGTATATATATTTGTAACACAAGAACATCTCTAAGGGTAGTCCCCTTAGACCGACGCCTCCATATGGAGGCGTTTCTATTTTAGCTATTTCATTTCGCCCAGTTCGCTTCCCTTAAAGATACCACTATATCAATTGTATTTTGACTAGTTGGAACAAATAATTCTGCTATCAGAATCTCATTGTGCAGTCTTTTCTTCCTCAAGTTTCGACAAGCCTTGCAGGCTAAAGTAGGGCGATGATACTCCGCGTTTAAGGCTATTGGAGTAGTAATGGTTTTAAACTGAGATGACCAAGCCTAGTCATCACAAGGAGCATGTCAACAGGGGCGCAACCGAAATAAGTGTGTAAAAATCATTCAACTATTGTACTGATCGGTACAAAGGCGTATATTTGTGCTACACAAAGTGATTCAAGATGGGGAAAAGGCACGATTTGGAGAAAGTACTACAGGTAGGAGATTTGCTGTTTAGGCAGCAAGGATATCACGATACTGGTGTAGAAGAGATTCTTAGCAAAACGGATTTTCCGCGAAGTTCGTTCTATTATCATTTTAAAAGTAAAGAGGGTTTTGGCGAAAGGGCATTAGAATACTACAGCAATAATCTTTTGCAATACATGAGGGGGATTTTCAGCGATACAAAAGAGGAAAGTCCACTACAACGTTTGAAAAATTACTTCTTCTCCATTATTGATCATTTTGAGCGTGAAGAGTTTGGTTCCTGCTGCTTGATTCAGCGATATGCGATAGAGGTGGGGAGTGAACCCAATCGGCTACAAGCAGCTGCAAAGAAGCAATTCAATAAATGGGTGTCTGCTACCACGGTCTGCATACTAGAAGCGCAGGAGAAAGGAGAATTGCGTTTGGATCTCTCTGCAGACCAATTGGCGCGGATGCTCTATGATATGTTATACGGTGGTGCCACTTTAGCTCGTATAAATCGAGAAAGAGGCGATTTTAAAAGACAATTAGAAAATTTCTTTCTGCTCGTGAGTATATAAAAATTTTTTACCCATAAATGTACCGACTGGTACATACAAACGTATTATTATGCAAAAATATTCATCATTCGGACTGTTATTTGCTATTATCATTTTCTTCACGGGCTGTATGGCAGATATGCGAACTGCGCTGATCAAAGAAAAAGGAATTACAGCTGTTCATGAAAAAAAGGGAAAGGAGTTAATTGATCAGGCCTGGAAAAAACATGGTTTAGATGGTCTGGCACATCACCAAACCTATAGGGTAGAAGGTATGGACGTCTGGAAGGGGATTATGGGGAAAATGGGAAAACCATGGCCGGAAGCCAAATCGAAGTTAGAGTTGAAATATGCTATTGGCACGTTTGATAGTCAGGCTGTATTCTTAGATGGTAAGCGAGCAAATACTAAGGCTGGGCTTCAGAGTTGGCAATATTATGAAAAGGAGTTGGACGGAGAAATTGAGTTTAAGAAATTGAATAAGCGGATTGCATTTGGATTAGCAGCCTATCAATATTTCTTTGAGATGCTAGATCGGTTGCGAGGAGCTCCCATTATTAGTTATGCTGGGCAAAAAGAGTTTAGGGAGCAGCAGTACGATTTAGTTTTTGTGACATGGGGCACCGAAAAGCCGCATATGGACCACGATCAGTATATGCTGTGGATTAACCGTTCGACAGGGATGCTGGACTATGCCGTATATACTTTACGAGAAAACTACCTGAAATTTCCGGGAGCCAGGGCCTTTTACGGTTCGATTCAATTTAAAGATTACCAACCCGTAATGGGAGTGATGATACCACACACTCAAATTGTGTATTTGAATCAACCTAAACGAAAAGAGAAGAAACATCTACATAAGTTGGAAGTGGACGTTTTCGAATTTGACAAGTTTTCTATTGACGAATTATATCCTGATGCTGGCATTGAAAAGATGGGCGACAATAAGCCTAGGCTATCAAAATAAGAAACGATGGATTTAAGAACTGCCGATAACGCATCTCTAACTATGCTGCCAGCAATTACGGCAGTGGTCTTTCCATGATTGGTAGTTGCCGATCACCTGGCGTACTCGGATGATGGCCGATGAACTGAAACCCCCTAGCGGCATAAAAAGGGGCCGCATTGGGATCGGCAATTACCTTTACAGATTGATGAACGGGTAAAGTCGTGTTGGTTATGGCGTGTTCTAATAAGGCCTTACCAAAGCCTTTTCCAATCTGATCAGGAAGTAACCAGAGGTGTTCAATCCACAGATGTGGGGGCTCTTCAACAGTAATACACACACCAATTGTTTGTTGTTCGGGTAAAGTTTGAAGGATATAGACGGTATGAGATGCCAAGTACGAGATACTAAAGGTTAGATCGGGTTTCCAAAGGGCTAACCATTCGGAAGGATATCCCCAAAAGGCCTTAGAAGATTGGGCAATTTGACTGAGCAAAACCGCATCTTCTTTAGTGGGGTTAACGAGCAGCTTGATCTGATGGTTATCCATTTATTTACGATGCTCATTTTTTCGAATCATGGCAATATGAGGAGCATTATCTTCAAGGTAGATGGCACCTTGTTTTTCAAATCCGAAGGATTCATAAAATGGAATTAAGTAGGTTTGTGCGGAAATTTTGATGCTAGGATAGTCCCATAAATTGTTGATCCACTCGAGTGCCTGTTTCATGAGTTGTCGTCCGAGCCCAGTTCGCCTTACAGCAGTATGTGTAATTACACGACCGATAGAGGCGTAAATGGGGTAGGAGGTGTCTGGTGGAAGCAAACGAGCATAGGCCACCAAGGTGCCATCAGCGGTTAGCGCCATCAGATGGTAGGCAGCTTGATCTTTGTTATCGGCATCGACGTAAGGGCAATTTTGTTCAACCACAAACACTGCTTGCCGCAAAGCCATAATGGCATAGAGCTGCTGTAGGCTTAATTTATCGAAAGCGAGACATTTAAAAACTATAGCAAGGGACATTATTTCCGCCTTTTCTTCCTTTGCGGCCAAACGGGAATATGGATAGGGCCGCGTAGAAATCAGTACCATAGAGTTCTCCTCGATTCATAAAGCTTCCAATATGATCTGTTCCGATAGATAGTGGGCCTAGCCGCAGCGCGGCGCCAAAACGGATCTGTTGCCAATTATACATGGAAACGGGGAGACTCATAGAAACCCATTTTTGTTCAAACCTGGGAGAAATAGCTAACAAGCTACCTCGTCTAATACCATCGATACCCAAAGGAAGAAATTGATGAAAAACACCTCCTATAAATATATTAGAGGTGATAGCGTGATCAATCTGAATACTAACCGCCGATGGTAGCCCTACGCTAATAGAATTATCCTGGCGCGTTCCGAGGGAATCTCCTAAGGCATCAAAGCTAAAAGCCTGGGCTAATTCATCTAAATTATCGAGGTTTTCATAGTTGTCAGGAGAAAGTGTAACCTCATTTCCACTCATCCGAATATTGTGTCTTTGTGCACTATTTTTAAATCGGATTTCACCAATATCAACGATAGAAAAACCTACTTTCCAGATATACTCGCCAGGGGTACTTCCATCAACGGTGGCGACCATGCCGATATCAATGCCGATTCCGGATCCAATTACTTCAGCTTGATAATCCTCATCTGTGAGGTTATCGGTAAAGCCATATTTCAGTCGAGCACTGGAACCTCGAATTCCATTTTCTGGAGTACGCGCAATGTTAAATTGACTTCTGCTGGATAAAAATAAGCCACCATATCCCTGTAGGAATTTGGCGGTAATGCCCAGGCTGAAATTTCCCCCTGGTGCAGGCGAACTCATGGTATAGTTTAGACCAATCTCAGAGAAAGCCAGGCCTCCACCTTGAAAAGGAGAAATACCAATGGTATCATTTGCTCTGAACTCATTGAATTGATAATAACTTAAATCATTATCCACGCCAGAGGCGCTAGCCAGAACACGGGCTCCTGTCGTTAAACCGATAGAGTTGTAGCGATCTATTTTATAATAGAAAGACGGCCCGGCCACCTTAGCGGCAATATAGGCAAACCGTCGTCGATTGTCATTTTGAAAGTCGACGACCAATCGGCCAGGAGGCAATGTCTCTGGGTTGCTGAGGTCAGGCGCAAATAAGATATTTTGAGTCAGGCTAGAATTGAGTAAATCGGCAGTCCGAGCATTACGAAGGTAGAGGTAATTGTTGGAAGCGAAAAGTGAGCCTCCAGCAATATTTACTTCCCAGCGATAGGGAGTGACGGCTGGTGCTGCGGGATTGAGCCTCATAGCTTGGATGCCGGATAGATGGTTCAGGCTCAGCCCAAGCTGTTCTTGTCCGTACATACACACAATAGGGCTGACACAGAAGAGGAAAAGCAGTAGTCGCAAATTCATGCTAGTTTCTTATACAGTGGTCTGGAAATAACCCTTAGGTGTGCAAGAAACAAAGAAACTTCAACGAGCATGAATATCCTCGGACTTTGCGGCTAGGCAAATCTATGAGAAAAAATCGTTGAAGTGTTCAACAGCTTGATTGACACTCCGTTGTAGCGGGCATTTTGTTCATAGCAATAGCAAAGCGGCCTAACCTCTAGTTGAGGCAGAAAAGCACAACTCTACCAATATCATATCTTCAATCGGATGCAAAAGTATGAGTTAGAAGTCAAGGCTCCTAACTTATGGGGTTTTTCGATTATACGTTATGGCTTGAATTTAGGTTACAAATGCTAAGGAGTAAAAAACGTGATTTAGGTAGAGAGTTTAGACTGGTGATGACCAGCGAGTAGAAATAAACGGCAGGGGGAA
>JAHQWA010000601.1 GCA_019634045.1 Saprospiraceae bacterium
ACTCAAGAAGTTGCCGAGTGCAAAATTGGAATAGTTGAAGCAGCTGATCAATAAACACAGCAAGCCGACGAGCAAAACAACCCAAAGTACCTGTAAGTTAGCTGTGGCGCGGAGGCCGTTACCTAATCGCATCCTGCCATCTGTATGCATTTGGGAGAATGCTTGCAAGAAGAGCTGTGGCTTGACGCTAGCATCATCGCTGTCCATATTGGCTGCTAGCACCTCATTCATACCCGCTTCTACCCGCTCTAGAGTAGCTCCTTCTCTACGAAGGACAAATACATTCATATTGATATCGAACCAGGTCTCAGTCCTTCTTGCTGCCACTCTACTTACCCAAAAATTAAAAGGGACAATAACGGAAGGCCTAAAGGTTGAAGTCATCGGAAAATCTTCAAAGACACCGACGACGGAAAAGACCTTTTCTTCCTCTCCAAAGAGCAGCCGAAGTTCATTAGAAGAGGATAAGGTTTTTGCAAAGGACTCTGAAACCACTATGTTCTCAGGATCTTGGAACTTCCCAGGGGCTCCACTGATGAAGTTGAAGTCCAGCATCTGAAACATTTCCGGATCGGCGTAGTGAAGGACCAAGTAGCTATAGTCTTCATCGATTAATCGCAGTCCAATATCATTCTTGACATGAGTGGCCATTTCAATACCCGGCACTTCCTCTGGCAAGACTTCTCCCATGATATAGGAGGCTCCTCCCATGTTTTGCACTTCTCCACGAAACTCTATCCGAGCGGCGATCCGATACAGGCGATCCGACTTATCATGGAAGCGGTCAAATGAAAATTGATCGGCAAGAAAGAGATAGGCCATGGCGGCCGTGGCAATCCCTATGGCTAGGCCAAACATATTGATGAAGGAGTAAGTCCTCGTTTTCCAAATAAATCGGAAGCCTGTTTTGAAGTAGTTCTTCAAGAGATAAAAGAAACGATTATTCATAAAGCCGGGTTTTCTAAGTCGGAGGAATTGTAGTGTTTTAAAGGCTTCTACATAAAATTTACGACGGGCATAGGCTGATCCTCTTGTCTCTTCACGCCAATAAAATGCTTCGTGCAAATCGCCCTGTATTTCTTCCAAATATTCATCAGGGCAGATCTTTTCAATTAGCCAGTCAGCCCACTTCGGAGGTCTAGATAGGCCCATATTTGAAATTTTGTGGGGCAATGCTAGCCCAAAGTTTAGATTTGACCTCCTGTAGTTTTTCGATGGCATAATAGCCAGCAGAGGTTGCCCGATAAAGTCGTTTTCGACGCCCCCCTCGCTTAGCCGTGGGTTCCCCAAATTTGGAATCCACCCACCCTTTTTTCTCCATCCGCTTCAAAACGACATGAATGGCTGGGAGTGATATCGTTTTGCCCAAGATTGCCTCATAATGCTGTGCGATCTGAACGCCATGGCATTCTTCGTACTTGAGGAGAATCATGAGAACAATTTCTTCCAAGGCCCCAATTGTTTCCATTTTATTAACAATTGTTTAAGTAATGAGCTGTAATATTATTAATAAATGTTTAAAAAATAAAATGGATGCCCAAAAGATTGAAATTTGCCATGGTTCCTAACCCTATGTCGCCCTGCTTATTGCCTGCCAGATGGGGTCATCACACGTACCTTTACCGGCAGATATAGTGGACTGCCTTGATAAAAGACTTTGTGAGATCGGCCTCTTTATCCAAAGGGGAATAAATCGATCTACCAGCTGGTGCTTTGCCAGTATTGATAGGATGGAAAGGGGAGAATAGCGGCTGGAATCAGCCTTGATAGAGAAAAAGAGCCCTTGCGATAGCAAACTTACCTATGATGACTCCAATGCCTCATTGCTTTTTATTGCTTCGAAGCACCTAAGGGAAGATGGTTTTAGATACAATGATTATGCTTTTCCGAGAGTAGGGGCTATTAACAAGGTAACCTCCTTTTTATGAATTGTGGCGGATAAGAATGGGATTGGAATCTACAGTAAACCGTGCGACCAAGTCTTGAAATGTTTAGAGTAAGGCTTGCACTACTACAAAGCCCCTGAGTATCGTAGAGTTGGTCGGGAATCGATTGAAGGATCGGGTAAGAATAGAAAAGGAGGTGCTATTGGTTTGTCTTCGCCCAGAGCGTAGTGGCTGTTATACGCTCCAATGGTATTATCGCAATACTTAAATGTTGTGCTGGAGGTATTTCTTAACCCCTAGTGACACCCTACAAGTCTATCTAGCAAGAATCCGACACCTCTACTATCTAGCAACCTTCCAAGCCAAAGAAGAAGACCAGTTCCTGATCAATTTTGTTGCCATTGGCATCAATAGCGGGCTTCCATTTCCCAGGCATTTCTTTAATCAAATCAATTAAGACTTGATCTACCGCTTCATAGCCAGAAGTTGATTTCATCTCCACTTGATTGATAGTGCCTGCTTTCGTGATGGTAAAGCTGAATTGTCCGGCCCTTAGGTGCCCGTTATGAATGACAGACGTATGCTTTTTACTGTTCTCTTTCAAGTAACTGATCAGGGCATCGTATCCCTCGGCAAATTCGGCCTCTTCTTCTGGAATAATGCTTAGGTAGTACATCAGGGCATCGTATGACCTGTTCCTTTTTTTTGTTTGTTCGTCCTCGTAAAGAGCGCTTACTTGAATGTTGGAGGCATAGTCGGTGGACTGTAGCAGTTTGATTTGCGCTTTATTGAGTGTGGCATCTTCGCTGAGTTCACTTATTTTTTTACCATTTTCGAAGACGCTAATCTGGACATTCCGGTAAGACCCGTTTGTTTCCGATGTTTGTTCTGGAAGGATATCCGTAATTGATTTGGCATTATGTAAATCGGCTTTCGAAATGGTGTGAATATACCTTGATCCTACTTTATAAATAAGATCGGAATGCTTCACTGGGCCAACGATGTTTCCTAGATCATAATCGAATAAAGGAGCTGGATTAGCTGTTTTTTCTGCGGTGGTATGCTCTACCTTGTTCCGCGCAAGAAAACTGAATGCCATTAAGCTCAAGCCTACTAGTAAAGTGCCGAAAATTAGGATACTCTTTCTCATTTCTAAGTCTTTACATGAACAATTCCTGTCAAATATAGGGAGGAAAGCTACTCAGTAGGAGGAATCAGTTGTAAAACTTTGTAAAGCAATTGTAAAGGGACGGATATCGGCAATGGTAATCAATAATTATGGCAAGGAATTTCCTGGAGAAGTACTAGTGGGAAACCATCTGCTAGGTGCGGGCGGAGGTGCCACGCTGGACGCCTGATCAGTCTTTATCTAATACTTTACATCAGGCGTTCAGCAATGCGCACGCAAGATTGGGCTAATACAGGGCGAATTTCGTTTCTTTTAAACCTAGGGACTCTAGATACTCTTTTACTTCTAAGGCCTCATCTCCTCCCTTATTGGCGTGATGTAGTAAAGTGAAACCATGTGGCCCCTTTGCGCGAAGGGTGCTGGGGAAAGTTTCCAACATGGGTTTGACGATCTCCATTTTGCCTAGCAGAGCGGCCGTGAATATATTGGCTTGTGCACCTTGTTCCAACAAGTACTTAACTATGACTTTATGCCCAACATGAGAGGCTGCTCCTAGCCCCGTTTCAAAGTCGCCTCGCCTCCAATCGTGGGCGGCATTGAGTAGCGTGGGGTGCTCTGCTAGCATTTCCTTCACTTTATCCAATTTTCCATGACTGATCCGTACAAATTCCTCGACGATTTTCTTGTCCATTTGCGGCTCTTCCTGGACGTCTTGAGCCTGCGTTAGTAGAGGATAAGCTCCAAGGCCGACTAAGGCTAAACCGGCTTGTTTCATAAATGTTTTTCTGCGCATGTTGAATGATTTGTGGGTTAACAATCGAATGATCACCAATTTACCGAATTGAATGAAATTGTAGGCGTTTATTATCCCAAGGCCAGTTAAAGGCATGCCAAGGCCAGCTTTATCAATGGCAATCCAACCCTGGTGTTGACATAGCTTAAGTAGCCTTTGGCATAAAATGCCGGGATGAATTGCCCGATTTGCGGTAAATTGCTGGTATGGATAAGTCGCTTGGGCGGAGCCTGCTTGGACATATATTGTTTTGGTTGATCATCGTATCTACTTATGCCTTATCAGCCTGGGGGTATAGAGATAATTTTCAACAAGCCATTGTCTACGAGGCCATCTATCTACCTGCGCGTATGGTAGCGGTCTACTTCAATTGGTTTTTATGGATGCCCAACAAACTCTACCGCAATCGAGTAGGGGAGTATTTGCTAGGTATGGTAGTTGTCATTTTTGTCCTGGCTACGCTTCAACGTTACCTGATGTTCTACTGGGCCTATCCGACCTTTTTTCCAACTTGGCCAATTCAATCGACTGGTGCTTTTGTCTTCTTTCGGGTGGTTCAAAATATGGTGGTAATCGCTACTCCGGTAGCACTATCGACCGGTATGAAATTATTCTTGGATTGGTTTGATCAGAAGAATAGAGCACAGCAATTAGAACAGGAAAAGGTAGCAGCAGAATTGCAGTATCTCAAATCCCAGATCAACCCTCATTTTTTATTCAACACCTTGAATAATATCTATGGATTAGCCATCGAACGTTCCGTCAAGGTCCCTAATTTATTATTAAAGCTGTCAGACCTCCTGAGCTATTCCCTGTATGAATCAGGCGGAAAATTTGTGGATATTAGCAGAGAGCTCCAGTTAATCAAGGATTTTATAGCCCTAGAGATGGAGCGATCAGATAATCGGGTCCGGGTAGAATGGGGCGTGAAGGAGGAGACGCTCCAAGGAGCAGTAATCGCCCCCCTTTTGTTGATTCCATTGGTGGAAAATGCCTTTAAACATGGTACGCGGGAAGAGATTCGGCAAGCGGAGATTGCGATCCAGTTAGAGCAGCAAGATGGGCAACTTTTATTTCGTGTTCGAAATACGATTCCTGAGGAGAAGCCTGCTAATCAGGAGGAATCCGGCATTGGTTTAGTAAATGTTCGACGCCGACTAGCCATCTTGTATCCTGATCAGCATGAGTTTTCCATCCAGGAAAAGACGGACTCTTTCGAAGTGACCTTAAAAGTAGATCTACATGAAAAGCATTAGGTGTTTAGTGGTAGATGATGAACCCGTTGCCCAGCGGATATTGCAGGGGTTTATTGATGATTTACCGGAATTGGCGCTCGTCAAAAAATGTAGTACTGCCATTGAGGCCCGTAGCGTTTTGCAACAGGAAGAAGTGGATTTGATGCTGTTAGATATCCAAATGCCCAAATTGAAGGGCTTAGCCTTTTTGCGAACCTTGGCAGATCCCCCTCCCGTGATCATTACAACTGCTTTTCGGGAGTTTGCGCTAGATGGCTACGAATTGGAAGTCATCGACTATTTGGTAAAACCGATAGCCTTTGAACGATTTGTGAAGGCGATCAATCGCTATAAGAAGCAATTTCAACAGCAAGTGCTACCAGAAGAAAAAATCACAGAAAAGTCCTTTATCTACGTCAAAAGTGATCGGCGTACCATTAAGATTCCCTCCGCGGAAATTGTCTTTATTGAAGGAATGAATAATTATGCCAAGATCACATTGGCAGAGGGCCAGCACATTATTTATCAATCCTTGACTCAGCTGCTGGAACAATTGCCGGATTACTTCCTGCGGATACATAAATCCTATATCATTAATAAAAGAGCCATTCGCGCCTTTACGAGCGAATATGTGGAGATTGAAGGCAAGCAGATCCCAATTGGGAAGACGTACCGCAATCTCATCTCTTACCTGTAGTCCGAAGCGCGCGGGTATAGGCGTGACCATCCGGCGCCAGCATCAAAGCCCATTCCGTTGTTGGTGTTTTCCACCAACAATGAGGTGTGAACAAAAAAAGCCCATCCCAAAGGGATGAGCTCTTTTTTATCTTGGATTGAAAGGCCTAAGCCTCAAATCTTTTCAATTAAAGCATTGGCGCAATTACCAATGCAACTACAGACATCAACTTCAACAAGATGTTCAAGGATGGACCTGAGGTATCTTTGAATGGATCTCCAACAGTATCTCCCACAACAGCTGCTTTGTGTGGATCAGAACCTTTGTAGTATTTCTCGCCTTGGATGTCAACGCCTTCTTCAAACATCTTCTTAGCATTGTCCCAAGCACCACCAGCATTAGATTGGAAGATGGCCATCAAAACACCACAAACCGTTACACCTGCCAACAATCCACCTAGCATCTCCGCACCACCGCCGAAGCCAATAACAACGGGAGACAAAACAGCGATTAGACCAGGAATAACCATCTCGCGAATAGAAGCTGCGGTAGAGATCTCTACACATTTGCTATACTCTGCTTTACCATCTGCCGCTTGAAAAGTTTTTTGATCCGCTGCTGACCAGTCTTCGAATTCTTTCCCGTCATTGGTTTTCATTACCGCAAGTGCTGCCTTCAATTCAGGAATGCTAGCAAACTGACGACGTACCTCCTGGATCATATCCATAGCTGCGCGTCCCACTGCACCCATAGAGAGCGCAGAGAAAAGGAATGGAAGCATACCACCTAGTAGTAGACCCGCCATTACTTTAGGATTAGCGATGTTGATCGCGTCGATACCTGCAGTCGTCATAAAGGCAGCAAATAGAGCCAAAGCTGTCAAAGCAGCAGACCCAATGGCAAAACCTTTACCGATGGCCGCAGTTGTGTTACCTACTGCATCCAACTTGTCTGTACGCGCACGTACCTCTTTTGGCAATTCACCCATCTCAGCAATACCGCCTGCGTTATCAGAAATCGGTCCGTAAGCATCAACTGCTAACTGGATACCTGTATTCGAAAGCATACCAACAGCCGCAATCGCGATTCCATATAGACCAGCGAATTCGAAGGCTCCAATAATGGCAGCAGATAAGATGATAATTGGAATAGCAGTAGACTGCATTCCCACACCTAGACCCGCGATGATATTGGTAGCGGAACCCGTGATAGATTGGTTCACAATTCCTTGTACAGGTTTGGTGCCCGTACCCGTATAGTATTCTGTGACCATACCGATCAACAAACCGGATACCAAACCAATGATCACTGCCCAGAAAACACCCATAGCTGAATAGCTAGTGCCTCCTGCTTCCCAAGTAGAAGGAAGGAGTGTGGTTACGATCAAGAAAGTGGCGACCAACATAATACCAGAAGAAATAAATTCACCTCTGTTCAATGCCTTTTGAGGATCTCCTCCTTCTCTTACTTTCACAAAGAAAGTTCCGAGGATAGAAGTTACGATCCCTATACCGGCAAGGGTCAAGGGAAGAAGAACGGCGTTCAACCCGCCATATTCATTTCCTGTATCAAATCCGGCAACACCGATGAAAGTAGCTCCCAAAACCATCGTACCGATAATCGAACCTACATAAGATTCGAACAGGTCAGCACCCATACCGGCTACATCACCTACATTGTCACCTACATTATCTGCAATTGTCGCGGGATTCAATGGATGATCTTCAGGAATACCTGCTTCCACTTTACCCACTAAGTCAGCTCCCACATCTGCCGCTTTGGTGTAAATACCACCACCTACACGTGCAAAAAGAGCAATAGAAGAGGCACCGAAGGAGAAGCCTGTAAGTACAGTGATCACCTTGTTGATGTCCCAACCCATATTAGAATAAACAAGGAATAGAGTACCTAATCCAAGAACACCTAAACCTACCACTCCCAATCCCATTACAGAACCACCAGCGAAGGCTACCTCAAGGGCTCTACCTAAACTGTTTCTTGCGGCATTAGTTGTTCTTACGTTTGCTTTAGTAGCGATTCTCATTCCGATGAATCCTGCTAAAGCTGAGCAAATAGCTCCTAATATAAATGATACGGCTACTAGCCAAGAAGAACCTTCAGATTGGCTGCCACTCCAAGCCAATAACGCTGCTACTACAACCACGAAGATGGCTAGTACTCGATATTCTGCTTTCAAAAATGCCATTGCACCATCTGCAATGTTTGTGGCAATTCTCGCCATGCGATCTGTACCTACTTCTTGTTTTGACACCCATGCTGAACGCCAAAACGTATACAGTAACGCCAGTACACCAAATACTGGGATAGCATAAGTAATCGTTTGACCCATAATGCTCTAAGTTTACGTTGAAATTATTATTGGTTATGTCTATTAGTAAAGGCTTCATCTCTCCGAAGGGATGAAGCCCTTACCCTAGTTTTTCTTTGCGGGGGGCAAAGCTAAGGCAATTTTGCGGTTTGTCCTAATAGACAAGCCACTAGCTTTCAATTTTTTAGCTGAAAAATGCTAATTTATAAGACTTTACGCATTAATCGACTAACTGGATTAATCCGAAGACTGATTTTTCCTTTAGGGTACCATAGTGCTTTTGGGCGCTTGAAAAGTCTGGAAACTCCGCCGTAATGACCTTGTAAAGGGTTTGATCTCGGATGACCGTAGAGATTAGATGGAGTTTTTCGTCCAGCTGTTTTTCTAGGTCTATCTTTTGTTGTTGTGCCCGATCATAGTCTCTATGTACCCCTAATTCGACGTAATATTTGCGCGATGAACGCGGAGCCATCACATCGGTATTGGGAACGAGATCAGACAAGGCTGGAGGGTTGGCCGGTGGCATCTCTATGGCATGATAGTAAAGGGGGGTATCCGTCACTGAGGAGGGAGCACTTTCTACCTCTACTTCATTTGGCATCGTCTTAATTTTGGGCGAGTTATTGTAGCTTTCGGAAGGTTCTGCCGAGGCTATTTGTTCGAACTCATCCAGGAATCCGTTACTCACCACAGTGGGTTCCATCGAATTGGCGATGTAGGTCTCCTCCGACTTTTCGAGCTGTAGGGCGGGTCGATGCAACACCAAGTTACGACCTGGACTATTGAGTACCTCTTCGGTAGGTTCCAGGTTTTCACTGACTTTGTTCCGTGCTAGATTGTGCTTCTGTAGTACACGCAGCAATTCATTGGCTTCAATAGAATACTGAATTTTGTCTAACAAGATTCCCTGTGAATTGAAGACCAAAATGGTAGGGAGTACTTTGATTTGGAATTGCTCGTTGTAGCGCTGATTCTGAACTTCATCAAAATTAATTCGCACTGGCAGGTAGTTATCCTGAACAAATGCTTCTAAAGTGGGATCCGTAAAAGTGTTTTCCTCCATCCAATCACAAACCATGCACCACTCCGCGGAAAAGTGAGCGAAATACAGCTTTCCCTCTTGAGCAGCCATTTGTCTTACCTCGGTTAAGTCTTTCTGAAGGAATGGAATATTAGCTTGCAGTGTGTTCGGTAGTGTTGTATATACGAAGAGCCATCCTACCAGGTAAAATTTAGTTTTTAAGGACATGGGTTGTACTGTTTTGCTGTTTTCTGACTGTATAAAAGTTACCCGGCGTTTAGTCGTAGATGATATATCTTACGATCTAAACGCATAAAGGTTACTTTGCATGTATACGAGATACATGAAATATTATGTGGTAAAAGGTAGGATGGAAGAGGGTAGGGTAATGCATTTGACTAGACAGTAATGAGGAACACGCATTAGACTGTAGCCGAAAGAAATTACCGAACTTACTATTTGGAGGCGATCAATGATTAGTTGACGTCGATCTTGCTTATCTAACTTTGCACTTTACGAAGTCAATTAGTGATTGGTGGTTGTGGATGAGTTGAAGGCTAGCGTCGTGTAATTGCTCGTAATAATCAAGAACATGACGAAGATCTTTCGGTAGACCCTCCTTGCAACTAGCCTTAAAGTTAATACATTTTGTCAAACCTTCCATGTATTCCCGGATTTCTTCTGCCTTTTTGGCATATTCGGCGATCAATTCCTGATCCCTTTCCGAAATATCTTGAAAGTTATCGATGGCGGACTGCAACGTGTTCTCCTGACTCATGTCTTTTTGCGTAAGATCAATGATGGAGACTCCAAACAAATTGGAGAACTTTAGCAAGTTGCAAATCTTTGGTTCTGCCGAACCGTTTTCGTAAGAAGCGATATTGCCTCTATTGAGACCAAGCCTTTGAGCGAGTTCTTCCTGTGAAAACCGCAGCCGGCGCCTCAAACTCTTGATATTGTGAGGTAAAAAGTTGGGGGTAGATTCGTTGACCGAGTTCATACCTATCCTGCTTTATGCTCTTAGTGAAAAAAGTTCTTGTCTTATTTTGGTCTAATAAATGATCAAGAGAGACCAAGGAATTTGCGAAAATTCCCATTCTTGGGTCTTTATCAGAGTGAAAATTCTATTGACAAAATACTTTACAATTCGAAATTATAACGCAATTATCACGAAAGTCTCACATTATCTGATACAAATAAAGCAAAATTTAGTTTAACTCTGTTAACAAATTTAACATTTCCGGCCTGTCAAGTCGGCATACTGTCAAATTTGGAACATTTTTTGGTGATTACAGTATGAGATCGGAAATTTTATTTGCACTTGAAGTCCGATTTGGATAAATTTGTAAAAAATAATTACAAACAAAATATCACCGGCTATGATATATGCAATTCAAAATCAAATACAAGAACAGCTCAACGGCATTAGTAATTCGTTGCGCGCCTTTTCGCTGAAATTGACCGGTAATAACGATGACGCTGAAGACCTTTATCAAGATACTGCCGTAAGAATTATTACCAATGCGGATAAATACAACCCAGGAACTAACTTTAAGGCTTGGGCAGTAACAATCATGAGAAACATTTTCATCAACAATTATCGCAAGAAAGTACGTCGTAGTATGATTGTGGACCAGACGCCCAACAACTACTATATTAACAGCGGCGATAAAACGGTGAGTAATGATGGAGAAATGAATGTGGCCTTCGGAGAATTGTTAGCAATGGTTGACTCTCTACCAGAAGACTTTAAAAAGCCTTTTATGATGGCTTACCAAGGGTATAAGTATGATGAGATTGCTCAGGAGTTAGATTCACCTCTTGGTACGATTAAAAGTCGCATATTCTTCGCTCGTAAGAAGCTTCAAAAGATGTATTCTACAGCGATGAGAGAAAGAGCGTAAATTTTTTTTACAGTGGTTATAATAAAAGCCGAAAACTCGGCGTTTCTATAACGATTCATTAAGCGGATAAATAAAAGAGGTCAGGTTATTCAATTAGCCTGACCTCTTTACTTTTTGGCCTAATTATAGAACTGCCATCTCAACCAGTCCCAGACCCAGACTCGATTGATGATCAACCAGATCAAAATACCCAGGCCAATAAAGAACAAAATCCTTAGTGTGTTCTTTCGAGTGGTCTCATTCTTCTCTCGTCGACTTTTGTATTTCTTCCTACTCTGATATGACATCCGTTTTTTTTTAACAAATGTAGTATATGCCTTGGAAAGTAGGGTAGTAGCCTTAATTAAATCGGTATTAAGTAGTTTAACTGGCGCAAAAAAGACCTCCGAATAAAATTCCTACTAAAGTATTTTCCAGAACTGGACTTTGTTTCTTAACGATTGTCAACTGCTCCTCCTACATCAAGACAGATCTTTACTCCAAATTATTCATTCGTTCCACAAGCCTATAATGAAGCGCTGGGCTATTGGCAAAGAAGGCTTGATATTGAAAAAATACGAGCTAATTAATTTCCCTGCATTAATCTATCACGTTGCTGCACAATGCTGTCGATAGACTTCATTCCTGTTTCTGCGCGGTCTTAAATAGTCTATTTTGACATTATGATTCTATCTTCTTTGGGACGATGGCAAAGATGGTGGATATGGTAAAGCAAACTGAGTTTGCTGGCCCTCAAAAAAATGTTCCTGAAGAGTAGATCATAGTCCAGATGAATAAGTTTAAATCAGTTCATAAGATTAAAAAACTAAAGACAGTGAAAAGCATAGCACGATTAATCTATATCCCTCTTATATTGATCACAAGTATTTGCTTCGGGCAAAACCCACCGGAGGCTACAGCCACCGAAGCCGAAAGCTCATTCCGAGATATTCCTATTCTCAAAGAAGCCTTTATCGATGCATCCCCAGCTGATAGAAAAGACGGCATCCCGCTAGGTGAATTAGGAATTGACGGTGGTAATAAAGCGATGATGCTGAAACTGGCGCAGGAGATTGCTGAGAATAAGGATAGTATCTTCGATAGCTTTCTTGTTGTTCACAAAGGCAAGCTATTATTTGAATCCTATTTTACACGGGGTCGCATCAATCTGCCCCATCCCCAAGCGTCAGCGACTAAAGCCTATACCAGCTTGTTGCTTGGCCGCGCAATCCAGCTGGGTTATCTGACCATGACCGATTTAGACAAACCTTTGGTTAGTTTTCTCAAAGACTTAGACTCATCGAAATTTGTTGAGGGGGTAGAAAAAATCACGCTGCATAAGGCGTTGACTATGCGTGGAGGGCTACAGCTCAGTAAAGAACAGAGAGAAGAAATCGATAAAAATCCTGCTGCTTTAAAAGGCCAGGGGGCCGTTCAGGCTCGTTTTGAGCGTAGCGCAGCGATTACCTCAGCTTCTCAGCGCTTTTCATATGGGAACTTCAATCCAGAGTTGGTGATGCAAGTGATTGACGCCGTCGTACCAGGGACGGCTCAAGAATTTATTAAGAATGAACTCCTCAACAAAATGGGGATCGTGAATTATGACTGGCAGACTGCCGTTAGCGGTTTACCAGAATCTGGTTGGCGGATGAGCATGACATCACGCGATATGGTCAAAATGGGTATCCTGGTCATGAACAAGGGTAAATGGAATGGAGAACAGTTGATTCCGGAAGCATTTATCGCCAAAGCAGTCAGTAGGATCCTCCTTACTGGTGATGATGATATCTTCGGCGGCGGTAAGGATGTCTCAAAGGAGGGATACGGTTATTTCTGGTGGAATGCAGATCTTAAATATGGCAATAAAAGTTATTTCACTTCATCTGCGCAGGGCGGTGGTGGCCAATATATCGTTTTACTTGAAGAGCTTGATCTGATAGTGGTGGCTACTGGTCATAATAATCGCGGCAACGGGTTCTTACAAATAATCGCGGAGAAGATCTTACCCGCTTTTGTCAAAGATAAGCCCCTGAAACTAGAAGGCCCTTATTTGGGTCAAGTGCCTCCAGGTTTGACTGCAGAAGCTTTTGCACCTGGCGTGGTCTCGACTGCCCATTATGAACTGTTTAGTGCGTTCACTCCCGATATGAAAGAGTTCTACTTTGTCAGGTATGATGAAGAAGATAAACCCAGCATGATCGTCTATAAGTACAAAAATAATCGGTGGTGCAAGTCTATAACAGGGCCAAGGGTGGGGGAGCCCGCTATCTCACCTGATGGCAAGACGATGCATCTTGGCAGGCGATACATGGAGCGAACAGACACTGGCTGGTCTGCCATCCAAGAACTTGAAAAGCCCTTCAAAGACTTCCGAATCATGCGCTTAGTGTCTTCTGCTAAGGGAACATACTATTTTGATGAGGCAACTGAAGAAGGCCCGATTCGCTATTCTCGAATCATAGATGGCAAACGGGAAGCTCCAAAGCCATTGGAAGTAGATCTGGGGAAATTCAATGCGCATCCTTTCATTGCTCCGGATGAGTCCTACGTGATTTGGGATGATCAAAGAGATAGTGGCTTCGGTAAGGCTGATATCTATATCAGTTTTCGACAGCCAGATGGTTCGTGGGGCCCTGCCATCAATATGGGAGACCAAATCAATTCCGATCAATCAGATTCCTATGCCACCGTCACTCCGGACGGTAAGTACATCCTCTTCAACAGAGGCATAGATAAGGACAACGTAGATATCTACTGGGTGGATGCACAAATTATTGAAACACTCAGGCCCTAATAACAACGCATTTAACAAAAGGAAGAAAATATGAAAGCAACAACATGTTTACTATTGGCATTCGTCATTTCAATCAATACCGCGTTTGTACAAGAAAACAAGGAGAGTGATTTCAACTTCCCAGACATAGCGGGATCTTACATGGGGCAAAAGCCACCGGGCATGGTCGCAGAACCATTTGCTCCAGGTATCATCTCCAAGGGAGGCTGGGAGATTGAGGGCGTGTTTGCGCCAGGCATGAAAGAGTTTTACTTCGTCACACGCAGCGGCAAAGAGAAGCCCAGCACTGTAATTGGTTTCCGTCAGCAAGACAATGTCTGGAAGAAATACATTGAATTCAAGCGCACAGGTGAAATATCGTTCTCTCCTGACGGTTCACGTATGCATATGGCTAAAGGCTACAAAGACCGCCGGGGTGATGGCTGGTCAGAACGCAAAAACCTTGGCCCCATGTTTAACCGTGAAGACTGGGGTATTATGCGCCTGACGGCCTCATCAAAAGGTACCTATGTTTTTGACGATTATAAAAACGATGATGTGATCCGCATCTCAACGCTTAAAGACGGCAAACGTCAAGAGCCCAAAAAGATGGGGCCAGTGGTGAATACAGGAAAATGGACAGCTCATCCCTTTATAGCCCCTGATGAAAGTTACTTGATTTGGGATAGCGAAAGGGAAGGAGGCTATGGGGATTCTGATCTCTACATTAGTTTCCGTCAAAAGGATGACTCATGGGGCCCTGCCATCAATATGGGCGACAAGGTCAACTCCGATAAATGGGAAGCTTTTGCGAGCGTCACTTCAGATGGCAAGTACATGCTCTTTAATAGACGCATAGATGACGGCAGTAACAATGACAATATGAATGTGGATATTTATTGGGTAGATGCTAAAGTTATTGAAAACCTGAGGCCTCAACATTAAACCCTCAATGCGTTCTATACTATTTTAAGTTATATCTTGCCAAATCTTAAACAGTATCCATTATGGCATGACATCATCCCGCCCTTTTTTCAAGAAATATGGGAAGGTATTTGCAGGCTTCTTAATTCTGCAGTTCCTTTTGGATCAGGCTAGATCCTGGACTTCCTTACTTACTGGAAAATCCACTGAAATAGACTGGAGTCGCAGTGTTATCAGCTCAATGACTGATCAATTGGTATGGGCCGTTTTTTTAGTTTTCCTCTATCAAGGTTACCGAAAAATTCAACCCTTATCCAATGGAAGGGCATGGGGCAAGCTATTTGGGATGGTGATTGTGGTTGCTACAGTACATGCATTTCTAGCACATTTTTTTTATTTGATTGGGCATAAATTTTTGATGGGTGATGAAAAGACCTATTATGAATTGTTGTCAAGTAGTTTGAAGTTCTTTCTATTCGGTGTTTTTGTGGGGACTTTAATGGGCTTCTTCTGGTTGAGTTTGATCATCGCCTTAGACTACTATGAGAAATACCGAGATGAAAATCTTAAAAGTACTAGCCTAGCGCTTGAATTATCCAAGTCGAAACTAGAAGCTATCCAAGCTCAATTAAACCCTCATTTTCTCTTTAATGCGCTGAATACGATATCCATGATGGTGCGTACAAAAAACAGCAGCAAAGCCATCTCCATGATTTCCGCCTTAAGCGATTTGTTGCGTTTGAGTCTGAACATGAAAACGGCTCAGATCATACCCTTGAAGGAGGAATTGTTACTGGTTAGCAAATATTTAGCGATTGAGCAAGAGCGATTTAGTGATCGCTTGACGATTGACATTAAGATTGATCCAATGACGGAGTCGCTGGGGGTTCCCAATCTGATTTTGCAACCCATTCTCGAAAATGCCTTCAAGTATGGCGTTTCTGAAAATTTAGATAGCGCATACATCCGAATCGAATCGAGTATTGTCGAGGATAACTTGGTACTGGAAATTTCAAATAAAGGAGGCGAAATAAGCGAAAATTGGTCGTTAGAATCTAATAAAGGAATTGGACTAAAGAATGTTGAAAACCGCTTAGGTAACTTATTCGATGAATACGAGTTTGGTCTTCGAAATAGTCAAGACGAGGAACTCGTTATTGCCAGAATTTCCATTCCTAAGCTGCAAATCAAGGAAGCATGATAAGGGCCATAATTGTTGATGATGAACCGAATGCTCGAGAAGGTCTTTGCTTGTTGTTAAGTCAACAAAAAGAAATAGAGGTCATTGCTCAATGTGAAAACGGAATAAGTGCCATAAGAAAGATTGATGCGCTTAAACCTGACCTGGTTTTCCTCGATATTCAGATGCCCAAGGTCAATGGCTTTGAAGTACTCAATAGTATTGCCTATAAGATACCTTATGTCGTTTTTGTAACGGCCTATGATGAGTATGCGGTCAAGGCTTTTGAAATAAACGCCCAAGACTATTTACTCAAGCCCTTTACAGATGAACGTTTCCAATCCGTTCTAGACTTGGCTATACACAATCTGCAAGCCAACAATAATCAAAGTGAGTTAATTAAGAAATTGATTTCCTCTTACCTTTCCAATCAACACAAGAACGAGGATATGGAACAGTTGATTAATCCTGTAAAAGGGTGGAACAAGATTACGATAAAGAATAGAGGGAGAATCGTTTTTGTGGATTACTCGGATATCACTTGGATTGAAGGATACGATTATTGTGTCAAAGTACATGCATCAACAAAAACACATGTCGTGCGCGTCACACTGAAAGAATTAGAAAAGAAATTGGATGCACATCGCTTTCTTCGAATCAGTAAATCCGCCTTGGTCAATATGGAATATGTAAAGGAGATACAAACCTATGGGAAAAATGATCTTTTGGTGATTATGAAAGATCAAACTCAAATCAAGGTATCCAGAAATTACAAATCAAATTTAGAGAAGTATATATCAGCTGGATGAACTTAGTAAGTGGCGCTCTGCCTAAACTGCGTTTTGACCCAGTTTAGACTTTTTTGTAGGCCCTTCTATTCAGCAGCAGCTCCAAGAAAAATGCGAACAACCGTGTCTTGCTCCAATTGAAACAGGAGTCCTCCGTAAACGGTTCCTGCCACAAGATTGTTATCGAAGCCTACAGTATCTGTGATGGCCAATTTATAGTTACTCAAAACCTCTCCCCTGGTAGAGCCGATGCGGATTCTCCTAGCGGTGTAAAGCTTGGAAGGAGAAGTTAAGGTCATGCGATCAGCTAGACAAGCTTGGTACTTATGGTTTGGGTGATCTGGCACCCTATTCATCCCAATAGTTAATCCAAGCTTATTGTAGAACCACTCGTTATGGTATCCTCCATCGGCACCCCAATAATTAATTGTTGTTACTGAATCGGGTTGACCTATTATTTTAATTATGGAAACGGAGTCCATTTCCAACCTAATTTCTCCAAATGTTTCTTGCTCTAAAAGTTCCCATCCAATTTTATCTATTTCCGAACTTTGGTAGGTCTCTGGGGGTAAATCCGTTTGATTTAATTCAGAATTTGTGGCGCTCGAATCTTTGTCCTTCGATTGGTTTTCTTGTGACCTCTTTTGATCACAGGCAACAATTAGCAAGGAGAGAATAGCCAAGCTAATAACTATTTTTTCTTTTAATTTCATAGTTCAATGTTCTACAACATCAAGATACGATGCTCTTAATCAAGCTTGCCTTTAATGCCTTTCCCAATAATTCTGTTCTTCGATCTCTTCCAATAGGGTGAGGTAGTTGATATATCGCAACTCGCTAATACTGCCGTCTTCGATAGCTTCTTTCACGGCACAGGCAGGTTCATTGCGGTGTAAGCAATTGCCACCAAAACGGCAACCTTCCGAGGCTTCAAAAAACTCCCGGAAGTTATGCGCTACGTCCACTGGTTCCAGGAAGTTAAAGCCTAGCGTCTTAATCCCCGGAGTATCAATAATATTGGTCCCATCCTCCAAGGAAAACATTTCGGCGAAGGTAGTAGTGTGTTGGCCTTTTCCAGAATAATCAGATAAATCCTGGGTTTTTAGTTCTAGATGAGGCTGCAGTCTATTTACTAAGGTAGATTTTCCTACGCCAGATTGACCAGCGATCAGGGTCGTTTTTCCTTTCAACAGTGCCTTCAATTCTTCAATGCCTTGTCCCGTGGCGGCAGAAACAAGCAGTACTTCGTACCCAATATCATTGTAAATAGCTTTTAATCCGCCAAAAATCGGGATATCATCTTCATCGTCATATAGATCCGCTTTATTAAAAACGATGACGGTCGGAATTTCGAAGGGTTCGGTCATGAGCAAAAAGCGATCGATGAATCCCTGTTTTAGATTAGGCTGCTTGATCGTCATAATGACGATAGCTTGATCTACATTGCTAGCTAGCAAATGCATTTCGTGTTTCTTGCGGGGAGATTGACGAACTACATAATTGTCTCGGGGAAGAATAGTCTTGATCAGTGCCGTGTCTTCCTCATTGTCCTCCAAGTCCATCACCACTCGATCTCCCACGGCCACAGGATTGGTAATTTTCTTACCTGCCAACCTAAATTTACCAATAATCCGGCTGGGATAGGTCTTACCCTCCTCCGTTCTAACATGATACCAGCTGCCTGTTGATTTGGTTACTGTTCCTTTTAACATGAATACTTGTCGCTCCTTTTTCCTCGATAATACAGGGGTAACACCTGAAGACTTAAAGTCGTTCCACAATGATAAGGCTTTTTTGGACAAGAGGGAGGGATGTAGGGTAGCGGCCAGTGTGGAAGGAGACTGAGGACAGAAGTTAGATAAAAGAGGTCAGAGGCCAGATGTCAGAGGCCAGATGCCAGATGTCAGATGTCAGAAGTCAGATGGCTTGCCAAGTTGATGGGTTATCAGTTCATAGTCCATGGTTGAGGGGTGTCTCACACTGGATTAGGTTGACCTTTTTGGTTAACAAAAGACTCAGGACAGAAAAGCTGTAGCTGAGCTGGATCGGTTTTCTTAGTTTCCTTTTTGTGGGTAAATACTTTGATAGAAGTTCTTTGACTAATGGGTTGATCTTTTAGCGATTGCTCAAACTGAATGGGGGATAACATGCTCAGTTGGCCATGCGGACAATTATTGTAATTCTCCACCGCTCGCTTCAGCAATCGTTTCAATTGACTAAAAGTGTAGGGTTCCAGTGAATCAAATAATCGTTCTTAATAATCCGATTTAGGCGTTCCATATGCGTGTTTTCGTAGACACTATTACACATACTGATGCCAATTTGGTGTTTTTTCAACAACTGGGTATAGGCATGACAGGTATATTGACTGCCCTTATCAGAATGATGAATAAGTTGATGTCCCTGGGGTAATGGTCGATGCTTAATGGCTTGTCTCAATAAGGCGATATTGTGCTTAGCCTGCAGCGTATCTGCTAAGTGATAAGCAATAATCCTTCGACTGTATAGATCCATGATCATACTGATATAATAGTAGATTGAATCGATTCGGTAGTAGGTAATATCTGTGACTCAGATTTGGTAGATATCTACAAAAGATTTACCGGCCAACAGGTTCTTATAGGGAACCACGCGAGCGCCTTTCCAGCTTAGACTAGGCTGACTCTCTAGGCAATAGCCATAAGCTTTACCTAAGTGTTCAAAGGCTTCTCGACCTATACCGGCTGGCAAATACAAGTAGTAGATCTTTGCCAAACCGATAACCGGATGCATCACCCGAGCCTGTTCCATTAAGCCTAGATAGTAAGTCGTTCGGTCCTGTTTTTGCGACTGCCTCAACATATATTGCTGATGGGCCTGTTTGCTAACATCGGCTAACTTATAGTAAGGCTTCATTTTGAACCCTTTTGGCTTGATAAATCCGTGGAAGTAGGCCAAGACTGCGTGTCGAAATTTTTTTTTAGGTCGACCTTTAATTCTTCCGAACTAATACGGATCAATTGCTCCAGGTAATCCATCTGTAGCTGCTTTTGGCCTACGATCCTTTCTAGTTCGGCCAAACGGGCTAATAGTTGCTTGTTTTTGTGAGATTCACTTTGCATTTGTACAACTTGGACTACGCCTTTTTGATGAGTAATCGAATACTTGTGCAACCAACGATATACCGACTTGGTCGATACACTGTACAATCTACTTAACTCTAGCACCGTGTACAAGCCCTGTTCAATCTCTTTTACTTTTTGGCGCTTGAATGTCTCACTAAATATCCGCCGAGAACGAAGCTCACTTGACGGTTTTGATGACTTTTTCATCTTTATCACATTGGAAAAACGTCAACTTTTTCCAGTATAAGACAAATCGATAGTCGATAGTCTCTCCAGATAGTCGCGTTGAACATTAACTATGGATCATGGACCGCTAACCCCCATCAGCTATGTCCTAGAAAAAAACCATCGACCATCGACCATGGACCGCTAACCCAATCAGCTATGTCCTAAAAAAAACTACCGACCAAATAACCATCTACCCAATCTACCATCCAACCACTGTTCCCTTACCTCTGCCACCTGCCTTCTACAATCTGTCAACGTAGTGATCTTCCATCTCCCATCCACCAAACCTTGACATTCTCTATCGCTAGCCCTATCTTAAGGCTTTCGTCAACCAAAACAAAATGGCTTGGAATTTAGCCGAGAGCTCTTGTTTTTCTTTAGTGCCTTAGGAGCCTTCAATGGGATACTGTTAAGCACTTACTTTCTTTTCTTTGTCCGCCCCAAAAAGCTATCGAATGCGTTTTTGGGAGCCTTGCTTTTGGCTTTAAGTATTCGGATTGGAAAGTCTGTTTTCTTCTACTTTAAGCCAGATTTGGCCTTAGGGTATTTGCAACTGGGCTTGTCCGCTTGTGCCTTTATTGGACCCTTCCTGTATTGCTACATTCGATCCATAGTCCGCCCTGATGCGCTGCGTAGGGAGTGGAAATATCATTTCGGATTTTGGCTGGTTGTGGTTTTAGGGGTTGGATTACGATATCCATTTGCAGATTATGTTGACCTATGGCGCCCGTACTTTATCCAAGCCATCTATTTACAGTGGTTAGCTTATATAGTATTGTCTAGTATTTGGATCAAGGACGCCTTGTCCATGCAAACCCGAAAAGGCCAGAAGCCTTGGCTGCTTAGCATTTATATAGGCAATATAGCCATTTGGGTGACCTACAATTTTTGTGGATATACATCCTATATTCTCGGCGCTTTGTCTTTTTCCTTTATGCTTTATTTGTTGGTGCTATTACTGGTTTTTAATCGCCGTAAAGCTGGTGGGGAAAGCTCGCGTAGATATGCAACGAATAAAATAACGAGTGAGGAAGCGGATCCGATTATAACCAAATTAAGGGCCTTAATGCAGCAGGAGGAATTATTTAAGAATGCGAACCTGAAGCTCCCAGATGTTGCCAAACGTTTAAATATTACCCCCCATCGGCTCTCGCAATTACTGAACGATAATTTAGGAACGAACTTCCCCAGTTTTATCAATGAATTTCGAGTGGAAAACGCCAAAGTCTTATTACAAGAAAACAAGGTGTTCTCATTGGAGGCCATTGGCTATGAATGTGGATTTAATTCCAAATCCACCTTCTATGCTACCTTCAAGAAGCAGGTTGGGACGACCCCTGCCAAGTTTAAGAACCAGCTAGGACCTTCCTCGACATCAAAGGCCATTTCTTCATAGAGGCCCCATCTAGTACTGGCCACTAGTCAAAATTCCAGATTTATAAAACCGTACTCCTGCTTTCTCGCAATACTTGCCTTGCAAGGAGCACATGGCTTATGTTTACAGGGTATATATTTCAATACCTTCTATTAAATATCCTTTAGTAAAAAAGCTATGAAAACCATTATTTACCGACTGTGGCTGGTTTTACTATTATTCTACAGCCCAACTATTTTACAAGGACAGTGGGAACAGCTTTCCAAAGACTTAGCTCAACAGCTGGATGCCATCTTTGAGGATTACAAGGAAGATCCTGGATGTGCCCTAGGTATTTTCCACAAAGGAAAGATTGTCTATCAAAAAGGGTACGGGTATGCCAATCTCGACTACGGGGTAAAAGTAACACCGGAAACAATTTTTGAGACAGCTTCCATTTCTAAGCAGTTTACCGCCGCTTGTATCTTGCACTTGGAAGACCAAGGGAAGATCAGCCTCGATGACGATATTCATAAGTACTTTCCAGAACTACCCCGGTATAAGGAGGGAACGATCACCATTCGCCAGTTGCTCCATCACACTAGCGGATTACGAGATTACCTCATTCTATTGCAAGTGATGGGAAATTCTTGGGATATGACATATAATAACGACCAAGGTTTCGCACTCCTGACCAGGCAACAGCAGCTTTGCTTCACTCCGGGGACTAAATATGGCTACAGCAATTCGGGGTACTTGTTATTAGCGGAGATCATCGAGCGGAAGAGTGGCAAAAGCCTAGCGCAATATGCTAAGGAGCATTTGTTCGATCCTCTAGGGATGAAGAATACTTTCATTTATCAAAATGCTAAAAAGGTAGTGAAGAATCGTGCAGTTGGTTACGTTCCTGGCGCAGAGGGTTTTGAAAGGGAACACTACTATAACTTTATTTCTGAGGGAGACGGAGGGGTACAGACCAATATCGTAGACTTTTTTAAATGGAGTGAGAATTTGAAAAGCAACCAACTTTCCATAAAGAACTTTCAGGCTAGAATGTTGCAGCGTGGGCGATTGAATAATGGAGATACCATTCCCTATGCCCTGGGGCTAGAGCATGCGGTTCATATGGGTTCGAACCTATATGCCCACAATGGCATGTGGGGAGGGAATCGATCTATGTTCTTACAATTCCCCAAAGAGGACTTGTCGATCATAACACTGAGTAATAATGGAGGACAAAATGTATGGCAAAAGGCCTATCAAGTCGCCAGCGTACTGCTGGAAGATGGCAGAACATCGACTGACTCCGCCGCATCCTCCTCCTACTCCCCACCAGCAACCATCGTGCTTAGCCCCAAAAAGCTATCTCAGTTTTGTAAGGACTACTTCGATTTTGATTCTGGACTCTCTCGACGCATCTATCTGAAGAACGACACCTTGCAATACCAACGGGGCCCTGGCAACGAAAGCCCATTGTGGCCTATTTCGGAGAATGAATTTATCATGGGTAATGTAGGTACCGATTTGCGAATCACTTTCGAGACGAATCCTACCGAAGGTAAGGTGATGTGGGTAAAGGTAAATTTAGGTACTACCTACAAACATGTAGCCTACGAAAAGCCAAATTACAGTCAGAAGGATTGGGCATCTTTCACAGGTAGTTTCTATTCGCCAGAATTGAATACGCAGTACGAGATCAGTCATCGGGATGGTCAATTAGAGCTGTCGACGGATGGCGAGGTTTTTGCGCGCTGGTCACCGGCTATGAAAAATACTTTCCGTGATGATCATTTTGGATACATCACCTTTGACCCCTCTCGTAATGCCTTTGTCCTGACGGAAGAGTCTGTAGGTAAATTGCAATTCACCCGGGGAAAGATCTAGATTTAAGTAAGAAGGTACCCGTATGACAAACATCCGATCTGGTAATGGGGTATACACCAACGAGACTCGGATGTTTGACTTTGGTTTATGGTTGTAGCTACGGCACAAATTGCTGCCCCTCAGGCCTAGCTAGATTTTGTAGACAAGCTGTATCATCAAGACAGCGGCTCTTCCTAGTATATGGTCTTTTATAGGATCAATTTGGACAGCGTGTTAGCTAGAATTTCCGGTTCCGGGTGAGCTGCTATTCCTGATTTATGGATTGCCAAGCCTGGTGGCGTACGAAGCCATCGGATTTTGGTCGATAATGGGAACGATCTTCGTGCATTTATGTATGACATATGCACTCCACATCAAGCCCGTCTGCCCTCCCTTTTCAAAAGAGATCATAGGAGTATGTCTTCTATTCGCTCGCACTTGTATGATCCGCCACAATCAACCATTTTCCCTTCATCTTCTTCCACATGAGTATGAAATAGCCAGTAGGGCGGTCATTTTTCCGTTCTAAAGTATACTTGCCGGTGAGCATGATTACTTTGCGACTCAATTGATGCACCTCTAAGATGTCAAAAGTCAATTGTCCCATGGCATCTTTGTCCGGGTAGGTCCGCTTATATCGCTCCAGGGTGGCCTGCCAGCCCTTGATCACACCTCCACTACCGATGAATTGTAGATCATCGGATTTCCAATAGTACTCCATAAAGGCGTCGATGTCGCCCTTATTCCAATCGACGGATTGCTGTATTAGGATGCGCTTGACGGATTCGATATCCTTGGTCTGCGCTTGGTTAATCAATGGTAAGCAAAGGAAGAGAATAAGGGGTAGGCTTCGTTGGATCATGTTCTTTTCCAGCCAATTTACCAAAGGCATTCGAATATTGTACGGATATAAAGCGGAAAGTGAAACGGTAAAGTGATAAATTGTTGGACGATCAACATCAATAACAAATATTAGCGCATGTACAAAGTACTACCTCTATTTTCACTATTCCTTTTATTTGCCTGTGGCGATACGAGCAAAGAAGCGGCAACCTATGATATCGGCCAAATCAAAACACCAAAGGGTGAAATGCTTTTCTGGTTGTATGATGAAACGCCAAAACATAAGGCCAGTTTTATCCAATTGGCCAACGAGAAATACTGGGATACACTAACCTTTAATCGCGTGATTGAAGGCTTTGTGATCCAAGGAGGATGTCCCGATACCCCAGCGGGGTTTGCTGATTCACCGTATTTGCTAGAACCCGAGTTTAGAGATCACATCAAACATACCTACGGGGCCCTGGGCGCTGGCAGGGACGGCAATCCAGAGAAACTTTCAGCGGGCTGCCAACTCTACGTAGTGCAGAATAAAGAGGGGATTCCACGCTTAGATGGCAATTACATGATCTTTGGCCAGCTCTTTAAGGGCTTTGATGTATTGGATACCATTGCTAAGGTAGAAACGGATAGCCTGGACAAGCCATTTACGGACGTGCCCATGGAGGTGAATGTATTGGCTTTGACGGCAGCGGAGTTGGGTGAGTTGGGCTATGAGGTAGGGGAGAAGGAGTAGCTAGGAGAATGGACATCCGAAGTCTATGAAACTTCGGATATCAGCTCGGGCCATGGCTATGGGGCAAAAAAAAAGCCCCGACCCGGGGCTTTTTAAACAAATCATAATCTCATGGAAAAAAATTCGACGACCTAATCTTATATATCTTAACTAATCTTAGTTTCTAAAAAAATCGGTTTTTGAGATAGCCAAGTTTTTGGGAATATGTTATGGCTGTTTGCTCTCTCTTACAATACAAATATGCAGC